>NZ_CP062976.1:661401-992102 GCF_014898075.1 Neisseria yangbaofengii
ATATGCAACTGGCACGCACAATCAATTAAAAGCGGGCACCTACCGCATGCCGGCCAAAGCATCGGCGTGGGATGTGTTGCAAAAATTACGCAGCGGCCGCCCGGACACCGTAAGCGTGAAAATTGTCGAAGGCATGCGTTTTGCCACCATGCGCAAAATCATCAACGAAACCGAAAGCATCCGGCACGACACCGCCCAATGGAGTGATGGGAGGCTGATGGCCGAAATCGCACCGGATGCCTTGAATCCGAATCCGGAAGGCCTGTTTTTTCCCGACAGCTATGAAATCGAGGCCGACAGCAGCGACATTCAGATTTACCGTTTGGCCTATAAAACCATGCGGCGGGAGCTCGGCGCCGCATGGGACGAACGCCAAAGCGGCCTGCCGTATAAAAATCCGTATGAATTGCTGATTATGGCGAGCCTTATCGAAAAAGAAACCGGCCATCCGGCCGACCGCGCACATGTGTCGTCGGTATTTAAAAACCGCTTGGCCACCGGTATGCGCCTGCAAACCGACCCGACCGTGATTTACGGCATGGGAGCAGCTTATCAGGGTAAAATCCGCAAAGCCGATTTGCGCCGCGATACACCTTACAATACTTACACCCGCGCCGGCCTTACCCCGACACCGATTGCCTTGCCGGGCAAAGCCTCGCTGGAAGCCGCCGCGCATCCTTCTGCCGAAAAATACCTGTATTTCGTGTCCCGAATGGACGGCACCGGCTTGAGCCAATTCAGCCATACTCTGGATGAACACAACGCCGCCGTACGCAAATATATTTTGAAAAAATAGCCTGCACATACAAATACAGATACGGGGCCGTCTGAAAAAATACTGCATTATCGTGTAGAATTTCAGACGGCCTAATATTATTTAAGGAACCCCATGAAAGCGCAATTCATTACGCTCGACGGCATAGACGGTGCCGGAAAATCGACCAACTTGGCTGTGATGCAGGCATGGTTTGACGAACGCCGATTGCCGGTGGTGTTTACACGCGAGCCGGGCGGGACAGCGATGGGCGAAGCCTTGCGCGAATTGCTGCTCAATCCGCAAACCCAAGTCGGCCTGCGGGCGGAAACTTTATTGATGTTTGCCGCACGGCAACAGCATTTGGAAAACGTGATTTTGCCGGCGTTGGAAAAAGGCATTCATGTGGTGTCCGACCGTTTTACCGATGCCACGTTTGCCTATCAGGGCGGCGGACGCGGTGTGCCTTTACAGGATATTGAAGTATTGGAAAACTGGGTACAGGGCGGTTTGCGGCCGGATTTGGCGGTGTTGCTGGATGTGCCGCTTGAGGTGTCGATGGCCCGCATCAGCCAAACGCGCGAGAAAGACCGCTTCGAGCAAGAGCAGGCCGATTTTTTTGTGCGCGTGCGTAACGTATATCTCGACCGCGCCGCAGCCGCGCCGAACCGCTATGCCGTGATTGACGGCAACCGCGGGCGCGAACGGGTGAAGCAGGATATTGAAGCCGTATTAAGCCGCCATTTCGGGCTTTAATTTAAAAATAAACAAAAGGCCGTCTGAAAAGCACAATGACCGCTTTTCAGACGGCTTTTCTTGCGTTTTATCAAATACTTTCCTACTGTTGGTAAAAATAATTAAATTAACGGTATGCCCAAGCAGGGTTGCATGTTAAAATTACGCCCGATTACATCGGCTTGAAATTATCGGGTTATCGCTTTTGTATCGCACCGCCCGACCGATTTTCAGACGGCATTCACTCTTCACAGCGTAAATTATTGCAACAGGATTAGCACAATGGAAAATACATTGAAAGATGCAGCACTGAAATTCCACGAATTCCCCGTTCCGGGTAAAGTATCCGTTACCCCGACGAAATCTCTGAGCACTTCGGAAGATTTGGCATTGGCCTACTCTCCGGGTGTTGCATTCCCTTGCTTGGAAATCGAAGCCGACCCGCAAGCCGCCTACAAATACACCTCTAAAGGTAATTTGGTTGGAGTCATTTCCAACGGTACCGCCGTTTTGGGCTTGGGCAACATCGGCGCATTGGCCGGCAAGCCTGTAATGGAAGGCAAAGGCGTATTGTTCAAAAAATTTGCCGGCGTGGATGTATTCGACATTGAAATCGACGAAAAAGACCCGCAAAAACTAGTCGATATCATCGCCGCATTAGAGCCGACTTTCGGCGGCATCAATTTGGAAGACATCAAAGCCCCCGAGTGCTTCTACATCGAACGCGAATTGCGCAAACGCTGCAAAATTCCGGTATTCCACGATGACCAACACGGCACCGCCATCATCACTGCCGCCGCCGTATTGAATGCCCTGCGTTATACCGGCCGCAACATCGGCGAAGCCACTTTGGTGTGTTCCGGCGCAGGTGCTGCCGCGATTGCATGTTTGAACCAATTGCTGGCGCTCGGCCTGAAACGCGAAAACGTGACCGTATGCGACTCTAAAGGCGTGATTTACCAAACCCGCGAAGACAAAGACCGCATGGACGAGTCGAAAAAATTCTACGCGGTAGAGGACACCGGTGCGCGCAACTTGGCTGATGCCGTGAAAGGCAAAGATATCTTCTTGGGCTTGTCAGGTGCGAATGTATTGACCCCTGAAATGCTGTTGGCCATGAACGACAAACCAATCGTGTTTGCCATGGCCAATCCAAATCCTGAAATCATGCCGCCATTGGCGAAAGAAACCCGCGCCGACGTGGTAATCGGAACCGGCCGTTCCGACTTCCCTAACCAAGTGAACAACGTATTGTGCTTCCCATTCATCTTCCGCGGTGCATTGGATTGCGGCGCAACCACCATCAACGAAGAAATGAAACTGGCTTGCGTGTACGCATTGGCGGATTTGGCGATGGAAGAAGTGACCGAAGAAGTGACTGCCGCTTACGGAAAAAAATTCGAATTCGGCGCGGATTACCTGATCCCAACCCCGTTTGATTCACGCCTGCTGCCACGCGTTGCCGCAGCTACGGCTAAAGCTGCGATGGATAGCGGTGTAGCGGCCCGTCCGATTGCCGATTTGGATGCTTACCAAGCCAAATTGAGCGAATGGAAGCTGTAAGGTTTGAATCCGCCGGGCATTTGCCTGATTGAATCCAAACCCTAAAACACAGGCCGTCTGAAACATTTGTTTCAGACGGCCGAATGTCTTTCCGGCATTTGCGCCACCATCTTACCGTTCGCTCTTCGGCCTAAAGAATAAGCTGCAATCTCACGGTTAAACATATCCGGTATCGGTGAACAGTACAGTTTGCCGTCTGTGCATTCAAACTCAGTTACGTCACTGCTTGAGTTTTTTCATGGTCGGGTTTGTCGACGGTAAACGGCTTCTTACGTTTGGTCTTCATACGGGTAGCCTGCGGGTATTGAATCGCCTTACCGGTTAGGCAGCTATCCGACGGCGCAGGTGTGTGCGTGAGACGTTGAAATGGTTTGCAGTGCGCTGTCGGTGTGCACTTGGCGGTAGTGGAGTACGGCTCGGTATTTGAAATCTGGTGTATATTTGGACATAAGAAAACTGCACCCTTCTAAGTTGGAAGGGCCAACTTTGGGGGTGCAGTTTTATTCAGACGGCTTTGATTATGTCGAAAACTTCAATTTATTTCGGTTTGCGGTACACATCGTGACATGATTTGCAGCTTGCGCCCACTTCGCCGTAAGCGGCTTTAATGGTTTCCAAATTACCGCCTTGTGCCGCTTCGTTGAGCTTGGCCACGGCAGTGTGGAATTTTTCTTCTTCGGCTTTGAATTTTGCTTCGTCTTCCCAAATGGCCGGCAGCGCATCGCCGTTGCCCTGCGGGTCGGATTGGAAATGCTCAAATGGCTTTTTGCTGCTTTCGGCAAATTTGGCGGCGTTGGCTTTAAAGGTCTCGACAACGTATGTTTCTTCGCCTTTCACCATTTTGCCCATGCTCATGAATTCCGGCATCATCGATTTGAACGCGGCGGTGCGCTCTTCGGAAATCGCGCCTTTCGGCTCGGCAGGTGCGCCGCCGCAGGCGGAAAGGGCGAAAGCGGCGGCCGCTGAAATCAGGGAAGTTTTGATTTTCATGGTGTGTCCTTGTGGTATGATTGTTTTGATGAAAGACGGGTGAGGCCGTCTGAAAAATAAGATGATGCAATCATACCTGAAACCGTGTGAAAAACGAAAGGAAACAGTATGGCGATTTTGATTACCGGTGCTTCGGCCGGATTCGGCGAGGCGATGTGCCGCAGCTTTGTGGCGGCGGGTTACCATGTCATCGGCGCGGCGCGGCGTTTGGATAAATTACAGGCATTGGCCGATGAATTGGGCGGCCGATTCTATGCGCTGGAAATGGACGTATCGAAAACCGAATCCATCCGCAACGCGCTCGACAGCTTGCCGGAAAATTTCAGCGAAATCGACTGCCTGATTAACAATGCCGGTTTGGCCTTGGGTTTGGATAATGCCGACAAAGCCGATTTCGGCGATTGGGAAACCATGATTCAAACCAACATCATCGGCCTGACTTTTCTCACGCGACAAGTATTGCCGCAGATGGTGGAACGCAATCAGGGCTATATCATGAATTTGGGCTCGATTGCCGGCACATACCCTTATCCGGGCGGCAATGTGTATGGTGCGACCAAAGCGTTTGTGCGCCAGTTCAGCCTGAATTTGCGCGCCGATTTGGCGGGTAGAAACATCCGTATCACCAACATCGAGCCGGGTTTGTGCGGCGATACTGAGTTTTCCAATGTGCGCTTTAAAGGAGACGATGAACGTGCGGCCGATTTGTATAAAAACGTGCAGTTTATCCGTCCGCAAGACATTGCCGACACCGCTTTGTGGCTGTATCAACGTCCGGCGCACATGAATGTCAACGCCATTGAAATCATGCCGGTGGCTCAAACGTTTAATCCGCTCAAAGTTACCAAAGACGAAACTACTGCCGTCGCCGCGGCGGAAGAGGGCTTCGAGAAACAAAGCATCTCATTATTCGACAAAATCAAATCGTGGTTTAAATAAGTTTACCCGACAGGCCGTCTGAAAGCAGCATAAGGCTTTCAGACGGCCTTGATGTATCTGAATACATACAAACACGCTATAATAAGGCCATCTGAAAAGGCCGTCTGAAAGCCCGTTATGAATCCTTTGAAACAGAAAATTTTAGAACAAGCCCGGATCGATGGCGCGCAGGTGACTGCTTTGCGCGAGCAGGTGTTGGATATCGTGTTGCAGCAAACCGGCGTCATCAAAGCCTACAATGTTTTGTCGCTGATGCAGCAGCAAAGTGAAGGCGTGGTCGCGCCGCCTACCGCCTACCGTGCCTTGGATTTTTGGGCGGAGCAGGGCGTGTTGCACAAAGTGGCCGCGGTCAACGGCTATGTATTGTGCAGCCACGCGCAGCATGAGTGCGGCGATCATTGCCATGACGACGAAGAAATCGCCACCCACCACAGCGCGTTTATTTTGGTGTGCACCGAATGCGGCGCGGTCGATGAGCAAACCCTAAGCCGGGAATGGACGGCCTTACGCGCCGGTGTGGCCGAAAGCGGCTTTGCCTTGAAAGAAGAACACGTTGTTTTAACAGGAATCTGCAAGAAATGTCAGTAAAGAAAACCAAAGTCCACCTGATTTCCGGCTTCTTGGGCACCGGCAAAACCACCGCGCTCAAGAGCCTGATGGCGCAAAAAGACCCGAATGAAAAATGGGTGATTATCGTCAATGAATTCGGCGAAATCGGCATTGACGGCGCGGTATTGAGCGATGAGGGCATTCCCGTGGCCGAAATTGCCGGCGGTTGCCTGTGTTGCACCGCCGGTGCGCAAATGGGCAGCACCGTGCAAAAAATGCTGCGCGATGCCGGGCCCGACCGCCTGATGATCGAAGCCAGCGGCTTGGCGCATGCCGCCAGCGTGATTGACGAACTCAAAGCACCGCCGTTGAAAGACTTGGTGGAAATCGGCGCAGTGTTTACCGTGGTCGATCCGCGCCAATTCATCGACCCGAATTATGCCAACCAAGCGCTGTATAAAGATCAAATCGGCGTGTGCGATGTGTTGGTGGCAAGCAAAACCGATTTGTGCGCGCCCGAACAAATGGCTGAGTTTCACGAAAAAGCAGCCAAATTGTTTCCGCCCAAAGCCAAAGTGGTCGAAGTGGCAAATGCCCGGCTCGACATTCAATGGTTGGATATTCCGGTGGTGGAAAAATCACGCTACCGCCTCAAAGCCTTGCCCGACAACACCATGGGTTTCCAATCCGAAGGCTTTACCTTTCCGGCCGGCAAAGAATTCGACGGCGAACGCCTGACCCGTTTTTTCAACGACCTGCCGAAAATGACCGAAGGCTTGGTGCGTGCCAAAGGCGTGTTCCAAGTGCTCGGCACATGGGTGTGGCTCAACTGGGTGGACGGCCAATGGGGTGCCAACCAAGTTTCATGGCGGCGTGATTCGCGTTTCGAACTGATTGCTAAATCGTTTGACGCGGATTTGATTCAGCAGAAATTGAATGAAGCGATGGAGTAAGGCCGTCTGGGTATTTAAGTTTAATGTTTGCCCTTGGGAGAAATATTTTTGAATTATAAGCAAATGAAAAATAAAATGTTTAGAAATTTCATATTGGGTACTTTATTTTGTATACCCAGTTTGGTATCTACATTTATTTCAATTTCAAAAATGTTTTATTTTAAATTAGATGATGGAAGCCAATTTGGACAGATTATTTCTAAGCCATTTAAAGATATTGTTTATTTTATTTATGAACGGAGTAGGTATTTGGATTTATTTTGGAATCATTCACCTGTACCAGATCCATCTAATATTCTAGACAGTCAGGGAATTAAATTTTTTGTGATTTATACAATATTTTTTATTGGATGGATATTTTTGAATTCCAGTATGGCTTTAAAGCGTAAATTAAAAGAAGTTGATGATAAGATTGAACGTGAGATGTTAATGAATTCTGTCGGAAATAACCTTGTTTCCAGAAAAGAAAGAGAATCTCAAGTTAGGTTGCCGGAATCAAATAAAATTCATGATTTATATATTGCGCCGTTAATTGTGGCAATAATTGGCGCGATAATTATTAAGTTCTTTGGTTTAAGTGGCTAATATTTTGAAATAAGGCAAGATAAAAGGCTGTATAGAAAGTAAATATAAGGTGGCTAATAAGCGTATTTCTACATTATATTATTGAAATGGTGGATTACTCTGCCTAACATTTCTCACAGGCCGTCTGAAAACCTTAAACCTTTTTCAGACGGCCTCAAAACTCAAGAAAGCAAATCCCATGTGGCGTTATATTTTCCAACGCTTGTTACTCTTAATTCCCACGTTGCTCGGTATTCTGGCGGTGACGTTTGCGATTATCCAATTCGTGCCCGGCGGGCCGGTGGAGCAGATGGTACAGCAGTTGACCCAAAGCGCGGCGGTGGGTGAGGCGGGCGGCGGTGCGGCGAATATGATGAAATCGGGCAACTTGAGTGCAGATGACATGGCGGTGTTGAATGCGCTTTACGGTTTCGACAAACCGCCGTTGACACGCTTTGTCGAGATGGTCGGCCGTTTTTTACGCTTTGATTTGGGCGAGAGTTTTTTCCATCATCAAACTGTGTTTGAATTGGTGAAAGAAAAAATGCCCGTATCGATGAGCTTAGGGTTGTGGACGTTTTTCCTGACCTACCTGATTTGTATTCCGCTCGGCATTGCCAAGTCGGTGCGCGACGGCAGCCGCTTTGATATGCTCACCGGCATGGTGGTGTTGGCCGGTTATACTATTCCGCCGTTTGTGTTGGGTTTGGTGCTGCTGGTGTTGTTCGGCGGCGGCAGTTTCTTTTCATGGTTTCCGCAGGGCGGTTTGGTGAGTGATGATTGGGAAAATCTGAGTACGTTTGCCAAAATCAAAGATTATCTGTGGCACATGGTTTTGCCGATTACCGCATCGGTGGCAGGCAATCTTGCCGTGATGACGGTGTTGACCAAAAACGTGTTTCTCGAAGAAATCCGCCGCCAATATGTCTATACCGCCCGTGCGAAGGGTTTGCCGGAAAAGCAGATTTTATGGAAACATGTGTTCCGCAACGCCATGATTCCGTTGGTTACCGGCTTTCCGGCCGCCTTTATCGGCGCGTTTTTCACCGGCAGCCTGCTGATTGAAACGCTGTTTTCGCTCGACGGGCTGGGCCTGTTGTCATACGAAGCGGTAATGAAACGCGATTATCCGGTGGTGATGGGCACGCTGTATGTGTTTACACTGATGGGGCTGCTGGCGAAATTGTTGTCTGATATTTCTTATTCGTGGGTCGACCCGCGCATTCATTTTGGCGGGCAGAAGTAGGCCGTCTGAAAGATTTGAGGATAAATCAATGAAAAGTTTGAAAGATATTAAAAAAATTATTGCGTAAAGTCAGGAAGCGCATGAAATCTTGGCGGAGTATTTAGCCGAATTTTATACCATCTCTATCAATTGGCACTAAAAAATTTTTCAGACGGCCTCAACAAAATACAACGATGAAGACTCTCTCTCAAAATCCCACATGGCAGGCTTTTAAGCAGCACAAGCGCGGTTGGCTGGCGTTGCGCGTGCTGACGGTGCTGTTTGCCGTGGCGCTGGCCGCTCCGTTGTGGAGCAACGACAAGCCGCTGTGGATTCAGTATCAGGGCAAAACCTATTTTCCGCTCATCAGTACCTATTATGAAACCGAATTCGGCGGCGATTTCGAGACGCCTGCCGATTATCTCGACCCCTTAATCCGCCAAAACATCACGTCCGACGGCAATTTTGCCCTGTATCTGCCTAATCCTTACGCCGCCGATACCTTAAACGATTTCGACACCCTGCCCGATCCGGCAAGACCGTCTGAGCAGCATTGGCTGGGCACGGACGACCGCGGCCGCGATGTGCTGGCGCGTTTGGTGTACGGTTTCCGCGATTCGCTGCTGTTCGCATTGGCCTTAACCGCCGTAACCACGTTTATCGGCGTGGTGATGGGTGCTGTGCAAGGCTATTTTGGCGGCAAAACTGATTTGCTGATTCAGCGCTTTTTAGAAATCTGGGGCGGCTTGCCCGAGCTTTATCTGCTGATTATTTTGTCGTCGTTTTTTAATCCGGGCTTGCTGATTTTATTGTTGTTGCTGTCGCTGTTCGGCTGGATGGGGCTGTCGGACTATGTGCGCGCCGAATTTTTAAAAAACCGCCAGGCCGATTATGTGCTGGCGGCAAAAAGCATGGGCGTGGGCAACGGCACGATTATGTGGCGGCACATTCTGCCCAACAGCCTCACGCCGGTGTTGGCGTTTTTACCGTTCCGCATTTCCGGTGCGGTGTTGGCCTTAACCAGTTTGGACTTTTTGGGGCTGGGTGTGCCCGCTTCGCAAGCCAGTTTGGGTGAACTGTTGGCGCAGGGCAAAGACAATTTAGATGCATGGTGGATCGGCCTGTCGGCAGTCGGCGCATTAACGGTGATGTTGCTGCTGTTGGTAATGGTGGGCGAAGGCTTGCGCCATGCGTTCGACGTGCGGGTACGCAATTGATTTCAGACGGCGTTTGCCGAATAATCTTGCGTTTTTGCCGAAAATCTCATCGGAACTTGCTTGTTTTTACGCGAAACGGCTTACTTTCTTTATGCTGATTCTATAAAATACAGACGGCCCGGCAACGGGCAGCCTGCGGGGTATATCAAACCATTCCAATAAGAAAGCTTTATGAATTATCTTTATCGCAATTTTTACCAAATGCTGTCGGCGGCAAACCATAAGTCTGCCAAAAATACTGCTATTTTCAACGATCAGGAAAAAATCAGCTATCGCCGGCTCAAACAGCAGGTCGATGCGGTGGCCGCTTATCTGCAAAGTATTGATGTGAAATTCGGCGACAAAGTAGCGCTGGCCGTGTCAAATTCGCCGGATTTTATTGTGGCTTATTTTGCCATCACGGCTCTGGGTGCGGTGGCCGTACCTATGAACACGTTTTTGAAAAACGACGAATTTGCCTATATTCTCAATGATTGCGCGGCCAAATTTCTGTTTGCTTCGGACGGTTTGAAAGAAGTCCGAGGCTTGGAAGACAAAACCAAGCTGGAAAAAATCATTTGGATCGGCGATAAACGGCCGGCCGATAAAAAACACGCCCATTTTACGGCGGCCTTGTCGTTTCCGGAGAAGCCGGATTTAAGCCATCAGCCTGCCATTGATGATTTGGCACACATCATTTATACATCGGGCACTACCGGCCATCCGAAAGGTGCGCTGATTACGTATAAAAACCTGTTTTCCAATCTGCAAGGGGTGGAGCAGGTATTTAAGATTTCGCGCAAAGACCGCTTTGTCGTGTTCCTGCCGATGTTCCACAGCTTCACGCTGACGGCGATGGTATTGCTGCCGATTTACATGGTGTGTTCGATTATTTTGGTAAAATCGGTGTTTCCGTTTTCCAATGTGCTGAAGCAGGTTCTGTTCAAGCGCGCGACCATTTTCTTGGGTGTGCCGGCGATTTACACCGCGATGGGCAAGGCAAAAATTCCGTGGTATTTCCGCTGGTTCAACCGCGTGCGCCTGTTTGTCAGCGGCGGCGCGCCTTTGGCTGAGCAAACCATTTTAGATTTTAAAGCCAAGTTCCCCAGATCCAAGCTGATTGAAGGCTATGGCCTAAGCGAGTGTTCGCCGGTGGTTTCCGTTAATACGCTGGAGCAGCAAAAAGTCGGCAGCGTGGGCAAACCGTTGCCGGGCTACCAAATCAAAGCAGTTAACGATGAATTGATGGAAGTGGAAAAAGGCGGCGTGGGCGAACTCATTGTCAAAAGCGATGCGGTGATGCAGGGCTATCTGAATATGCCGGGCGCGACCGACGAAGCGGTTGTCAACGGCTGGCTGCGCACGGGCGATTTAGTGCAGATTGATGATGACGGCTTTATTTTCATTGTCGACCGCAAAAAAGATTTGATTATCTCCAAAGGCCAAAACATTTATCCGCGCGAGATTGAAGAGGTGCTGTACAAAATGGATGCGGCGGAAGCGGCGGCGGTGATTGGCGTGAAAGACCAATATGCCGATGAGGAAATCGTTGCTTTTGTGCAGGTCAAAGACAAAATGACGCTCGATGAAAAAGAAGTACGCGCCTATTTGCGCAAAAATCTGGCGAATTTTAAAGTGCCCAAGCACATTTATTTTAAAGACGAGTTGCCGAAAAACGCTACCGGCAAGGTGTTGAAACGCGTATTGAAGCAGCAGTTGCAAGAAGAGAAATCGGCCGGATAAGGCCGTCTGAAAAGCGTGGTTGGCCAATCACGCTTTTATGCTATGGAACCCATCATGACCCCGATTTTACAAATCGAGAACCTCAATGCTTCATTTCCGGGCAAACAGGTGTTGCACGGCATCAACCTCACCGTGCAAGCCGGACGCAAGCTGGCGGTTGTCGGCGAGAGCGGCAGCGGCAAAACCGTGTTGGCGCAGGGCATTATGCGGCTGAACCCGGCGGTGTCGTTAACAGGCCGTCTGAAATTTGAAGACGCGGATTTGTTGACGTTGCCTGAACGCAGTCTGCAAAAGCTGCGCGGCCGTGACATTGGCATGGTGTTCCAAGAGCCGATGACAGCCTTAAATCCGGTGATGCGCGTAGGTAAGCAGATTGCCGAAGTGTTGACGCTGCATTTGGGTTTGACCGCCAAACAGGCATGGGCGCGCGCTGTCGGGCTTTTACATGAAACCGGCATTCAGCAGCCGGAAGAAAAAGCCTTTGCCTATCCGTTTCAATTATCGGGCGGACAGCGGCAGCGGGTAATGATTGCGATGGCGGTGGCGGCAGAGCCGAAACTTTTGATTGCTGATGAGCCGACTACTGCGCTGGACGTGGCGGTGCAGGCGCAGATTCTCGATTTGCTGTCACGCTTGCAACAAGTGCACGGCATGACCTTGGTGTACATCAGCCACGATTTGAATTTGGTGCGCCGTTTTGCCGATGACGTGGCGGTGATGCAGCATGGCCGCATTATCGAGCAGGGCTGCGTGGAAGACGTATTCGGGCGGCCCCAACATGAATACACCAAAATGCTGCTCAATGCCGGCGCAGTGCGGCAAGTGGTTGGTTTGCCCGAAAACCCTGCGACTGTGTTGGAAGGAGAAGCCATCAGCGTATCGGTAAAAGAGCGGGACGGTTGGTTTAAGAAAAGCCGCAAAATGCTGCTTCAGCCCGTGGATTTTCATTTGAAAGCAGGCGAAACCTTGGGCATTATCGGCGAGAGCGGCAGCGGCAAAACCACGCTGGCCAAAGCAGTGATGCGTTTGATAGATGCGGAAGGCCGTCTGAAAATCAACGGCCAAGCATGGCGGCCTGAACTGCGCAAAGAAATCCAAATGGTGTTTCAAGACCCGTTCGGCGCATTCAATCCGCGCATGAATGTATTCGATATTGTCGCCGAAGCTTTGCGTGTGCACGAGCCGGAGTTGGGCCGCGAAGCCATGCACGCGCGGGTGAAGGAAACCCTGCGCCAAGTCGGTTTGCCCGAAGACGTGACGACGCGTTATCCGCATGCGTTTTCCGGCGGCCAACGCCAACGGCTCGCCATTGCCCGTGCGATTATCGTGCGCCCGAAAATTTTGGTGTTGGACGAGCCGACCAGTGCGCTTGATGTGCAATGGCAGCAGCAGATTTTGGCTTTACTGGCTGATTTGCAGCGTCGGCATGGCTTAAGCCTGATTATTATCAGCCATGATTTGGCGGTGATTCGCGCGCTGTCTCACCGCGTGATGGTGTTGAAAGACGGGCAGATTGTCGAAGAAGGGGATTTAGAGGCGGTGTTTGCAAATCCTCATGCCGGTTATACGCAAAATCTATTGTTGCACGCGGGGGCTTGAAATTTTCCGCCGTTAGCCCTATTCTGCCAATATACAAAAACCCTCATCTGAAAGGAAACACTATGAGTAGCGAACTGATTGTACACACCACTGATGCCAATTTCGAACAAGACGTTTTGAAATCAGACGTGCCGGTATTGCTGGATTTCTGGGCTCCATGGTGTGGCCCGTGCAAAATGATTGCCCCGATTTTGGACGATGTTGCCGCCGAATACCAAGGTAAAGTGAAGGTTGTGAAAATCAACATCGACGACAACCAAAACACCCCCAACCAATTCGGCGTGCGCGGTATTCCGACTTTGATGGTGTTCAAAGACGGTCAAAACGTAGCCACTAAAGTGGGCGCGTTGGCAAAAGGCCAATTGACTGCATTCTTGGATGCGTCTATCGCTTAATCATTGATGTGATGATAAAGGCCGTCTGAAACCGTATGGTTTCAGACGGCCTTTTTGATGCGGATAAGATATAGGCAGAATGTTTAGACAAGCTGTCGGCAAACTGTGGAAAAATAGGTTTATCTGTTGAAATATCAATAAAAAAATTAAATGCTCAAAATTTAAGCAGATTAATGGTTTTGAGAATATACTGGAAATAAGGCTGTCTGAAGCTGAAAACACACAGTTCCGACCATCAAAACTGTGTGCAGCCTGTGTATAAATCCGATTATCCATTGAAAGATAAACGAAAAATAATACTGCTTAAAATTCAAACGAAAATTGCGATTACTCACAGCATAACAAGAAAGAATTGTGTGCAGCCTGTTGATAACTTATCTATCTTAATGAAATTTAAACATAAAAGAATCATGCTTAAAAATTAAGCAGATGAAGACAGGCGGTTTCAGACGGCCTGCGCTATAATTCCATTATCGGTTGGCACATAAAGGAACATTATGCACACATTGTCGGCAGAAGTGCGCTTGGCGCAGGCCAAAGCGCGGTTGCGTCACAGCCGCCGCCGGGCAACCGGCTTGCTGCTGGCCGCTTGCGTATTGTTTGTGTTGTCCTCGCTGTATCTCAAGCATTATGCATGGCTGGCGTATGTGAAGGCCTTTTCCGAAGCGGCAATGGTGGGCGCACTGGCCGATTGGTTTGCCGTGATTGCGCTGTTCAGACGGCCTTTGGGTTTGCCAATTCCGCATACCGCTATTTTGCCGCGTAATCAGGCGCGTATTGCTGATGAATTGGGCAGATTTATTGAGAATAACTTTTTGCAGGGCAAACCGATTGCCTTAAGGGTGTATCAGGCACAACCAAGCGACAAGCTGCTGGGCTGGCTGGCGGGCGAATCGGTACGCAGCCAATGGTTGCCGCGGGTAGCCAAGCAGATTCCGCTGTTACTGAATATCGCCAAGCCCGGGCAAGTGGCGCGCTTTTCCGGCATGATGCTGGCGCAGCAATACAACGGCGAGAAAATAGCCAAAACACTTTCGGACGGCCTGATTCTGCTCAAAGCACACGGTATGCACGAAACTCTGTATTACGGTTTATTGAAGCAATTACGTCGTTGGTTGAAAAATCCCGAAACGCGCGAAATGCTGGAGCAAAACCTACGGGAATGGGCAACCAAAATTGAAAGCGATGCACCGAGCACATGGGATAAATTCAAAGCTGCGCTGAAATCGACGGTGGTGGATAAAGTTGACGACTGGGCGGCCGCCAAAGCCTTGGATTGGGCAGACGGTTATTTGGCCGCCGCTATGCAGGGTGGCGATAATGCCATGCGTCGCCGTTTTGACGGGCAATACGATGCGGTTATCGAACGGCTGCAAACTTCACGCCTGTGGCACCGCCGTTTGGAAGCGGCCAAAATGCAGATTGCCGAATCGCCGGCCTTGCAAAACAGCTTGGAAGATTTTTGGAAAGGGCTGCAAAACTGGGCAGAGAATGATGTAGCCAAAACCGATTCGTTGTGCGCCGCGCAATTGCAAAAGCTGCTCGATCACATGCTGGCACAAGCCGAAACCTATCCGCAGTTTATGCGCAGAGTCGATGTGCGCCTGTCGCTGATGGTGCGTGATTTCGTCATGCGCTACAAAGAGCAGGCTGCGCAGTTTGTAGCGGATAAAGTGAAAAGTTGGGACAGCGCGCAAATGGTGGAAAAACTCGAACTCAGCGTCGGCAAGGATTTGCAGTATATCCGTATCAACGGCACACTGGTCGGCGGCTTGGTCGGGCTGGTGATTTATGTGGTGTCGCAATGGTTGGGGTAGCAAAATAAGCTTGAGGCCGTCTGAAAAGCAAATGACTTTCAGACGGCCTTGTTTATATTATTGTGAATCAAACAAAGAAAAGGTATTCAAGGGAGAAGTTGCTTTTATTGAAACGGTTCTGAGCATTTATTGACTAAATTGCTTTGGTGAATCATTCGTTTAGAAATTTTCAGACGGCCCGGGATAAGATTTGATGGCGGTGTGCTGTTTATTTCCATCTTATTGGAAATGGTTATTAAAAGTGGCAAATTCCGTCATGTACCGAAAAAAAGTAACATCATACTTGACGAGAATCACAAAAAGATGACAAAAAAAGGCATATTGCCGAGATTGTGTGCCATCAGGTGATGCGGATATTTAATGACATATGGGTATTTTTATATATTTTTATTTTTAAAACAATCTATTGTAAATTTATTTAAGGAATTCAAAGTTTTGGCACGATATTTGCTTGATAGTCAGTAGAAACAAAACGGTGCGCAAGAAAATATCGGCAATCTGTTGGGTTTCTTCATGAAAAAAGCAAACATATTACGTGGAAATAATCAAACGGGAAACCGTTACAACACTCAGCAATAAAATTGCGGGAAAACGTCATCACCATCTTCGGATGGTGATGACATCTACAGAATAAAAAAAGTAACACGAATCTTACCAAATTAAAACAACAGGATTTAAAAATCCGATTATCTCCCTAAAACTATTATGAAAACGCAAGGCCGTCTGAAAAGCGAAGTCTGTATCATACCCGCTTGAAAGACGGCCGCTTTTTTTGCCTAATCTGATTTGCCTGAATACAAAAAAGCCCTGTTGCCGGCAACAGGGCTTTTTTTCGGATGAATTACAGGCCGCTTAAGCGTGCAGTGTCGTGTGCAATCATCAATTCTTCATTGGTTGGAATCACCACGGCAACGGCTTTGCTGTCGGCAGTAGTAATTACACCGGCGTTGCCGAAACGGGCAGCCAAGTTGGCGTCTTGGTCGATGTTCAAGCCCAAGAAGCCCAAGTAGCCCAACACTTTGCTGCGGATTAAGTCAGAATTTTCACCGATACCGCCGGTGAAGGCCAATACGTCCAAACCGCCTGCAGCAACGGACATGCTGCCGATGTATTTCGCCAAACGATAGCAGAATACCTCCAGTGCCAATACCGCGCCGGAGTGGCCGTTGGCCGCTTCTTCTTCGATGGTGCGGCAGTCGCTCGACAATTCAGACAAGCCCAGCAAGCCTGATTTTTTGTTCAACATATCGGTTACTTGCGCGATGGTCATATTGGCGTTTTCAGCCAAGAAACCGAATACCGCAGGGTCAATGTCGCCCGAACGAGTACCCATTACCAAGCCTTCCAGCGGGGTTAAGCCCATGCTGGTGTCTTGGCATACGCCGTTGGCAATGGCGGCAATCGAGGCACCGTTACCCAAGTGAGCAATCACCATGCGCAAATTGTTTTTGTCTTTACCCAAGAAGCGGGCGGCTTCGTCAGACACATAGCGGTAGCTGGTGCCGTGGAAACCGTATCGGCGCAAGCCGTATTTGCTGTACAACTCGCGTGGTACGGCATACATATAAGCGCGTTCCGGCATGGTTTGGTGGAACGCGGTGTCGAATACGGCCACGTTTGGCAGGCCTTTGAAAATGTTTTGTGCGGCGCGCACACCCAACAGGTTGGCAGGGTTATGCAATGGCGCCAACGGGATGCATTTTTCGATGCCGGCAATCACGTCTTCGGTAATCAAAGTCGATTCGCTGTATTCTTCGCCGCCGCTGACAATGCGGTGGCCGATGGCGGCGATTTGGCTGTCGAAGCCGTGTGATTTCAATTCTTCCATCAAGGCTTCAACTGCGCCGGTGTGATTCGGGTTGGCAGCCAATTCAACTTTGTGTTTTTCACCGTTGAATTTAAAGGTGATGTAGGCATCAGGCAAGCCCAGCTTTTCAGCCAAGCAGCTCAGCAGCACGCCGCCGCTGTCGTTATCCAAAACAGCACCTTTTAACGATGAACTGCCGCAGTTTAAAACCAAAATCAATTTTTGAGACATCTGTAGGCTCCTAAAGGTTTTCAGACGGCCTGTGGCATGATTGCCAAAACGTGGGGGAGTCGTCTGAAACAGGTTAATAAAAACATTCGAAGGCTAGTCTATTCGATATAAAAAGTCAATGCCGCGGGGCGACTATCTTGATATAGCTCTATTCATTTAAGCATTGGCGGCAGCAAACTGCTATCCGCAAAAAGATGCTAAGATAGAAGGCCGTCTGAAAGCGTAAAGCAGAGGGTATTGATTTGCCGTTCAGACGGCCTTTTATATGATTTAAAGACAAAACCATGCATTATTTCAGTATCCACACCCAACAAGGCGAGCATTTGGGCTTTTTCATCATGCTGGCCGATGACGAATCCGAAGCGCAGCCGCAAAGCGGGCGGTTTGCCGTTAAACTGCAAAGCGAAGATGTGCCCGAAGACCAAGCGGCTGTCGCTGCCTTGCAACCTTGGCAGGAGGCGGCCGAACCGCTGTTTTGGCGCGTGGAAAAAGACCGCGTCGAACTCTTTGCCGGTAACAGCAATATCGGCGGCATCCGCAACGAATACCTGACCTTATCCGGCCAAATGCTGGTTTTAAACGATTTAACAGGGATGATGTAATGGAAAGTATGTTTATTTTGGTGCCGATCAGCATCATTTTAGCCTTTATCATCGGCTATTTTTTCTGGTGGTCGGGCAAACACGGACAATTTGACGATTTGGAAGGGCCGGCACACCGCATTTTGATGGATGACGACTCCACCGACAAACTGCTGGAAAAAGAACAAGATTCCGCTAAAGGCGACACCAAATGAGCGTAAAAAAAGATTATTTGAATTTCAAAACCAGCCGCCGTTTCGCACCTTTATTTGGCACGCAGTTTCTCGGCGCATTTAACGACAATGTGTTTAAAACCGCGCTGTTTGTGATGATCAGTTTTTACGGCTTGGGCGCCAACGATTGGATTCCGGCCAGCCAAATGCTGAATTTGGGCGCGTTGCTGTTTATCCTGCCGTATTTTCTGTTTTCCGCCTTATCCGGCCAACTGAGCAACCGCTTCGATAAAGCTGTGTTGGCGCGCTGGATTAAGTTACTGGAAATTATCGTGATGAGTGTGGCATCGTATGGTTTTTATATTCAATCGGCGCCGCTGTTGCTGTTTTGTCTGTTTTGCATGGGCACGCAATCGACCTTGTTCGGTCCCTTGAAATACGCCATTTTGCCCGATTATCTGAATGATAAAGAATTAATGATGGGCAACAGCCTGATTGAATCGGGCACGTTTATCGCCATTTTGTTCGGACAGATTTTGGGCACCTCTTTGGCAGGCATTCCGCTGCACATTGCCGGAATGGTGGTGACTGGGGTGGCGGTTTGCGGCACCTTGACCAGCCTGTTTATGCCATCGGTGCCTGCCAAAGCGCCGGATACCGAAATCGAACTCAATATCGTCAAAGGCACGATGGACTTAATGCGCGAAACCGTGTCACAAAAACCCGTGTTTACCGCCATTATCGGCATTTCGTGGTTTTGGTTTGTCGGCTCGGTTTACACCACCCAATTGCCGACCTTTACCCAAATCCATCTGGGCGGCAACGATAATGTGTTTAACCTGATGTTGGCATTATTTTCCGTCGGCATCGCCATTGGCTCGGTGGTGTGTGCCAAACTCAGCCACCAACATTTGCGCTTGGGCTTGGTGACCGTAGGTGCCATCGGTTTGACAGCGAGTGGTTTGCTGCTGGTTTGGCTCACGCACGGCCAACGCTTTGCCGAACTCAGCGGCATCATGTGGTTTTTATCGCAAGCCAATGCTTATCCGGTAATGCTGACCATGATGGCCATTGGCTTTTTTGGCGGCTTTTTCTCCGTGCCGCTCTACACATGGCTTCAGACTGCCTCCGGCGAAACCTTCCGCGCGCATGCGGTGGCGGCCAATAATATCGTTAACGGCATTTTCATGGTGACGGCAGCGATTCTCAGCGCAGTATTATTAATGCTGTTTGAGAGCATTACTTTGCTTTATCTGATTGTGGCGACGGGTAATGTGTTGCTGCTGGTTTATTTGATTAAACGCGAACCACGGTTTGTTTTGAAGAAAAAGCATTAATCAATCACCTAAGAGGATGAGGCCTTAGAGGATGAGGCCTTAGAGGATGAGGCCTTTGTACCATTTTGGATTTGAGTGCAGTTCGAAGTCAAAGCAGCCCGGAAAGCACAGACATATCATTTAGATAGACAAGCTTTCGAGCAGCGCATAACGAAGAAATGCGCCAAAGATAGGATTGTGCAGAAGTCTCAGGCCGTCTGAATTTTCAGACGGCCTTTACTGTTTATCTGTATAATGAATGCTTATTTCAACCCGATTTTCAAGCGCATGATTTATCCGTGGCACCAGCAAGAATGGCAGCAACTTGCCGCGCATTGGCAAAATCAGCCCAATGCGTGGCTGTTTACCGGCAGGGAAAACACCGGTAAAACGGCATTTGCGCGTTATGTGGCGCAGGCTTTGCTGTGTGAAAGGCCGTCTGAAAACCATCAGCCCTGTAGCCAATGCGCTTCGTGTCATTTGTTTTCGCAAAACAGCCATCCCGATTTTTACGAACTCACGCCCGAATTGCCGGAAGACGGCAGCGTAGGGCGCAAATTACTGCAGATTAAAATCGATTCTGTGCGCGATATTGTTGAAAATATTTATCTTACTGCCGTACGCGGCGGGCGGCGGGTAGTGTTGGTTCATCCGGCTGAAAGCATGAATGTGCAGGCGGCCAACGGTTTGCTCAAAGCCTTGGAAGAGCCGCCGCAGCATGTGATTTTTCTGCTGGTAACGCACGCGCGGGATAAGCTGTTGCCGACGATTAAAAGCCGCTGCCGGCAAATGGTGCTGCCCGCGCCGAACCGTGATGAAGCCTTAGATTATTTGCAAGGGCAGGGGGTGGATAATGCGGCTTCGTTGCTGGCGTTTCACAGCGGTGCCCCTTTATTTGATGCCGCGCCCGAATTGGACGATTCGCGCCAAGACTTGCTGAACATACTCGCTACGCCGCGTTTGCTGGCGATGCTGGATTACGCGGCGGCGTTCGACAAACAAAAGCAGCCGTTGGCCGTGGTCATCGATTGGCTGCAAAAATGGCTGGTTGATGTCGGCTTGGCGCAGCAAAACATGCCGCCGCTTTACTATCCTGATTTTGCGGCGCAATCGGCAGCCGTTGCCGCCAAAACCGAACCGCACCGCCTGTTTGCACTCACAGGCCGTCTGAATCAACTCAGCCCTTACGGACATCATACCTTGAGTGTTAAAATGCAGCTTGAATATATCCTGATTGAATATCTCAATTTTTGGCAAAATAAATAAGGTCGCCCAATGAGTACTAAAGAAATCCCGGCCAAGATGATGGCTTTGAAATTAAAAGAAAAAAACACGCTTTACAATTGCTATATGCCGTTTTTCGAACACGGCGGCCTGTTTGTGCCGACCGATGATGTGTTTTCGCTGGGCGAAGACATTTTGCTGGCGGTGGAAATTGGCGAGCATCCCAAGCTTTATTTGCCGACCGAAGTGGCATGGATTAATCCGGCACGCACATCGGCAAATCGTCCGAAAGGTATTGGTTTGGCGTTTTCATCACACGAAAACTGCCTGCAAACCAAATCCATTATCGAAGGCGAGCTGGGCAGCGCATTGCGCAGCGACCGCGCCACGTTTACCCTTTAATTAAGCCGGCTTATTTATGCAACTCATTGATTCACATTGCCATCTGAATTTTGAAGGCTTGGGCGGCCGTTTGCCGGAAGTGTTAGCTAATATGGCTGAAAACGAGGTCAGGCAAGCACTCGCCATCAGTGTGAGCAAACAAAGCTTTGCCGAAGTGTTTGCCATCGCCCAAGCGCACGGGCAAATTTTCTGCACCATCGGCGTGCATCCCGACAGCGAAGAAGCGGAAGAATTTACCGTGGCCGAAATGGTAGCGCAGGCGCAGCATCCGAAAGTGGTCGGCATTGGTGAAACCGGTTTGGATTACCATTGGTGCAAGGGTGATTTGGCTTGGCAGCATCAACGTTTTGCCGACCATATCCAAGCGGCGAATGAAAGCAGTTTGCCGGTAATCGTGCATACCCGCGATGCCGGCGAAGACACGCTGCACATATTAAAAGAATGCCAAACCAATTCAGGCGTGATTCACTGCTTCACTGAAGACGTAGTCTTTGCCAAAGGCGCATTGGATTTGGGACTGTATATTTCATTTTCCGGCATTGTCACCTTCAAAAATGCGCCACAGATTCAGGAAGCGGCAAAATATGTGCCGAAAGACCGCATGTTGGTGGAAACCGATGCCCCTTTCCTCGCGCCTGTGCCGAAACGCGGCAAACGCAACGAGCCGGCTTATGTGCGTCATACTGCTGAGTTTATCGCCCAATTGCGTGGCGAAGCAGTGGAAGAAGTGGCTGCTTATACCACGGAAAACTTTTATAGGTTGTTCCAAAAAGTGCCGCGTTGGATGGAATAACGCTGTCTCAAAAATGGTTGGTCTCAATAATTTTATGCTTTTCAGACGGCCTGTTTGAATAAGCAAAAGGAAATCGGATGTTGAAAGTTTAATAATGACTGTAATCACTGCTGCCGCATTGGCCGCTTGTGCGCAACAAAACGGGCCTGAATCGCCGATAGCCGGTATGCCAATCCCACTGCCGAATGTTGTATGAAGCAGGGCGGCAAATCGGTGATGGAAAAAAGATGCGCAAGGCAATGAATACGGTGAATGCCATTTGTCCGATGGAACAGTATAGTGTATTCACTTTAAAATAGGACAAGGCGGTGAGCCGAAGACAGTATGGATAATAAGGCCAGGCGAACCAACGCCGTACTATTTTAAAGTGGATTCACTATAGTAGAAGCATGGGCTTAACTTCCGTCGGTATCATCAATAATGGTCGATACCTTTGCAAAATCTCCATCTTTGGCACATTTCTTCATTATGCGCTACCCGAAAGCTTGTCCTATCTTTGTGATACGTCTTCGCTTTCTGTACTGTTCCAGCTTCGAATTTTACTCAAATCCGGGGTTTTGCAAAGGTCTCTGGCTATATAAAAGGCCGTCTGAAAAAAATTTTCAGACGGCCTTTTATTATGAAATCAATTCATTACGCAGGAATGCGCAATTTTTGACCCACGTAGATTTTATCAGGGTGGCTTAACATTGGTTTGTTGGCTTCAAAGATTTTCATGTATTGATTGGCATCGCCGTAGTATTTTTTCGCGATGGCAGACAAAGTGTCGCCGCTCACTACGTCGTGATATTGTGCTGCTGCTTCGGCAGGGAATTGCAGGTTGTTGTCGACATCAGAAACGCCGGTCACGTTGCCCGCCGCCAAAACTGCTTTTTCAGCCGCTTCTTGCGAAGGGGCAGAGCCACTCAAGGTAACTTTGCCGCTGGCGCCGTCGAAAGCAACAGCCAAGCCGGTCAGGCCTAAGTTTTGTTTCTCGATGTAAGTTTGGATAGCGGCCGCTGCTTTGGTGTTCAAATCATCGACGTTGGCTGCTGTTTGTGCGGCCACTTCTTTTTCGTCTTTGCCAAACAGTTTTTCGCCTGCATTTTTAATAAAGCTGAACAAACCCATAAATCCACTCCTTTAAATGTGTTTAATAAATGTGTTTAAAAAATTCGGGTTATCCGAATGAACCAATAATCATACGAAACGCGCCGAAAGACAAGCAGGGCAAGGCTTGTATTACCTTGTTTTACAAATACGGGCAGCCAACCTTCATTATTGCTACAATAACAATCTGAAACTTTACCCACAAACCTGCCATGAACAACGAAATTACTTTGCTCACCCTTTTTCTGCTCGGCTTTTTCGGCGGCGGTCATTGCGCAGGCATGTGCGGCGGCTTGAGCAGCGCGTTTGTATTGCAGCTGCCGCCCAACCTGAATCGGGCAGGGCTGATTATCTTGCTGAACTTGGGGCGCGTGAGCAGCTATGTGTTGATTGGTTTGATTTTGGGCTTGGCCGGCCAAATTGGTATTTCGTCAGATGAAACGCGCTGGCTGCAAAATATTCTGTATGTGGCCGCTAATGTGTTGCTGCTGCTGTTGGGGCTTTACTTAGCAGGTATTTCCAGCATGGCGGCCAAAATCGAAGGGCTGGGGCGGCCGGTGTGGAAGCGCTTGAATCCCGTGTTGAACAAGCTTTTGCCCATCCGCTCGATTCCGGCTTGTTTCGCCGTGGGCATGCTGTGGGGCTGGCTGCCTTGCGGCTTGGTGTACAGCGCATCTCTGTATGCCTTAGGCAGCGGAAACGCATGGCATGGCGGCCTGTATATGCTGGCGTTTGCGTTGGGAACGCTGCCGAATTTGCTGGCGATGGGTTTCTTTGCCGCACAGTTGAAAAGCTTTCTGCAAAACCGTAAAGTGCGCTTAATTGCCGGTTTGCTGGTCGCAGCTTGGGCAGTATGGCGTTTGGCAGTATTTTTTATGTAAGCTTGGGCATCATAATCAAAGGCCGTCTGAAACAAATTATTTCAGACGGCCTTTGATTTATAACAATTTCAACAGCATACGCAGCGAAATCAGCAACAGCAATACGCCGAAAACCTTCTTCAATTTATCGGCAGGAAGCTTGTGCGCCAGCTTTACGCCCAGCGGGGCAAACAACATTGTAGCAATGCTTAATACCAATACCGCAGGTAAATAAACAAAGCCCAGCGAGCCTTCAGGTAAATCGGCAATCTGCCGGCCTGCTGCCAAATAACCGACCGTCCCCGCCACCGCAATCGGCCAAGCCAAGCCGCTGGATGTGCCGATGGCACGGTGTGCCGGCATGTTGCAATGCATTAAAAACGGCACCGACAATGAACCGCCGCCTACACCGACCCAGCTTGATGCCGTGCCAAAGATTACGCCCATGACGCTGAGCCCGGCAAAGCCCGGCAGGTGGCGTGAAGGTACGGTTTTGCTGTTTATCAGTATGCGCAAAGCAATCAGCGTGATGAATACGATAAAGAAGATTTGCAACCCGTAAGTGGGGATGGATTTGGCTGAAGCTGCGCCAATAAACACGCCGCCAATCATGCCGGGCGACATTTTGCCGACAGTCGGCCAGTCGATAGAGCGTTTTTTGTGTTGCGCATGTATGCTGGATAAGGTGGTGAACACCATCACCGCAAATGACGAGCCGATGGCCAAATGCTGGGCGTAAGGGTGTTCGCCGCCGTATTGCAAATGCAATACCCACAAAACAATCGGCACGATAATCGTGCCGCCGCCGACACCGAACAGACCGGCCAAAAAACCGGCTGCGCTGCCGCCGGCCAGCAGCGCGAGAATCGCATCAAGATTATTCATTGAAAATTAAGCGGTTTTATGGCGGCGTTTGCGTAACCAACGGCGCGCCGCCAAAATATAGCCAGACAGGCTGTAGCCGAAGAAGAATAAGAATAAAACCAGCGACGGTTCCCACGTCACCAGCAGCAAAATCAATACGGCCAGCACCATGCCCATAAACGGCACTTTGCGGCGGATATTGATTTCCTTGAAGCTCCAAAACGGAATCTGTGCAATCATTGACAAACCGGCAAACAGGGTAATGCCCAGCGCCCACCAATGCACGCCGGGGAAACGCTCGACGCTGTGATTGACCCAAATCAGGCCGACAATCAGCGCAGCGGCGGTCGGGCTCGGAATGCCGATGAACCAGCGTTTGTCCACTTTGCCGATTAAAGTGTTGAACAAAGCCAAACGCAAGGCGGCACAAGCGCAATAGATAAACGCTACCGAATAACCGATTTTACCGAACTGCCAAAGCTGCCATTTATAGGCAATCAGCGCGGGTGCCACGCCGAAGCTGACCATGTCGGCCAAGCTGTCGAGCTGTTCTCCGAACGCGCTTTGCGAGTTGGTCAAGCGGGCGACGCGGCCGTCCATGCCGTCGAGCAGCATGGCGATAAACACCGCAATCGCCGCCGTTTCGTAATGGCCGTGCATGGCTTGGGTGATGGCGTAAAATGCGGCAAAGAGCGCCGCAATCGTGAAGGAATTGGGCAAAAGGTAAATGCTGTTCTGACGTAAAGACGCGCGTGGCGGAACCGGGTTGGGATTTTCCATGTTTTCCATATTTTTCCGTAAGAATGCATGTTATTGAATGTGGGGATACCTTATACCGTTTCTCAAGTGATGGCAACTCTCGGGCAACTCAGGTATCGGCGGTTTTCGTATTTTTACCGGCGTGACGGCGGTTTCACGAAAAATCAAACAAATCGGGCTGCGCCGTTTTGCCGGTAACGCGCACATCGGTTTCACCATCGGCAAACACGATATGCAGTTTTTGGCCTTGCTTCAATCCTGCCGCACTGCGCACCACTTGGCCGCGGCTGTTTTTCACCACCGAAAAACCGCGTGCCAAAATGTGCTGCGGCGACACGGCTTCCAACAGCGCGGATTGCTTTTCCAAGGTTTGGCGGCGTTGCTCGAGTAAAATGCCAAACGATTGGGCTAAGGCCGTTTGAAGCTGCGACACTTCACGTTTCGGTTGCGAAACATCAGGGCGCAAGTGTTGCAAAGCCTGCATTTGGCGCGATAATTGTTGTGTGTTAAAGCGATGGTTTTGCTGCATGGCAAAGCGTAAATGCTGCGCCAATCCCTGCATCTGCAAGCGCTGTTCGTTTAATTTTTGACGCGGATGACGGATTTGCCGCGCCAGCCAATCTGCTTTTTGACTGGCATCATAATAACGCTGCTGCAATACCGTTTTCAGACGGCCTTGTGCCTGCGCCAATTTACGCAGTGATTCCAAACGGTTGGGGCTGACCAATTCTGCCGCGCCGGTCGGTGTCGGTGCACGCACATCGGCCACAAAATCCGCCAGCGTGAAATCCGTTTCATGTCCCACGCCGCTGATCACCGGAACGACGCATTGCTCAATTGCCCGCACCACCGGTTCTTCGTTAAACGCCCACAAATCTTCAATGCCGCCGCCGCCGCGGCACACAATCAGCACATCACATTCCGCCCGCGCCGATGCCGTCCGAATCGCTTGTGCAATCTGCAATTCGCTGCCCGCGCCTTGCACCGCGGCCGGATAAATAATCACCGGAATCTCCGGCGCACGGCGTTTCAGCGTCGACACCACATCACGCAAAGCTGCCGCTGCCAAACTGGTGACAATGCCGATGGTTTTCGGGTGGGCGGGCAGCGGCTTTTTGCGTTCTGAATCGAACACGCCTTCAAGCTGTAATTTGGCTTTCAGCTTCTCATAAGCTTCATACAAACGTCCCAAACCGACCATACGCACTTCGTTGACCGTAATCTGAAATTCGCCGCGCGCTTCGTAAATGCTGATTTTGCCGCTGACTTCAATGTGATCGCCTTCCTTCAAAGGCCGGCTCAAACGCGCCGCCGCCCCCTTAAACATCGCACAACGCACCTGCGCGCGGCTGTCTTTCAGCGAAAAATAATAATGCCCGCTCGCCGCCCGCGTGAGATTCGATACTTCGCCCGCAATCCACAAGCCGGAAAGATGGTCTTCCAGCAGGTTTTTGGCCAGTGCGTTGAGTTCGGAAACGGATAGGGAAGCGGCGGTAAATAAATCGGACATGGCAGGTGTCGGTGATTGGGGAAAGTGGGGATTATAAAGGTTTTCAGACGGCCTTTGTAGGATACCGGTTCAATGCTATAGTAATGAACACTAAAAACATAATATACGGGAAGAACATGAAACATATTTTGATTGATTTTGAAAATGTGCAGCCGAAAGCAGAGCAATTAAACGGATTGGATGATGAAAGCTGCCATATTTGGTTGTTTTTGGGGAAATTGCAGCAAAAGAGCCTATCGGTTGAGTTGTGCGAAGCGTTGTGCCGTTTTGGCAAAAATGTTCATTTTGTTCGTATTGCTAAAACAGGCAAAAATGTGCTCGATTTTTATTTGGCTTATTATTTGGGCAAAATTACAGAACAGGATAATGAAGCATTAATTTGTATTTTGTCGCGTGATGGTGATTTTGATGTTTTGGTTGAGCATTTGGAAGATGTGGGACACTGCAAAGGAATTGTGCGCTTGGCAGCATTGGACGATGCGCGAAAAAATGAAGCTGAATTATTGGAAAGGGCGGAAGGAGAAAGGCCGTCTGAAAATGCCGATAACAAAATTATTCAGGAGGAGCCCATCGTAGAAGCATATAAGAATGCTGCTTTTATTGGGGAATGTACGAGAAAAGTTTTTTTTGAGCTTATGAAGCCGGACGCATTCAAACCCAGTATGATAGGTAATTTGCGGAAGCGCTTACTCAACGTTTTGGCATCAGATTTGCAACCTTTTAACGATAAAGAAAAAATGGCGGCAGTCGTATTGGTGCTTCAGAAATTGAAAGATAAGCAATTTATCACGCAAAATGCAGATACCAATTTTGTGGAATATCATCTGAATAGTGATGATATTTTAGAGAGATTAACGCAAAAACTGGTTCAATCAAAAGTAAAGAGCGTGGAAGGCGCAAAAAATGTTTTAACCGGCCAAGCTAAAATTTTATTTTTCGATATTGACCAAAACACAATCAGCGATATTTTGAAATATTGTGAACGGGAAGGTATGTTGAGAATTGAGAATCAGAAAATAGAATATCCTCCGTTTCCTTTGGTTGTGCCTATTCCTTCGCAAAGTATTGTTGTCAGCAAAGAAGAAGACGTTAAAATCATGCAGAAGGTGGCGGAATTTTTTAATAAATCTGCGAAAAACAAGCCCGCAAGTCTCAAGGCGTTAACCAATTCTTTTAAATCAACTTTAAAGTTAAGTGACAAGCAAATTGAAAAGTTAATAAGAGTTTTGGTTGATAAGAAGAAGTTTGCTGTCGGCGAAACAGGAAAAATAACCTACAAAAAGTAAAGGCCGTCTGAATGCCCAAGCTGCATCAAATCATCGAACAACATTGGCAACGGCCCAAGCCGTGGCTGCGTGTGCTGCTGAAGCCTTTGTCGACCGTGTTCGCCTATATTGCGGCAAAGCGGCGGCAGGATTTTCTGGCGGGGCGCACGCCGAGTAAGAAACTGCCTGTGCCTGTGGCGGTGGTGGGCAATATCCACGCGGGCGGTGCGGGTAAAACGCCGATTGTCTCCGCGCTGGTGTCGGGTTTGCAGCAGCGCGGGGTGAACGTGGGCATTGTCAGCCGCGGCTATGGGCGGACTGAAAAAAATGTGCATGTGTTGACTGCGGGCAGCACCGCTGCGCAAGCCGGTGACGAGCCTTTGCTGCTGTATCGCCAAACCGGCGCGCCGGTAGCGGTGGGCAGCAGCCGGGCGGAAGCCGGGCGGGCGTTGCTGGCGGCTCATCCGCATGTGCAAATCATCGTTGCTGATGACGGTTTGCAACACTATGCCTTGCAGCGCGATGTGGAAATCGTGGTGTTTCCGTTTGCCGATACCGCACGCAATGATTTGGATTTGCTGCCCAACGGCAGCTTGCGCGAACCTTTATCGCGCTTGGCTTCGGTGGATGCGGTGGTGGTCAGCGGCGGGAGAAATCCGGTATTCAGGCCGTCTGAACATATGTTTGCCTGCCGTGTCGAAACCGGCCGAATTTACCGTTTGAACCAGCCGTCTGAAAAACTGGATTCAGGCCGTCTGAAAAACAGCCGCGCCGCCGCAGCGGCAGGCATTGCCAAGCCGGAACGCTTTTTTGATTCCCTGCGTACTCTGGGCATTGAATTGCAAGAAACGCTGGCGCTGCCTGACCATGCCGCTATCACACCGCAGGATTTGCCGCGTGCCGATTTTGTGTTTATCACCGAAAAAGATGCTGTGAAACTTTCGGACGGCCTTAATTCCGATGCTTTAAATCATGTGTGGGTGTTGCCTATTTGTGCGATAATCGAGCCTGATTTAGCTGATTTTGTATTAGGCCGTCTGAATATCGAGCCGCCATCGCAACGGTTTGATTAAGACTGAATCCAACCGACAGACGACCGACAACCACTTTCCCAAAGAAAGCCGAAACCATGGAAAAAAAATTCTTAGACATCTTGGTCTGCCCTGTGACCAAAGGCCCGCTCGAATACCGTCAAGACAAGCAGGAATTATGGAGCCGCCAAGCGAAATTGGCTTATCCGATTCGCGACGGCATTCCGTTTATGCTGCAAAACGAAGCGCGCGAATTGACCGAAGAGGAATTGCACGCATGACCGAATTTGTGGTGTTGATTCCGGCGCGTTTGTCGTCTTCACGCCTGCCGGGCAAAGCGTTGGCCGATATTCACGGCAAACCGATGGTGGTGCGCGTGGCCGAGCAGGCCGCCAAAAGCCATGCGGCGCGCGTGGTGGTGGCAACCGATCACGTTGATATTCAAGCGGCTTGCAAAGCGCACGGTGTAGAAGTGGTGATGACGGCCGATACACATGAGAGCGGCAGCACACGTTTGGCCGAAGCGGTGAAAACACTCAATCTGCCGCAGCATTTGATTGTGGTGAACGTGCAGGGTGATGAGCCCTTAATCGAGCCGGAACTGATTAACCGCACCGCTGAAGTGTTGGTGGAAAACAATGTGCAAATGGCCACCGCTGCGCATGAATTGCACGATTTCGATGAATTTATGAATCCGAACGTGGTTAAAGTGTTGCTGGATAAAAACCGCAATGCCATGTATTTCAGCCGCGCACCGATTCCGTTTCCGCGCGACACCATGCGCGGAAATCTGCGTGAATTGCCGCAGGAAACACCTGTTTTGCGCCACATCGGCATTTATGCCTACCGCGCCGGTTTCCTGCAACGCTATGCCGAAATGAGCGTGTCGCCGCTGGAAACCATTGAATCGTTGGAACAATTGCGCGTGTTGTGGCACGGTTTCCCGATTGCGGTGGAATTGACCGGCCATGCGCCGGCCGCCGGCGTGGATACGCAAGAAGATTTAGAGCGTGTGTTGCAGGTGTTTCAAGCATAAATACATATAGGTAGGCCGTCTGAAAAAAATTGTGCGCTTGCCGCAAATCTTTTCAGACGGCATGTAAAGTATTATGATAGTAATGTAAAAGTCATTGACACAAACAGAGGACAAACCATGAAAGTATTATTGTTGGGTGCACCCGGCGCAGGTAAAGGCACGCAGGCGCAATTCATTACCGCCGCTTTCGGCATTCCGCAGATTTCGACCGGCGACATGTTGCGCGCGGCCATCAAAGCCGGCACACCGCTGGGACTGGAAGCGAAAAAAATCATCGATGAAGGCGGCTTGGTACGCGACGACATCATCATCGGCATGGTTAAAGAGCGCATCGCCCAAGACGATTGCAAAGACGGTTTCCTGTTCGACGGTTTCCCGCGTACTTTGGCGCAAGCCGAAGCCATGGTTGAAGCCGGCGTGGATTTGGACGCTGTGGTGGAAATCGATGTTCCCGACGGCGTGATTGTCGACCGCATGAGCGGCCGCCGTGTGCATTTGCCGTCAGGCCGCACTTACCACGTTTCTTACAATCCGCCGAAAACCGAGGGCAAAGACGACGTGACCGGCGAAGATTTGGTTCAACGTGATGACGACAAAGAAGAAACCGTGAAAAAACGCTTGGACGTGTATCACGGGCAAACCGAAGTGCTGGTGGATTTTTACAGCAAATTGGAAGGCGAACACGCACCGAAATACATCAAAGTTGACGGCACGCAAGCCGTTGAAGCGGTGAAAGAGCAAGTATTGGCTGCATTGGGTCAATAATTTTGCGCCCATGAAAAGACAAAAAGGCCGTCTGAAAAATTTCTTTCAGACGGCCTTTTTGTATGGAAAAACTGTTAAAATCCGGATTAACTGATGATAAAGGCCGATGCGGATTTCACTGTGCGGCTCGCTTTGATAGGAATTATAATGAACCCGTTAATCACTGATTTTCACCTGCCGCAAACCCGCACGCCGGTGATTGTGGCTTTGGATTTTGCCAATGAAGCCGATACGCTGAATTTTGTGCGCACGCTCGACCCGAGTTTGTGTCAAATTAAAATCGGCAAAGAATTGTTTACCGCAACCGGCCGCCCGTTGGCGGAAAAACTGATTAACCAAGGCTTTAAATTATTCTTGGATTTGAAATACCACGATATTCCCAACACCGTTGCCCAGGCCTGCCGCGTGGCGGCCGATATGGGCGTGTGGATGGTCGATTTACATGCTTCGGGTGGCCGCCGCATGATGGAAGCCGCAGCGGAAGCCGTCGCCAATCATGCGCAAAAACCGCTGCTGATCGGTGTGACCGTATTGACCAGCATGGAACAAAGCGATATGGCGGAAATCGGCTTGGATATCGAGCCGGAGCAGCAAGTATTGCGTTTGGCTAAATTAACCCGAAGATCAGGCTTGGACGGCGTTGTCTGCTCGCCTTTGGAAGCCGTGCCGTTGCGCCGTGAGTTGGGCGAAGATTTTGTGTTGGTAACACCGGGCATCCGCTTGGATATTGCCGGTAACAACGACGACCAACGCCGCATCATGACCCCGGCCGAAGCGCTGGCAGCCGGTTCGACTTATCTGGTAATGGGACGCCCGGTAACGCAAGCAGCCGACCCGATAGCCGTATTGCGCGAAGTAAACCGTATGGCCAATCCGGCGGAATAATTTCAGACGGCCTTAAAGGTGGTAGCTTGGATTGAAAACCCAAAAAAATCCTATTGAATGTAAAAACATAACCATAGCGGCGTGAACGCAAGGCCGATTCATGCCGTTGAGCAGTAAACCCAAATCAGGAATTTATTTAATATGGTACAAAAATTCCAGGCAGCAGATGTACAGCAACGTTTCGCCCAAGCGCGGGTGTTGGTGGTGGGCGATGTCATGCTCGACCGTTATTGGTTCGGTGACGTATCGCGCATTTCGCCTGAAGCGCCGGTGCCGGTGGCGAAAATCAACCAAATCGACCAACGTGCGGGCGGAGCCGCCAATGTGGCACGCAATATTGCTTCATTGGGCGGTAAAGCCGGATTGTTGTCGGTAACCGGTCATGACGAAGCCGCTGATTCGCTTGAACAGCTGATGCAGCAAGACGGCGTAGAATCTTATTTAATGCGCGACGAACAAATAGCCACCACAGTAAAATTGCGTGTGGTGGCCCGCAATCAGCAATTGATTCGTTTGGACTTTGAAGAATTGCCGCATCATGAAGTGTTGGAACAAGTCAAAGAACGTTATCGGGAAGTCTTGCCCGATTACGATGCGGTGATTTTTTCCGATTACGGCAAAGGCGGCCTGGCCCACATAGCCGACATGATTGATTGGGCGAAACAGGCGGGCAAAATCGTGTTGATTGACCCGAAAGGCGATGATTACGAAAAATACGCCGGCGCGACCTTGATTACGCCCAACCGCAGCGAATTGAAAGAAGTGGTCGGCAGTTGGCGCAACGAAGACGAGTTGGCCGGAAAAGCGCAAAGCCTGCGCCGCCATCTCGATTTGACCGCTATTTTGCTGACCCGCAGTGAAGAAGGCATGACGCTGTTTAACGACGGCGAAGCGGTGTATCAGCCGACGCGGGCGCAGGAAGTGTATGACGTTTCCGGCGCGGGTGATACCGTAATTGCGGGTATGGGCTTGGCAATGGCCGCCGGTTTTACCATGCCCGAATCCATGCATTTGGCCAATACCGCCGCCGGTGTGGTGGTGGCGAAATTGGGTACGGCGGTTTGCTCGTTTGATGAGTTGCAAACTGCGTTGGCCGGCCAATAAACATTGAATATTCAACGATTCAGACGGCCTTGATTGAACAGACCGTCTGAAAAACAAAAGGAATTGTTATGACCATCATCGTAACCGGCGCGGCCGGCTTTATCGGCAGCAATATTGTCAAAGCGTTGAACGCGCGCGGCATCACCGACATCATAGCGGTGGATAACCTGACGCGCGGCGAAAAATTCAAAAATCTGGCCGAGTGCGAAATCAGCCATTATCTCGACAAACACGAATTTATCCGCCAAGTGCGCGAACATGCCTTGCCTTACGATGATATTCAAGCCGTGTTTCATCAAGGTGCGTGTTCCGACACCATGAACCACGACGGCCTGTATATGATGGACAACAACTATCAATATACGCTGGATTTGTTCGATTGGTGCCAAGACGAGCGCATTCCGCTGCTGTATGCGTCGAGCGCGGCGGTGTACGGCAAGGGCGAGGTTTTCCGTGAAGAGCGCGAACTGGAAAAACCGCTGAATGTGTACGGCTATTCAAAATTCCTGTTCGACCAAGTATTGCGCCGACGCATGGAGGAGGGCTTGACCGCGCAAGTGGCGGGCTTCCGCTATTTCAATGTTTACGGCCAAATGGAACAACACAAAGGCCGCATGGCTTCGGTGGCTTTCCACCATTTCAACCAATACCGTGAAAACGGGTATGTGAACCTGTTCGGTGCCAACGACGGCTATGGCAACGGCGAGCAAACCCGCGATTTCGTCAGCGTGGAAGACGTGGCCAAAGTGAACCTGTTTTTCTTCGATAATCCTGAATTATCAGGCATTTTCAACTTAGGCACCGGCCGCAGCCAGCAGTTTAACGACTTGGCCGCCGCCACCGTCAACGCCTGCCGCGCCGCCGAAGGCAAGCCGGAAATGAGCTTGGAAGAATTGGTGAAAGAAGAACTGATTCGCTACATTCCGTTCCCTGATGCATTAAAAGGCAAATACCAAAGCTTTACCCAAGCCGATATCAGCAAACTGCGTGCAGCCGGTTACAATGAATCCTTCTTTGATGTCAAAGAAGGTGTAAGCCGTTATGTGCAATGGATGTTGGCGAACTTGGTTTAAGCATTGAATTTGATTCAACAGGCCGTCTGAAATGTTTTCAGACAGCCTGAAATATTTGTTGGAAAGACTGACCCAAGCAAGTCAGGATTTACAATATCTGCCGTTTATGCTTTAATTTTCCTTAACCGAAACAGGGGTGCTGCGCCACGCGCGGCTGAGAATTACCCTTATACCACCCGATCAGGATAATACCTGCGTGGGGAGTTTCAGCGAGTTTATTTTTCAGACGGCCTTATGCAATCCGTCAGGCCGTCTGAAACCGCCAAACGCCGCTCCTGTTTTGTTTTATTCTAAACGAGAAACAGGAGCACTTTTATGGCACTCAAAACCAACGGCAACGAAACCGCCCAACTCGACCGGCTTTCCCATGATTTGGGCATTCAGTTTGCCTATCCCAATTCCGACAAAGTCTATATTTCCGGCAGCCGCGCCGACATCCGTGTGCCTTTACGCGAAATCCGCCAAGACGACACTGTGAGTGATCGCGGCCGCGAACCGAATCCGCCGATTCCGGTGTACGATACCAGTGGCGCATACGGCGACCCGACCGTCAAAATCGACCTGAAACAAGGCTTGCCGCATATCCGCAGTGCATGGCTGGACGAACGCGGCGACACTGAAATTTTAAGCGGCTTATCCAGCGAATACGGCTTGGAGCGTGCCCGCGACCCGCAAACCGCGCATCTGCGTTTCAACCGAATCACCCGGCCGCGACGTGCCAAAGCCGGCGGAAACGTCACGCAAATGCACTACGCGCGCCAAGGCATCATCACGCCGGAAATGGAATTCGTCGCCTTGCGCGAGCGTATGAAAATGGACGAATTGTTCAGACGGCCTGAATATGCCAAATTAATCAAACAACACCCCGGCGAAAGTTTCGGTGCCAATCTGCCGACCCATCCTGATCAAATCACCCCCGAATTTGTACGCCAAGAAATCGCCGCCGGCCGTGCCGTCATTCCGGCCAACATCAACCACCCCGAATTGGAACCGATGATTATCGGGCGCAATTTCCGCGTCAAAATCAACGGCAATTTGGGCAGTTCGGCGGTTACGTCCGGCTTGACGGAAGAAGTGGAAAAAATGGTCTGGGCGCTGCGTTGGGGCGCGGATACGATTATGGATTTGTCCACCGGCGCACATATTCACGAAACACGCGAATGGATTATCCGCAACGCGCCCGTGCCGATTGGCACTGTACCGATTTATCAGGCTTTGGAAAAAACCGGCGGCATTGCCGAAGATTTAACGTGGGATTTGTTCCGCGATACCTTGATTGAACAGGCCGAGCAGGGCGTGGATTATTTCACTGTTCACGCCGGTGTGCTGTTGCGCTATGTGCCGTTGACGGCCGGCCGCCTCACCGGTATCGTGTCGCGCGGCGGCTCGATTATGGCGAAATGGTGTTTGGTGCATCATCAGGAAAATTTCCTCTACACGCATTTTGACGAAATTTGCGAAATCATGAAGGCATATGACGTGTCGTTCAGTTTGGGTGACGGTTTGCGCCCGGGCTGCGTGGCCGATTCCAATGATGCGGCGCAGTTTGGTGAGTTGCACACTCTGGGTGAATTGACCGCCAAAGCATGGCAACACGATGTGCAGGTGATGATTGAAGGCCCCGGCCATGTGCCTTTGCAGCGCGTGAAGCAAAATATGACCGAAGAATTACAGCATTGTTTCGAAGCACCGTTTTATACCTTAGGCCCGTTGGTGACCGACATCGCACCGGCTTACGACCACATCACCTCCAGTATCGGCGCGGCCAATATCGGCTGGTACGGCACGGCCATGCTGTGTTACGTTACTCCGAAAGAGCATTTGGGCTTGCCGGATAAAGAGGATGCGCGTACCGGCATTATCACCTACAAACTCGCCGCCCATGCTGCTGATTTGGCCAAAGGCTGGCCAGGCGCACAAGTGCGGGATAATGCCTTATCTAAAGCACGTTTTGAATTCCGCTGGCGCGACCAATTCCGCCTAAGCCTTGATCCTGAACGCGCCGAAAGCTACCATGACGCAACCCTGCCTGCCGAAGGCGCGAAAACCGCCCATTTCTGCTCGATGTGCGGCCCTAAATTCTGCTCGATGAAAATCACGCAGGAAGTGCGTGACTATGCCGCCGCGCAAAAAGGGATGGCGGAAAAAGCGGTCGAGTTTGTGCAAAAGGGTGCTAAGATTTATAGTTGATGGCTGCAATTTAAGCTATAAAGAGGCCGTCTGAATCGGTAAAGTGTTTCAGACGGCCTCAAGCTTTATCGGCAAGATATTAATTAAATGTAAGAAAACCCGCGTTGTTTACAGTATTTGAAAGACAATGCCGCAATGAGCATTTACAAAAACACCCGACTGACACCGCACCAACGTTAAGCCGTTTGGAGAGCCTATACACAGAATAAAACCGCTTCAGGAAATGGCCAGGCTGGCCGGTTGCAGCGTATCGCTGGTAAAGCCGGTGATGCGGAAATATAAAGCAGAACAGTATGATACGGAAAGATAAAAAGGCCTTCTGAAAGATTGTTTTTTCAGACGGCCTTTATGCGTGTAGGCGGTAGAACGCGTGCGTGTTAGAGCCGTAATCTGCCTTTAAATTTTAGATTTTACACAGACCACAGACTACAGCTTGCTATTTTATAGCTGAAGCATATTATGTCATTTGTTTAAAGAAGGAATCTTTATGGAAGCATTGTTTTACTTCGGGATATTTTTGATATTAGGTGTGATTCCCGGATTTCTGATAGGTGTATCTTGTTATAGGAATATGACGCAGAGAAACAATGAGGAGGAAGTATGATTGGATTGATTGCCATCATCTTGATTATTGTTGTTTTTGGCGGCATTGGTTTTGTTTCGGGGTGGCTCTTTGCTATATGGGACGAACGCAGCGGTATTTTAAGCTCGCCCAAAAGGTTTCTCTGTTATCTACTTGGCTTGGCAGTGTTGTTTTTGGTTTTATTCGGCGACGAGATTATCGGCAAGATGCAGTTTGATGCTTTATGTAGAAAGGCAGAGTTCAAGCTGTTGGTTGATGAAGCTGAGCTTAAGGATAAAAAATTGATCTCCTACCGTAAAAAAGGGAAACGAATAGAATACCACGGGGTGCGAATTTATCATTACATTGACGATTATCAAGATGATGAAAAGGGAGTAGTCTATTTTTCTACCAGTTCATATTATGCATTTGGAGCAGGATGGCTTTCAAATATTGTTACTTTAGGAAACAGGCAATTTTTAATATTCTCTAATAAATTAGATAATAGAATTTGTAGTAATCCAAAATATGAAGAATTTAAAAAGAAATATCATTTTTCAATAATTCATGAACGATAATGGAGTTTGAATGAATACGTTACAAAACACATACATTAATGCATTATTAGCTGATGCGGTATACGTTAAAGAACTTAATAATAAACTGTCATCTAAAAGTTTGACAGCTTTATTGACTGAAAGAATGACCTACACCCAAGCTCAGTATATTGCTGATAATTTTGAAGTACTTGCAGTAAAAGAAACCGATGATTGGATAAAAAGCGGGTTTGATGCCGTTATCTGGCGCGGTAAAGAAAATGGTATTGCTGCCGGAAAAATCTTTGTTTCTTTACGAGGCACGGAAGGGGCACAGGATTTTATTACTGATGTGGATTTGGCTTTGTCTGTAGCCGCACGCGGTCAGATTATCGATATGGTCAACTGGTGGAATCAGGTTGTGACACCGACCAATCAAATGGCCGCACAGATTAAAGAAGTAGGAGCTGATTCCAATTTAAGTTCAAAGCCAAATATGCTGGAATTTCGTTTTGTAGAAAAAAGCGATTCGGTCAAAGGATTAGGGATATTGGTGTCTGATGAAGGTGCAAATTTATCGGTAACGGTAAATGGTCACAGTTTGGGTGGTCATTTGGCAGGTGCATTTGCGAGATTGTTTCAAGACAGTATTCAGATTGATGAGGTAAATACCTTTAATGGTGCCGGTTTTCTTTCTACTGGTGAATTCTTTTTTAAACAAATTGAAACTGCATTATCATTAGAGCCAACCAAATTTTATACACCTCAAAACAACTACTTTGCTGCGCACGGCATCAATGTCACTACTAATGACTGGTGGTTTAAGCAGATAGGTAGCAGGCAGCCTATTTTTAATGAAGAAGGTACGACAGTTCCTAATCATTCGCCCACGCCCTGCGGCAACTCGGCAAACATCTGACTATCAGTATCCATGCCGCTTAACCCTTATTACGTTATTTCACGATACAGGCCGTCTGAAACCGACGGCTTGTGTAACAAATACCTAAAAACAGAGGATTATATGTGTAAAACTAAGCCCTTAATTTTCCTGCTTATTTTGACAGCATGCTCTCCTACTTCTAATATCCCGTTTCAAAAAGCAACAAAGAGTTTTGAATCCCAAAACGTAGATAACATGAAAAATGTCCAAATCCGGCAAGGAGATTTGTGCCAAATCTCTCCCGATCTGACATTTGGCAAGGTATATGCCTATCACGAAATCACCTGCCAAAGCGGGGAATCCGGATACATTCTTGATGAATACTTCCAATATTTTGAACCTGCCGATAATTAAATTGCCGGCAGGCTCTACCGTTATTGGATTTTTGGATAATCATTCATTTTCACAACCGATTTGGATTTACTTAAAAAATTTGCCATATCAGCCGGAGAAAATACATCGCCAAATACCCATCGGGGGTCAACAACATTGACCCCAATATCACCAAAAGCAGCAACAATCTCTTTTGAGCAACTGTGATCTAAAACACCATACTTTGCATTAACCACGATTTTCTTTTCAATCGAAGCCAATAATTTCAATTTATCCTTTTCCGATAACTGAAGCACAAAACCACGTGTTTTGCGATAAGTTTGCTGTTTCTCTATATATGTGCGCTTTTCCCTAATATCCCATGACCCCGGACTCCGACCATATACCAAACCACCAATATTAACGGCAACATGCCCAAATTCAGAACCGCCACTCGGGATTCGTCCATCACTGATTAAGATTTCAACATGATTGTTTTTCAGTATATAGTCAATCCCCCTAATATAAATTACAATCTCCCCCATGACCTATTCAACAGACTTCCGCCAACTTGCCTTAGCCAAACTCGCCCAAGGCCTCTCCATCCGTCAAGTAGCCAAAGAGCTCGGCATCGGCAGCGATACCGTGTTCAAATGGAAAAAGAATCCCACTCCCAAAGGCTATCCCAAAGACAGAAAACCCCTCAAAATTACCAAAGAAGCACTGCTTAGAGACGTCGAACAATACCCCGATGCCTATTGCTACGAACGGGGACAACGGCTCAACTGTTCGACCAACGGCATCCACCAGGCATTGAAAAGATACGGAATCAGTCGAAAAAAAGACCAATAAACACCCCAAAGCAGATGTTCGGCTCAGAAAACGCTTTATCAGACTCAGACACCGTTTCCAACTGAAAGAGCGTCCGATTGTTTGGCTGGACGAAAGCGGATTCAGAGCTTCCGTCCACCGTCCTTACGGTTATGCCCCAAAAGGCAGACGGTGTATTGATACCCATGACTGGCAGGGACGTAATCAGACCAATGCCGTCGGAGCGTTATTTCACGGCAAACTGTTTGCCGTCGGGTTGTTTGATTGCAGTATTGACCGCCGAATATTTGACGCTTGGGTGGAGCGGATTTTGATTCCGGAGCTACCGCAAAACAGTGTGGTGGTGATGGATAATGCGACGTTTCATAAGGGGAGTGCTTTAACACTTCTGAAGGAGAAAGGCCATACTGTGTTATGGCTTCCGCCCTATAGCCCTGATCTGAATCAGATAGAGAAAAAGTGGGCTTGGATTAAAGGTGTTAGGAATCGGCTGCGAATTACGGATGTGGATTGGCTGTTTCAGATGTGTATCGATAAATAAATTTATTTGCTATATTTGACACAGATAAGGCACAAAGCAAAAAGACAGCTTAAAAAATAAGCTGCCCGCAATAAGGATTTAAATTCGTAAGTATCAGTAATTAAATAAATTATTGGTGCCCGGAGCCGGAATCGAACCGGCACGACCTGTTTAGGGTCGACGGATTTTAAGTCCGTTGTGTCTACCTATTTCACCACCCGGGCAACAGTTTTATGAGAATAAAACTATTGAAAGTGGAGGCGGGAGTCGGAATCGAACCGGCGTAGACGGATTTGCAATCCGCTGCATAACCACTTTGCTATCCCGCCATAATGAAAAAGCTGCTCTATTACAAACAACTCTGTTATTTTGGAGCGGGAAACGAGTCTCGAACTCGCGACCTCAACCTTGGCAAGGTTGCGCTCTACCAACTGAGCTATTCCCGCATTCGGTATTACATTCAATGATAAACTTTGGAGCGGGAAACGAGTCTCGAACTCGCGACCTCAACCTTGGCAAGGTTGCGCTCTACCAACTGAGCTATTCCCGCATTCGGCGTTACATTCAATGATAAACTTTGGAGCGGGAAACGAGTCTCGAACTCGCGACCTCAACCTTGGCAAGGTTGCGCTCTACCAACTGAGCTATTCCCGCATTTGATTAAATTTGAATGGAGCGGGAAACGAGTCTCGAACTCGCGACCTCAACCTTGGCAAGGTTGCGCTCTACCAACTGAGCTATTCCCGCTCAAATTTAATCCGATTGTTACGCTCTGTAACAAGGAAGACACCATTATTATGGATTTGCTTCTAATCGTCAAGCAGTTCGTGCTATTTTTTTTAACTTTTTTGAGCCATTTCTTTCCAGGCCATTTTCAGATAATAGAGCATCGACCACAGCGTGAGTACGGATGCGATAAACATCAATATGTTACCAATCATGATTAAGTCGAGGCCGTGAAAATTAGGTAAACCGATGAGCAGCAATAGGATGGCGGCCATTTGCACGGTGGTTTTTAATTTGCCGATGGTGGCGACGGCCACGCTGTTACGCCGTCCCATTTGTGCCATCCATTCACGCAGTGCAGAAATGGTGATTTCGCGACCGATGATGATTATGGCAAAGATGACGTAAGTGCGGTCAAGACTAACGAGCAGCAGCAGGGCAACGGCGACCATTAATTTGTCGGCGACAGGATCGAGAAATGCGCCGAAGTCGGAGGTTTGCTTCCATAGTCGTGCTAAAAAGCCGTCAAACCAATCGGTAATGGCGGCCACGGCAAAAATGACGGCGGCGGTCCAGTTGACAGTTTGCGGGTCTATCCAGTTTTCCGGCAGATAAAAAAGTACGGTAAACACCGGAATGAGCAAAACGCGCATCCAAGTGAGTAGAATGGGAATATTCCAAGGCATTTGGCGACCTTTTCAGTAGGCTGTGGTTCGCTTGATATCAAGTCGGCTATTATAGCGAATTTCATCGCCTGCCGATAATTTCTGAGGGTAAAAATTCCGTTGTAAGGTTTTGGGTTGGCCGGGCAGATTTAGATGATGATGAAACATCGATAACGAGGCAGTAATTGACGTTGCAAAGGATTATCTAAAAATGGGTGTAGGACCGTCTGAAAAGCAGGCAGGTGGTGGCTATGCGGATTATGCGGTAAATAATGTGCGGCATAATAGTGGGCAAGTAAGTCGGCTTGCTGTTCCATATTTAAGTCGCTGAAATGTTGAATGGTATGTGGCGGCGGATACACATAGGCTTTGCGACGTACATAGCCGCCGACTGCCGTCAGCAAGATGCCTGCCCACCATGTTTTAAAACCGAGCTGGTGCTGCCAAACATGAGTAAGTTCGTGAATCAGCCACATTTGATAACTGTGACCGGCCAGAGCGAAATCGGCAGGGCAGTTTTGGCGCGGAAAGTAAATGTGGCCGTTGGGTGCAATCGCTACATTGATGCCGGGCAGATAAGGAATGCCGTGATAGATTTTGACGCGCGCATAATCGATGCCGTCTGAGAAAACGCGGCGGGCCATTTCGATTTCGTTTGCCGTTAAACGCCGCCAATGCTTACTCACGCGCTTCCTTTCGTTTGCGCCAATGGTATTGGGTAAGCAGCCGCCAGCCGACCAATACGGCGATATAGCCAATCACGGCCAAAATCGAACCCAAAACTGGCACGCCGACCAGCAGGGGTTTGCCTGCGCCCAGCAGCCAAGTGCCGAGTTCGCTGAAAAAATTCGTATCCGACCAGCTTGGGAAGTCCAGCGTGTCTGCTGTTTCTATGCCCAAAATCAGCGAGCCGATTTTGTAGGCGGCGTAATAGAGCGGCATATAGGTGATGGGGTTGGTATAGAGAGTGCTGAACACGGCTACCGGCAGGTTGGTACGCAAAAAGTAGGCGACAATAAGCGCGCTGATCATTTGTGTAGGGCCGGGCATTAAGCCACAAAACATACCGACCGCTACCGACACCGCAGCTTGACGGCGGTTGAGTGTCCAGAAATAGGGCCTATCAAACAGTGGCGCAAAAGGTTTGCTCCAGCGAGATGCGAAAATCTGCTGTCGGCCGGGTAATTTTTGGCGTAAACGGTTGAGATAGGATTGGCTCATGGATAGGCGTTGAAGTGAGACATACAGGGTAACATGGTGGGTTGTGGCCGAGTTTTAAAGAGAAGGCAGTCTGAAAAAGAATAGGTGCGGTGAAGCAGGTAATCAAATTTATCGATAATAAAAGGCCGTCTGAATGCAAGTTTGACTTTCAGACGGCCTTGAATTTTATCGGGCGTTATCCGTGCCGAACAATTTATCCATCGGGGTCAGATTGATGGCATTGCCTTGGCTGGTAATCCATTTGTCTTCCACACGCCAGATACCGGCTTCATCAGCCACACGCACATACCAGTGATTGGTGGCGGGCAAAGGTTTGAACACGGCATCGTATTCCATGCGTTCGGATGAGACGTTGCTGCCTACTGCTTTGAGGGTAATGGTTTGGTCTTCTGCTTTTTTTGCAGGGTGCAACAATTGCAGGTAAACCGGCTGCTTGGCGTCGAAATCGCCGCTGACAAACACTTTGGCTTTATCCATATCCGGGCTGATTAACACTTGCGCCTGAATATGGCGTTTGACCGCTTCTTCGTCGCGCTTCAATTCGATTCCGATGTGCTTGCCGTCTTTGTAGTAATCGTCGGATACCAAGTCGGTCATGTTTTGCTTGGCAACAAAAAACATGGATACGCTGGCGATGACTACAAAAATCGGGCCGACCATCAAAAACCAGGGCCAGAAGTTTTTATACCAAGGTTGTACATTTTTTTTCTGCGACACATTACTCTCCGATAAAGGTTGCTTCTTCTTCAATCGTCACTTTATCCGAATCAGCTTTGCCTGATTCTTGGTAAACGAAGATAAATTCAATAGGATGGCTGCCTTTGTCGGCATATTCCGGAATGGTGGATACCTGCACAGGAATGGTGATGGTTTCACGGGCAGGCAATTTCAAACCTTCTTCCGGTAAACCGGTCAAGGCGATTTCTTCAAAGCCTTTTACGCTGGCGGTCAGGACTTGGTCGTATTCGCTGTTGTTGATGATGCGCAGGTTATACGCATTTTCCAACCAGCCTTGGTTGTTTTCACGAACCATCACGCCGCGGTCTTTTAAGATATCCACTTCAACCATTTTTCGGGTGGAAATGCCGGTAATAAAGGCAATAATCACGATTGCCAATACCGCGCCATAACCGGCTACGCGTGGGCGTTTCAAGCGTTTCTTGATGTCGGATTCAGGATATTCATGTTCCAACGCGCCTTCGGTAGTGTAGCGAATCAGACCGCGCGGATAGCTCATTTTATCCATGATTTCATCACAGGCATCAATACAGGCGGCACAACCGATACACTGATATTGCAAACCGTCTCGGATGTCGATGCCGACCGGGCACACTTGCACGCACATATTACAGTTGATGCAGTCGCCCAGCGGTGTTTCTTCGCGGGAAACGCTTTTCTTACGTGCGCCACGCGGTTCGCCACGCTCGTAATCATAAGAAATAATCAGCGTGTCTTTATCAAACATCGCACTTTGGAAGCGCGCGTAAGGGCACATGTGCAGACACACTTTTTCACGCATGATGTGCGCCATAAAGAAAGTCATGAAGCCGTAGAAGGCTGCGGCAAAGACGGCACCGCCGCCGGCTGAGCCATTAAACAATGCCGGTACAAACTCACGAATCGGGTTGAACCAGCCGGCAAAGGTAATGCCTGTCCATGCGCAGAACAGGAAAATTAGCAGGTATTTGGTTGCTTTGATGCGGATTTTGGTGAAATTCCACGGTGATTTTTCCAGCTTCAGGCGTTTGTTGCGGTCACCTTCAACCAAGTTGTCAATCCAAAGCATGATTTCGGTGTAAACTGTTTGCGGGCAAGAATAACCGCACCACAAGCGGCCGGCAATGGTCGTCCACCAAAACAGGCCGAACGCGCAAATCATCAGCAATAATGCCAAGTAAATCAAGTCGCCCATGCCCAACGACAGGCCGAAGATATAGAAATGGCGATCGGGAATGTTGAATAATACCGCTTGACGGCCGGACCAGTTAAACCACGGAATAATGTAAAACACAAATTGCGTTGCCAATATTGCCGCAATACGCAGCTTGGCAAAGCGGCCTTCGGCTTTTTTCGGGTGGATGCGCTCGCCCGCCGGATGAATTTGAATTGCGGCCGATTTCGGCTTGGCAGGCTTCGGCGGAGTTAATTTTTCCTCTTTGGCTTGAGCCCCGATGTCTTTTTTAGGCTCGGTTTGCGGCTCGTCGGCATGATGTTCGGGTTCTGCGGCCGGTGTTGGTTTTTCTTCGGCAGACATGGCTTGTTCCTTAATATCAATATGTTTTAATCATGGTAGTGGGTGTGGCAATGCATTTTCAGACGGCCTGAGTCTGAGAAAATGTTTTGCGGCCGGAACTTTGTAATCATAACATTTTCTGCTGTTCCTGCCGACCAAACTGCTTGCTAATTTGTAGAGATTCATCTAATATTTTTTGAACTAATACAAAAAAAGCTTTGTATGACTCAATTAAAACCTAAAGGCAATACCGCTGTCAATATTGCCCAATCCATCGAGCAGCTTATCCGCCGCAAAGTGTGGCCTGAAGGCTGCCGTTTGCCGACGGTGCGCAGTTTGGCGGACGAATTGGGGGTCAATCCCAATACCGTATCGGCCGCTTATAAACAATTGCGTGCTGCCGGCATTATCGATACCGATGGCCGGCGCGGCAGCTTTGTGCCACACAAAACCGAAATTTTGCACAGCGAAACCGCCGTTCCGCAAGGTTTGGTCGATTTGGCTTCGGGCAATGTCGACCGCCGCTTACTGCCGCCGCTGGCGCCGGATTTATTCGATCATTACAGTTTGAATGCTGATGTGGGCAATTATGGTGACCATCCTGAATTAATAAAATTTTTAAAAAACTGGTTGGCCGAGCACATCGGCATTGAGAGCGAATTAATGTTGCTTTCGAGCAGCCTGGATATTATTGAGCGCATTCTCATGCAACGCTGCATCAGCGGCTGTAAAGTATTGATTGAAGATCCATGCTGGCCGCCGCTGCCTGCTTTGTTGGCTGCTTTGCGCTTAGAAGCCGTGCCTTTGCAGATGGATGATGAAGGCGCGGTGGTACCCGAGCAATTGAGCGGTGATTTTTCCGTGGTGATTCTGACGCCGCGTGCGCATAGCCCGACCGGCATTAACTACAGCCGCGCGCGTTGGCAGCAATGGCAGGCATTTTTGAATCAGTACGATGCTTTGCTGATTGTCGACGACCACTGGGCGGCTTTGAGCCGGCAGCCTTTTTACGGCATGCAAGGTTTTGAAGGCGAATGGATCTACACCACGTCCACCAGTAAATTTCTCGGCACTGATGCGCGCATAGCGATTGCGGCCGGCAACAGCAATATCCTGCATGCCATGAAAAAGCGATTTGCCTTGGGGCCGCGTTGGATCAGCAAAATTCTGCAACATTTGACTTGGCAGCTGTGGCAGCGGCTGGAAGGAGAGGCTATGCATGAGATTTCGGAAAGCTATCGTGTCCGCCGCCAAACTTTGTTTGTATGTTTGAATCAACACGGCATTTTCCCTTTAGGCAAAAATGGCGAAGGCTTCCATATTTGGCTGCCGGTCGCCAATGAAGCGCAGGTGATTCAGTTTTTGGCGGCAAAGGGGTGGGCAGTGCAAAGTTGCGCGGCATTTCATTTTGCCAAACGCGGCTCGGTACGCATTACGTTCAGCAATCTGGATTTGGCTGATTGCGCGCGTTTGGCCGGCGACATTGCCGAAACGCTGAATGCAGGCCGTAAAACGATTTATTGAGTGTACAGGCCGTCTGAAAATTTTTTGCATAGTTTTCAGACGGCCTTTTGTTCTGTCGCAATACTGTGCTTGAAAGCCTTGCAAAATCAAGCGATAATTCAAACCGTTTTCCCGCATTCACATCTTTAAAAGAAAGAAGGTACTGATGTCACAACTGGCAAACGCAATCCGCTTCCTTTCCGCAGACGCGGTACAAAAAGCCAACTCCGGCCACCCGGGTGCGCCGATGGGCATGGCTGAAATGGCCGAAGTTTTGTGGACGCAATATCTCAACCACAATCCTGCCAATCCGAAATTCTACAACCGTGACCGTTTTGTATTGTCTAACGGCCACGCGTCGATGATTTTATACAGCCTGTTGCACCTGACCGGTTACAATGTTTCTATTGAAGATTTGAAAAATTTCCGCCAACTGCACAGTAAAACGCCGGGCCACCCGGAATACGGCTACACCGACGGCGTAGAAACCACTACCGGCCCATTGGGCCAAGGTATTGCCAATGCGGTGGGCATGGCTTTGGCGGAAAAAATCTTGGCGGCCGAGTTCAACAAAGACGGTTTGGACATTGTCGATCACTACACCTATGTGTTCTTGGGTGACGGCTGCTTGATGGAAGGCGTGTCACACGAAGCCTGCTCGTTGGCCGGTACCTTAGGCTTGGGCAAATTGATTGTTCTGTATGACGACAACAACATTTCCATTGACGGTAAAGTGGACGGCTGGTTTACCGAAGACATTCCGCAACGGTTTGAAAGCTATGGCTGGCATGTAGTACCGAATGTCAACGGCCACGATACCGCAGCGATTCAGACGGCCATCGATGCCGCCCGCGCCGAAACCGGCAAACCTTCCATCATCTGTTGCAAAACCTTAATCGGTAAAGGAGCGGCAACCAAAGAAGGCAGCCATAAAACCCACGGTGCGCCATTGGGTGCGGATGAAATCGAAGCCACGCGCAAACATTTGGGCTGGACGCATGCCGCGTTTGAAGTGCCGCAAGAAGTGTATGAAGGTTGGGATGCCAAAGAAAAAGGCGCGCAACTGGAAAACGAATGGAACAAACTGTTTGCCGAATACCGAAGCCGCTTCCCTGAAGAAGCCGCCGAATTCGTGCGCCGCATGGAAAAAGAATTGCCGAAAAACTTCGATGCTTATGTTCAGACGGCCTTGAAAGAAGTGTGCGACAAAGCCGAAACCATCGCTACCCGTAAAGCCAGCCAAAACAGCATCGAAACCTTGGCCAAAGTGTTGCCGGAATTTGTCGGCGGCTCGGCGGATTTGACCCCTTCTAACTTAACCGACTGGTCAGACAGCAAAGCCGTTACCGCTCAAAACGGCGGCAACTATGTGCATTACGGTGTGCGCGAATTCGGTATGGGCGCCATCATGAACGGCTTGGCACTGCACGGCGGTGTGAAACCGTTTGGCGCGACTTTCCTGATGTTCAGCGAATACCAACGCAACGCCTTGCGCATGGCGGCACTGATGAAAATCAACCCGATTTTCGTGTTCACCCACGATTCCATCGGCTTGGGGGAAGACGGTCCGACCCACCAACCGGTCGAGCAAACCGCCACCTTGCGCCTGATTCCGAACATGGATGTATGGCGTCCTTGTGACACTGCCGAATCTCTGGTGGCATGGGCAGAAGCGGTGAAAGCTGCCGATCACCCGAGCAGCCTGATTTTCAGCCGCCAAAATCTGAAATTCCTGCAACGCAGCGACGAGCAGTTGGGCAACATCCAGCGCGGCGGCTACGTCATCAGCGAAGCCCAAGGCGAAGCCAAAGCGGTGATTATCGCTACCGGTTCGGAAGTCGAATTGGCCTTGAACGCACAAGCCGCCTTGGCCGAAGAAGGCATTGCCGTGCGCGTGGTGTCTATGCCGTCAACCCATGCATTCGACCGCCAAGACGCCGCTTACCAAGCCGGCGTATTGCCGGCCAACCTGCCGCGCGTCGCAGTAGAAGCGGGAGTGACCGGCGGTTGGTACAAATACGTCGGCTTAAACGGCAAAGTGGTCGGTCTCGATCGCTTCGGCGAATCGGCTCCGGCAGAGTTGCTGTTTAAAGAGTTTGGCTTTACTACGGACAATGTGGTTGCGGCCGTGAAATCAGTGTTGTAAGTCAAATGGTTTGAAGAAAGGCCGTCTGAAAATTTCAGACGGCCTTTTTGATTGACTCAAAAATCTTAAAACTCTTCCGTATCAATCTCGGTTTGCGCGGCGGCAGGATAGCGGGCGCCTTTGACGCTGTGTTGATTGATTAATTCACCGGCTTGCCGCAATATGTCTGCGGCAATATTCAAATCTGCGGCGGCGATGTTATCGGCCAAGTGCTGCGGGTTGGTGGTGCCGGGAATCGGCAGGATGTTGTCGGATTGCGCCAGCAGCCATGCCAAGCCCAGTTGGGCGGCGGTACAGCCTGCTTCATCGGCAAGGGTTTGCAGTTGGTCGCGCAGTTTCAGGTTGGCAGGATAGTTTTCGGCACTGAAACGCGGCATCGGGCGGCGGATGTCTTTTTCTTCCAAGGCGGTAATGTCGCGCAGATTGCCCAAGAAGCCGCGGGCAATCGGGCTGAAGGCGGCAAAGGCGATGCCCAGCTCACGCGTTTTATCTAAAACGGCAATTTCGGGATTGCGTGTCCATAAGGAATATTCGGTTTGCAAGGCGGCAATCGGGTGCACAGCGTGGGCTTTTTCCAAGGTGTCAGCGGAAACTTCGGATAAGCCTATGGCGCGGATTTTGCCTTGCTCAACCAAGCGCGACAGGGTGCCGACGCTTTCTTCAACCGGCACGTTTTTGTCCCGGCGGTGCAGGTAATACAAGTCGATGACATCGGTTTGCAGGCGTTGCAGCGATTCGTCGGCTTGGCGGATTAAGGTTTCGGGACGGCCGTCGATGACGCGTTTGCCGTTGATGCCGCCCATGCCGCATTTGCTGGCAAGGAAAATATTGCTGCGGTGATTTTTCAGGGCTTTGCCGACTAAGGTTTCATTGGCGCCGAAACCGTAAAGGGTGGCGGTGTCGAAATGGTTGTAACCCAAATCTATGGCTTGGCGTAGGAAATCGATGGCGGTTTGTTTGTCCGGCGGCGTGCCGTATGCATGACTGAGGTTCATGCAACCGAGGCCGATGGGATGGACGGGGGTATTGTTGATGGTGCGGTTTTGGGGCATGGTGATTCCTTATTTGAGGCCGTCTGAAATCTATTTTCAGACGGCATGGCAAAATGCAAAAGGCCGAGGCTTTTGTAAAACTCAATTTGAACTAACAAAACTGTGTTTGTATTCGCCTATGCCGGAATGACGGCTTAAAGATTTCTGGAAATTTATAGCGAATCCACTATACAAGTTTTGCAAAAGCCGCAGGCCGTCTGAAAGAATGATGTTTTTCAGACGGCCTGCGGAGATTGGATTAAGCCAACTGTTTTTCCAGTCCGCCCAATACTTTGTAGCATTCAATCACGCTTTCGACGCCGGAATTCGGCTGGCGGCCTTCGCGGATGGCGGCGAAGAATTCGCGGTCCTGCAGCTCGATGCCGTTCATCGATACGGCAACATTGCTCACGTCAACCGGCTCTTCTTTACCGTTTACCAAATCGTCGTAGCGGGCGATGTAGGTGCCGTTGTCGCAGATGTAGCGGAAGAATGTGCCCAATGGGCCGTCGTTGTTGAACGATAGCGACAAGGTACAAATTGCGCCGTTTTCGGCTTGCAGTTGAATCGACATGTCCATGGCGATGCCCAGTTCAGGGTGTTTCGGACCTTGGATGGCGTTGGCTTTCACCACTTTGCTGCCGGTTTGGTATTGGAACAGGTCAACGGTGTGCGCAGCGTGGTGCCACAGCAGGTGGTCTGTCCATGAGCGGGCTTCGCCTTTGGCGTTGGTGTTGGTGCGGCGGAAGAAGTAGGTTTGCACGTCCATTTGCTGGATGTTCAATTCGCCGGCTTGAATTTTGTTGTGCACCCATTGGTGGCTTGGGTTGAAACGGCGGGTGTGGCCGACCATGGCAACCAAGCCGGTTTCTTTTTGCACGCGCAACACTTCTTCAGCGTCCGCCCAAGAATCGGCCAACGGGATTTCCACTTGGACGTGTTTGCCCGCGCGCAGACATTGCAGCGTTTGTTCGGCGTGCAATTGGGTCGGGGTGCACAAAATCACGGCATCGACTTCAGGCATGGCCAAGGCATCGGCCAATTCGGTGGTGGCAAAACCGATGCCGTATTTTTCGGCTACGGCTTTGGTTTTTTCCAAATCACGGCTGATGAGCGCTACGACTTCGACATCGGGAATGTTTTTGATGCCGTCAAGGTGTTTTTCGCCGAATGCACCGGCACCGGCCAGCGCGACTTTGATGGTTTGTGCCATAATCTATCCTTACTTTTTAGAAAATGAGTGGGGAAGGCCGTCTGAAAGATTCAGACGGCCTTGTCATGATATTACTTCTTAGGTGCTTCCAAAATCAGGTGGCCGACAGCGGTATTCGAGGCCGGAACATGATAGAAGCGGTGTTTCACGATTGGCTCTTCGCCTTCGTCGCACATGGCGGCGCGGGCAATCAGCCACATCACTAATTCAATGCCTTCCGAACCGGCTTCACGCACATATTCGACATGCGGTTTTTTCGCCAATTCTTTCGGGTCGGCAATCAGATCGTCTAAGAACCGGTTGTCCCATTCTTTATTGATCAAGCCGGCGCGCGGGCCTTGCAGTTGGTGGCTCATGCCGCCGGTGCCCCAGATGTGGACGTTTAAATCTTCGTCGTAGCTTTCGACGGCTTTTTTGACGGCTTTGCCCAAATCGTAGCAGCGTTGGCCGCTCGGTACCGGATATTGCACCACATTCACATGCAGCGGAATCACTTTCACCGGCCATTTTTCCATATCGCCGAACATCACGGTCAGCGGCACGGTCAGGCCGTGGTCGACTTCCATTTCGTAGCACAAAGTCAAATCGAAACCTTGCTCGATTACCGAGTGCGCCAAGTGCGAAGCAAAATTTTGATCGCCCGGCACATTCGGCACAGGGCGGCGGCCCCAGCCTTCGTCGGCGGGTTGGAATTCTTCGTTCATGCCCAAGGCGAAGGTCGGAATCAGGTCGAAACCGAAATTGTTGGTGTGGTCGTTATACACCAAAATAATCACGTCGGGATTATTTTCTTTTTGCCATTCTTTGCTGTATTCGTAGCCGGCGAATACCGGTTTCCAGTAGTCTTCGCCGGTTTTTTTCAAATCCCAAGCCACACCGACAGCCGGAATGTGGGAAGTGTAAACGCTTGCGGTAATTTTAGCCATGCGGGTCTCTCCGGTTGGGGTTATTGGTTTTCTTGTTCGTGTAAGTAGCGGTTGCCTTCGATGCTGCGGCCGCCGTTGATCATCATGTTGCGGTATTCTTCTTCGCTCATGCCGGTCATGCTGCCGGCCATTTGCTGGAAGGTCAGGCCGTCGGTGGCGCCGATTTTGGCCAACACGTAAATATTGCCGCCCAATTCCATGCAGCGGTTCAAATCACGCGCCATCACGGCTTGCTTTTGCTCTTCGCTCATCGGCCATTCGTCGAGATAGGCGCGTTCGTCGGCTTTGAAACGCTCGCGGTTGGCGGCAGAACGCAGCGACATGCAGAATTGGTTGAGGTGATATCCCTTGCCGGCCTGTTCCGAATCGAAAATGAGGGTGCCGGGAATGTCTTTGTAAGGCTTGTCCAATGCCATGATATGGTCTCCTTTGTGAAATGTTTCAGACGGCCTGCCGATATTCTTGTGTTTTTGAATATAACGCGTCCGCTTGGCGGGTGTAACAAGAGGCCGTCTGAAGAGATTAAGCTTGATATTCTTCCGGCCAGTATAAACGCATCGGATTATCGACCAACAGTTTTTGGCGTTCGACTTCGGTCGGAGCGATTTGTGCAACCCAATCAACCAGCAAACCGTCATCCGGCATGTGGTCTTTTAAGTTCGGGTGCGGCCAGTCGGTGCCGAACAAGACGCGGTCGGGGAATTCCTGCATCAGGCGGCGGGCAAACGGTACAACGTCGGTGTAGGCGTTTTGTTCGCCGTCGAGTGCTTTCGGGCCGGTGTTACTCAGGCGTTCCGGGCAAGACAGTTTGCTCCAGAAATTCCCGTTTTCGCGCATGAGTTTGACAAACAATTCAAAATCGCCGCCGTGGGCAGGTTGGGCAACGTCAGGGCGGCCCATGTGGTCAACGACCACGGTAGTCGGCAGCGACGTGAAGAAATCGTAGTATTCGGCCAAATCGGCGGCTTCAAAATAAATCACGATGTGCCAGCCCAAAGGTGCGATTTTGCCGGCAATGGCGCGCAAGGCTTCTACCGGTGCGGTATCGACCAAGCGTTTCACAAAGTTGAAGCGCACGCCGCGCACACCGGCTGCATGTAAGCGTCGCAATTCTTCTTCCGTCACATCGGCTTTCACCGTGGCTACGCCGCGGGCTTTGTTACCGGCGGTTTCGAGTGCATCCACTAAGGCGCGGTTGTCGGTGCCGTGGCAGGTGGCCTGCACAATCACGTTTCGCTCAAAGCCGAGCAAATCGCGCAAGGCAAACAATTTTTCTTTGCCGGCATCGCAAGGAGTGTATTTGCGCTCGGGGGCGTAGGGAAATTTGTCGCCGGGGCCGAACACGTGGCAGTGGGCATCGACTGCACCTTGCGGCAATTGCAGTTTGGGCTTGGACGGATTAGGGTAAAAATCCAACCAGCCCGGTGTTTTTTCAAATGTGCTCATGAAGTTCTCCTAAATGAGGCTGTCTGAAAATTTCAGACGGCGTTTTTCTTTTAGTAAGGCAGGCCGACGTAGTTTTCTGCCAAGGTTTTGGCCGCGTTTTCGGTCAAATTCAATTGGTTGAACTCTGCTTCCTGTATTTTCCGTTCGAAATCGTCGCTGTCGGGGAAGGTGTGCAGCAGCTTGGTCATGTACCAAGAGAAACGCTCCGCCGCCCACACGCGTTTCAAGCAGCGATCGGAGTAGCCGTCAATGCCTGTGTTGCTTTGATTGCGGTAGTAATCGTCAAAGGCATCGGCCAAACATTGCACGTCACCCGCGGCCAGATTCAGGCCTTTGGCACCGGTCGGCGGCACGATGTGCGCGGCATCGCCTGCTAGAAACAAAGATTTGTAGCGCATAGGCTCGCTCACGAAGCTGCGCAATGGGGCAATGCTTTTTTCCAAGCTCGAACCGGTCACCAATTTGGCAGCGGTTTCGGCCGGCAGGCGGTTTTTCAATTCTGTCCAGAAACGCTCGTCTGACCAATCTTCTACTTTGTCGGTCAGCGGCACTTGCAGGTAATAGCGGCTGCGGGTGTTCGAGCGTTGGCTGCACAACACGAAACCGTTGTCGTGTTTGGCGTAAATCAATTCGTCGGAAACAGGGGGCGTGTCGGATAACAAGCCCAACCAGCCGAATGGGTACACGCGTTCGTAAGATTTCAACACATCGGCCGGAATGCTTTGGCGCGATACGCCGTGGAAACCATCGCAACCGGCGATGAAGTCGCAATCCAAGCGGTGTTCTCCGCCGTCTTTGGTGTAGGTGACATAAGGCGCGGCGGTGTCGATGCCGTGCAGGGACACGTTGTCGGCTTCGTAAACGGTCACGCCGCCGGTAGCTGCGCGGGCATCCATCAAGTCGCGGGTGACTTCGGTTTGTCCGTACACAACCACGTTTTTGCCGACTTCTTTTTCAAAATCGATGCGCACATGCCGGTCGTTGAACAACAATTCCACGCCGGTATGCACCAGGCCTTCTTTGTGCATGCGCCCGGCAGCACCGGCTTTTTCCAAACCTCGCACGGTGGTGTGTTCCAATACGCCGGCACGAATGCGGCTCAATACATATTCGCCGCTTTTGCGCTCTAAAATCACATTGTCGATGCCGTTTTGATACAGCAATTGGCCGAGCAGCAAACCCGACGGGCCTGCGCCGATGATGGCAACTTGGGTTTTCATGGTTTTCTCCTAATCTTGATTCAGTCGCTAAATCTCAATGTATGTTCAGACGGCCTTAGGAAAGGTTGCGTACTTTGGCCGCTTTTTTATATTTGATATGAAAATGCAGGTGTGCCGGTGTTTCAGACGGCCTGTTTTTATTCAGGCCGTCTGAATGCGTTGGCGGCTTAGTCGATATACTTCAAACCGGCTTTTTCCAAGCCTTCGCGCATTTTGTAGTAATCCAAGCCTAAGATGCCGTTGGCGAAGATTTGGCGTTTGTCGTCTTCATTGGCTTCGCGTTTTTCTGCGGCATCGGCAATTTCCATTGCGCGCCCGGCCGGAACCACAACCACGCCGTCGATGTCGGCCACAATCACGTCGCCCGGGTTTACCAAGGCACCGGCGCACACGACCGGCACGTTTACCGAACCCAAAGTGGCTTTGATTGTGCCTTTGGCGTGGATGGCTTTGGAAAATACCGGAAATTCCATTTCGGTCAAATCCGCCACGTCGCGCACGCCGCCGTCGATAATCAAACCTTTGCAGCCTTGTGCTTTGAATGAAGTGGCCAGCAGGTCGCCGAAAAAGCCGTCGGCATTGTCGGAAGTACAGGCGGCAACGGCGACATCACCCGGTTGCAATTGTTCGGCGGCAACGTGCATCATCCAGTTGTCGCCCGGTTGCAGCAAAATGGTTACGGCGGTACCGCAGATTTTCGCGCTCGGATAAATCGGGCGCATGTAAGGTTTCATCAGGCCGATGCGGCCCATGGCTTCGTGAATGGTGGCGCTGCCGAAGCGCGACAGTTTTTCCACGGTGGCGGGTTCGGCTCGTTTGATGTTGCGTTTCACCACGCCCAATTGGTTCAGATATACGTCGGTCATGTTTACAGTCCTTTCGCTTTCAGGCGGGCATCCAAGCGCGGGAACACGCGGCGCGCGTTGCCTTCGTAAATTTGGTGTTTGTCGTCGTTGGAAATATTGGCCGCTTCGATGTAGCGTTTGGTGTCGTCGAAGTAGAAGCCGGTGCGCGGATCGATGTCGCGTACGGCGCCAATCATTTCGGATGCAAACAAGATGTTTTTGTTCGGCACCACGTCCAACAGTAAATCGATGCCCGGCTGGTGGTACACGCAGGTGTCGAAGAAGATGTTGTTCAACAAATGCTCTTCCAATTCCGGTTTTTTCAATACCATCGCCAAGCCGCGGAAGCGGCCCCAGTGGTAAGGCACCGCACCGCCGCCGTGCGGAATCAAGAAGCGCAGGGTCGGGAAGTCTTTAAACAAATCGCCTTGCAGCAATTGCATGAATGCGGTGGTGTCGGCATTCAGGTAATGCGCACCGGTGGTGTGGAAACAGTTGTTGCATGAAGTGGAAACGTGAATCATGGCCGGAATGTCGTATTCGACCATTTTTTCATAAATCGGATACCAGTATTTGTCGGTCAGCGGCGGGGAAGTCCAATGGCCGCCCGATGGATCGGGATTCAGGTTGATGCCGACGTTGCCGAATTCATTGACGCATCGTTCCAATTCGGCGATACAGGTTTCAATCGGCACGCCCGGGCTTTGCGGCAACATCGCTACCGGCACGAAATTGTCGGGGAAGAGTTGCGATACGCGGTAGCACAATTCGTTACAAATCGCGGCCCAAACGGACGACACTTCAAAATCGCCGATGTGGTGTGCCATAAAGCTGGCGCGCGGTGAGAACAGGGTCATGCCGGCACCGCGCTCTTTCATCAGGCGCAATTGGTTTTTCTCGATGGTTTCGCGCAATTCGTCGTCGCTGATTTTCAATTCGCCGGCTTTCGGCATTTGCGAAGGGTTGCCGATGGCGGCGATTTGTTTGTTGCGCCATGCTTCGAGCGAAGGCGGGGCGGTGGTGTAATGGCCGTGGCAGTCGATAATCAGGCTCATGGGTGGGCTCCTTGATGATTTTTTATGGGGTAAACAGGTCGTCTGGGTTAAACACAAGTTATTTGCCTCTTAAGGTAGGATAACTTGGGTTAAATTTAAGCCAAATGAGATAAATATTTAATAAAAACAAAATCTTATTCTATTGAAAATTTATCTAAATAGAACTTTTTTTCTTTTTCATTATCCCCTGTTGTGGAATTAAGATTAGTTTTTTCAAATTCCTTTTCCTTTTCAATTCTTTTTCATTAAGGAGAATCACAATGAAAGTTTTAACTGACCAAGATTTAGAAAATATCCAAGGTGGATTCGGTCCTATCGGTGCCGTCGTAAGTGCTGCTGGCGGAGCAGCCGGCTACTTGGTAGAACAGCAGAGCAGTGGGAGCAAATTTTCACCTACCGCGCTAGGGACTTATGTATTGGGCGGCGCGGTTGCGGGCGGAACCGCAGGCCCCTTGGGGGTTATTTGGGGGTTTAACGGTGCATTGGCCGGAGGCAGTGTACGCGGAGTTGCTGCATGTCAAGGCCGGTAATGTATAGTTCTATTAAAATCAAGGCATTGCTGAATATCTTATTAATAGCAGGATGGCTGGTTTTACAGTACTTTAATAGTAAAATCAACAAGGCGGCCTCAGGGGATCTGATTCTGTTGTTCGCAACCATTGCACTTTGGTTTGCAAAGAATCCCCAAACAAGTAAGCAGAAAACTTTTCTCATACTGGCTTATTGCTCTGCGTTTATCTGTTATCTCCTAATCTATTTAGCAGGACGATACGGCATATAAATCCCATTCATAACCGACGGTGGAACGAAAGTTCCGCAAAAATATTGCAACTGTTTTCAGACGGCCTGAAGGTTGGTAAAGGCCGTCTGAAAACGGTTTAACTGCTGCCGTAGATTTTCTGCTTCATTAGCAGACATACGGTCATAATTAATGAGGGAATGGCGAGAATCATGAAAATACTTACAAAATCCAGTTTCCAAGCAATCAGCTGGCCGGTGAGGAAAGTGCCGGCAATCGCACCGAAGCGGCCGATACCCAACATCCAAGATACGCCGGTAGCGCGGCATTCGGTCGGATAGAATTTGGCAGCCAATGCAGGCAGGGAGGTTTGCGCAGTGTTTTGCATCACGCCGGCGAATAACACCACCGCAATCAGCATACCCAAGCCCTGTCCCAGCGACCAGCCGATACAGGCCACGGATACCGCGGTCAAGAAAGACAGGAATGCAATCAATCGGTTGCCGTTGAAGCGGTCCATCAAGTAGCCGCTGGCAATCGCGCCCAAGCCGCCCAAGGCAAACAGACCGGAAATACGCGGGCCCAGTTCGGGCGGCATATCCGCTTCTTTAAACAATACCGGCATCCAGTTGATCATGGCGTAGAAAATAATCAGGCCGCTGAAGTAAGAGAGCCACAGCAAAATCGAACCGGCGCGGAAGTGGCCGCCCAACACCATCGCCATCGGGTTACCGGTTTTCTGTCCGGCATTTTTTTCAGGCAATACAAACACGGCATTGCTCAAATCGGCTTTCGGATTAATGCGTTGCAGGATTTTGCGCACCTTCTCGGCAGGTTGCTTTTTAGACACCAAAAACGAAGCCGAACGCGGCATGATGAAAATCATCAATACGCCCAAAATCAAAGGCAGTAAACCGCACCACAGCATCGCCGTGCGCCATCCGTATTCCGGAATGATAAACGAAGCAAAGAAACCGCCCGCAGCCGCCCCCACCGGGAAGCCGCAATACATGGTATTGAGGATTAACGAGCGGTTGTGATCAGGGCAGTATTCAGACAGCATCGCCACCGCATTGGGCATTGCCGCGCCCAGACCCAGGCCGGTAATGAAGCGCAAAATGGTCATCTGCGTCAAATCTTGGGCAAAAGCCGAGGCCACGCAGAAGCCGGAAAAAATCAAAACAAAAACAGTAAGGACGATTTTACGGCCGAATTTATCGGCCATGGGGCCGGAAGTCATTGCGCCGATGGCCAAGCCGAACAGTGCCGCGCTCAATACCGGTGCCAACCGGCTTTTTTCAATGTCCCATTCTTCCAAAAGGCTCGGTGCGACATAGCCGATGGCCGCCGTGTCCATGCCGTCAAAAAAGGCAATCAGCAGGCAGATGATAAAAATCATCCATTGATAACCGGAAAATTTATTTTCATTTAAGAAGTTTTGCACATTAACCGTGCGGCCGGTGGTTTCCATGAGTTTCTCCAAATGGTATTGAGTTACCTTGTAATCATTAGAAACCTAATGATTTATAGGTATGTTTTTGTAATTCCATTATTATAGATAAAGCTGTTAAGTTAAAGTGTGTAACCTTTCTAAGAGGTATAACAAAAATGTATAACTAAAAGGCCGTCTGAAAGTAAATCCGCTATTTCAAAGCAGTGTTTATAGCAAAAATGGATAGATAAAACATAAGAGCTATAATCAAAATGATATGGTTTATATGAATGAATTCACTAAAATAGCAGTATGTTACACATGATTACAGAGGTGGAAACCATGCAGCAGCCAGCACGCCGGATCATTGCCGATTGGCAGTGCGATGTATTAATTGCCGGAAGCGGAGCGGGCGGATTGTCGGCAGCGGTGACGGCCGCGTATCATGGTTTGGCTGTCTTGGTGGCCGAACGTGCCGCTACTTGCGGCGGCGCAACGGCGCGTTCGGGCGGCTGGGCTTGGACGCCGGGCAACGCTTTTGCCAAGGCCGACGGCGTCAACGAGCCGCGCGATGATTTCCGCAGCTATCTCAAAGCCGTGATTGGCGGGCAGGATTACGATCATGAGCGCATTGAAATGTTTTTGGAAAACGTGCCGCACATGGTCGGCTTTTTCGAGCACAAAACGCCGCTGAAATTCACGCCCGGCAAGAAAATTTGTGATATTTACGGTAATCTGCCCGGTGCCGGCACCGGCCATCGTTCGGTGGCGGCGACGCCGTTTTACGCCAAATCGCTGCCGAAACATCTGCTGAACATTCTGCCTGATCAATACAAAATGACTTCGTTTTGGGGTATGGGCATCATGGCGGGAGAGGATTTGGGGCATTTTCTCAACGCCATGAAAAATCCGCGGAGTTTTTTCCACGCAGCCAAACGGTTTTCCATTCATGTGTGGGACAAAGCCGTACACAAACGCAATATGCAGATGGTAAACGGCTTGGCGCTGATTGCCAAGCTGGTGCAGGCTGCCGATGAAAAAGGCGTGCGCATTGAAGTGAATACCGCCATCAAGGAACTGATTGGAGATGAAAACGGCCGAATTGCCGGCGCTTATCTCGAAACACCGCAAGGCTTGGTGCGCGTATCGGCGGCCAAGGGCGTGATATTGGCCACCGGTGGCTATCCGGCCAATGTCGGGCGGCGCAAAAATTTTCCGCGCAACCCGAGCGGCGAAGAACATTGGACGCTTGCACCGCCGGAAGCGGACGGTGCCGGATTGGCATTGGCCGAAAGCGCGGGCGGTTATTTAGACGATTCCGGGCGCTCACCGGCGGCATGGTGTCCGGTTTCGCTGGTGAAATTCAAAGACGGCAGCGAAGGCGTGTTCCCGCACATTGCCGACCGCGCCAAGCCGGGCATCATCGGCGTATTGAAAAACGGCAAACGCTTTGTCAACGAAGCCAACGGTTATTACGACTATGTGACAGGTATGCTCAAAGCCGTGCCGGAAGGCGGAAAAGTCGAATCGTGGCTGATTGGCGACAAACGCGCCGTGCGCAGCTATATGTTCGGCTATGCCAAACCGCGGCCGATTCCGCTGCAGATTTACACCGATTACCTGAAATGCATTACCGAGGCCGATACTCTGGATCAACTGGCGGAAAAGTGCGGTATTGATCCTGTGGGCTTGATGACCACGGTAGCTGAATTTAATCAAATGGCCAAAGCGGGGAAAGATGTTGATTTCGGCCGCGGCGACACGCCGTTTAACCGTTCCGGCGGCGACAGCTCAACCGGTTTTCCCAATCCGTCATTGGCACCTTTGGGCAAAGGCCCTTATTACGCGGTGAAAGTGCAGGTTGGATCATTCGGCACATTTGCCGGTATCGCGGTGGATGCGTGGTCGCGTGTGTTGCGTCCGGACGGCAGTGTGGCGGAAGGTTTGTATGCTGTGGGTCTGGATCAGAAATCCGTGTTCGGCGGCAATTATCCTTGCGGCGGCATCAATATCGGTCCCGCGTTGACATTCGGTTATGCCGCTGCCCGCCACATCGCCGGCGTGACCGCTTATGAGGACGACGGCAGCAGCTTCCCATCGGCAGATTATCAAGGCAGTTTTTAAGATGAGGCCGTCTGAAAACCTGGTTTCAGACGGCCTGACAACCATTTCCCAACAAAGGAGCAAACAATGAACAAACGCCTAATCGGTATGGCGCCTTTGAGCGTATTGGGCACCGAGCCGGTGGATTTTATCCGAGCCGCGGCGAAAACCGGTTTCGATTTCATCGGCTTGCGCACCCGTCCGGTGACCGCCACCGAAAAAGACCTGAATCTGTTGCACCATAATCCGCGCATGAAAGAAGTATTGGCGGCCTTGAAAGACACCGGCATGAAAGTGGCCGATACCGAATTTTTAGCCATCGATGAACACGTCACGCCCGATGTTTGGCTGCCTATGCTGGAAGCTGCCGCGCAATTGGGTGCGCAAAGCCTGACCACCACCATCACCGATCCTGATTTGGCACGCGCCACTGATGTGATGGGGCGCTTGGTCGGAGATGCCGAAAAATCCGACATCATCATTACCTTAGAGCCGATTTCTTATCAAACGGTCAAACTCTTAACCGAAGCGGTGGATGTGGCCGGGCAGACCGGCTGTCGGGTATTGTTCGATACGCTGCATTTTCACCGCGCATTCGGCGAGCCGGAACACATCATTCCTGCCTTGCCGTATTTGGCCAATATGATTCAATTGTGCGACGGCGTGCTGGCCGAGCGTGCGGATACACGCGAAGGCTTGATTGAAGAATCGCGTGCCAAACGTGGCGTGCCGGGCGAAGGCGATTTCAAACTGGTCGAATGCGTGGCTTTGTTGCCGGAAGACATGCCGGTAAGCATTGAAGTGCCGAATCCGAAATTTGCCGAATTGGGCTTGGAAGGCTATCTGCGCCATTTGAAAACGGCGGCGGAAAACGTGCTGGCGCAGGCAGCGGTATTGCGCAAATAGGGATTGGCATCAACAGGAAAGGCCGTCTGAAAAATATTTTTCAGACGGCCTTTTAAGATGTGCAATCAAAACATACAGGCGTGTTCAGACGGCCTGTTTGTTTTTACGGCTTAGAATTTGAAACTGAGCGAACCGAGAATGCTGCGGCTTTGGCCGTAGTAGCAGTAGTTGTCGCAGGCAGCGATGTATTTGCGGTCGCTTACGTTGTCGATGTTGAGCTGTGCTTCCCAGTTTTTGGCGAAACGGTAGCGGGCAAACAGGTCGAATACGGTGGAAGACGGTACTTTGCCGTTGGATACCAGCGAGTAGTCTTTGGAAGTGTAGCTGGTGCCGACGTAGCGTACGCCTGCACCGAGCGACAGGCCGTCGAGTTTGCCGCCGGTGAAGCTGTATATGCCGCGCAGGGAGGCGGTGTGTTTCGGCATCAGGGGCATGCGGTAGGCGGAGCCTTGGGCGGGATCGGTTATGCTGCTCAGGTAGGCGTAGGCGAACTGGCCGCTCAGGTTGTCGGTCAGGTTGGCTTCGGCTTGCAGCTCTATGCCTTTGCGTTTAATCGGTTCGTCGCTATTGACGGTGGCTCCGGTGTTGTTGGAAACCAGCGCGCCTTTGTCGCGTGCTTTGAACAGAGCCAGAGATGCGGAGCCGTCTATCAGGGAAGGAATGTATTTCACACCGATTTCGTATTGTTCGGTGGTGCTGGATTTGTATTGCGTGCCGTTGCCGCTGATGCCGGTCGGCAGGATAAATGCTTCTTTGTAGGCCAGATAAGGATTCAGGCCGTAGGGGGCGTAGTACATCAGCGAGCCGGAGTAGGCGGTGTTGTTGGCTTTGACGGTATTGCCGCCGAGGGTTTCTTCGCCGCGTGCTTTGTCGTGACGCAGCCCCAGCGTGATGCCGACGGTATTAAACAGTTTCATGCTGTCTTGCAGGTACAGGCCGAGCTGTCGTGATTTGATGCCGATCGGGGTGTGCGGGTTGGTTTGCGCTTGGCCATAGGAGTCTGCCGGACGGTACACGTTTACGCTGCTTGCGCCGCCGAACAGGTCGTAGAAGCCTTCGATTTTTTGCTGACGGTAGTCGATGCCTGCCAGCAGGGTGTTGTCGATGGCATCGTTTTTAAAACGCCAGCTGAAACGGTTGTCGATGCTGTGGCTTTTGGCCGTGCCGTCGTTGAAAACCACGCCGCGATACAGCGAGTAATTGTTGGCCGCGCTCAATGTGGTAATGCCGGATGCGCCGTAAACGTTCGGGTAGATGTAGGTGCCGCGATGGTGGTTGCGGACGTTTTGATAACGGTAGTTTTGGCTGAATGTCATGCCTTTGCTGAAATCATGGCTGAATTCATAACCGATTGATTTGGAATTATTTTCTTCTTTGTCCTGTGATGGGTCGCCCAAGTTGTTGCTGCGCGGAATAGTGCCTAGGCCGGTGGGAACGAGCGTGCCGCTTTGGGGCAGGAAGTTCGAGCTGGGCGTTCCTTGGTCTTTTTGGATGCTGGCGAGCAGGGTCAGACGGGTGCGGTCGCTGAAATCGAAGGCTAGCGAGGGCGCGAAGTAGTAGCTTTCGTTGTAGGTGCGCTGCCAATCGCCGTCGGCACGTTTGTATGAACCGACCAAACGGTAGCGTGGGGCTTGGTGGCCGCCGAGTTTGCCGGTGTAGTCGGCGGCGATGCCGCGTTGGTTGCCGGTGCCGACATGGGCTTTGATTTCACCGTGGCCGACTTGTGACTCGTGGGGGCGTTTGCTGATGTAGTTGACCAATCCGCCTGCGTTCGACGCGCCGTAGGTAAGGGCATCGGCACCTTTGGTAACTTCGACTGCTTCAAGGCCGAAGATATCGATGTGGGGGGTAAAGAAGCCGTATTCGGTCATCGGTGCGCCGTCAACCGATTGGCTGGCTTCTGCGCCGCGGATGCGGAACCAGTTGGTGTTGGTGTCCGAACCGTAGGGCTGGTTGGTAAAACCGGCTTGATAGCGGCCGAGTTCGTCGGCTTTTTCCACGCCTTCTTCGCGCAGAGTATCGGCGGAAATGTCAACGGCAGACTTGGCTTGGCGGAAGGGAACGCCCGACAGTTTGTTGATGGAGCCGACAACCCGTACGGTATCCAGTTCGACCTGTTCCGCAGCGGGAGCCGCTTCGTCGGCGGCAAAACCGTGGCTGTATGCGCCGATAATTGCGGCAGCCAGCAGGCTGCGGGTAAAGATTTTGTTTTCCATGATTTTCCTGAAAGAAAAATTAAGAGAAATGTTATTTGTAATAATTATCAAATAACTGGTCGGCGGATTATAGCAAAGTCCGTGCTTCATACGCAATTTATGTTATTTGAGAACGATATATTGAAGAATTGGCCACAACTCAATAGGGAAACGGGTGTGATTGGAGAACCGTCCGAAAACGGTAAAACAGGTTTTCAGACGGCCTGAGACCTTTATATATTTATATATAAAACTTAACTTAAACCAAAAAATTTATGCCTGTCATTCCCGCCTGCCGGGGAATGACGTAAACCTGTTTTCAGGTTTGACCTGAGTTTTACAAAGGTCCCGGCCTGATTGGCGGTAAGGCCGTCTGAAAATCAGGCGGATTACATTTTGCGCATCACGGCCATAAAGTATGCGCCGCCAATGAGGGTGGCGGTCAGACCGGCGGGAATTTCGTAGGGGTAGAGCATTTGGCGGCCGAGCCAGTCGGCGGCAGTCATCACGGCAGCTCCGATGAGGGCCGCGGCAAGCAGTTGCTGTTTGGGCCGGCGTGCGCCCATTAAAAACGCCAGATGCGGAGCGAGCAGGCCGATGAAGCTGAGCGGGCCGATGAGCAGGGTGGCAGAAGCGGTCAGCACGGCACTGAGCAGGATTAAGGCGGTTCGTGCGCGTGCCACGTTTACGCCCGCAGCTTGGGCGACGGTGTGGTCGAGCGACAGCAAACCGAGCCAGCGGTGCAGCGGCAGGGTGGCGGCGGTGAGCAGCAGGGCGAATGCGCTGACGCTTAGGGCAGATTGTGGAGTGGCCTGATAGGTGGAACCCGACATCCAGATCAGCAGCTGCTGTATGCGGAAGTCTCCGCTGGCCGTCCAAATGCGGATAACCGCATCGGAGAGGGCTGCCAATGCCATGCCTGTGAGCAGCACCTTTTCCGGCTGCAAACCGTTTTTCCGGTTGAGAAACATCAAAACACCGAGCGACAGCAGCGCGGAAAGCACGCCTGCCAACCAAAAGCCGAGGCTGCCCGAAGCGATGCCGAACAACAGCATGGCCGCCATCGCGCCGAGCGCAGTGCTCGAGCTGATGCCGAGCAATTCAGGGCCTGCCATCGGATTTTGCGTGAGCCGCTGCAACAGCACGCCGACCAGCGCGAGAATGCAGCCGGTGGCGGCCGCCAGCAGTACGCGCGGGTAGCGGAACGTGAAGAACACGCTGTCGAAGGTGAAACCGTTGTCGTCGCGTCCGGCAAAGAGTGCGAACAGCAATACGGCGGCCGACAGCAGCGGCAGCAGGCGGAGCAGCGGCGATGCGCAGAGTGTGGCGGTAAGGTGTCCCGAGGCCGTCTGAACGGGGCGGGACGGCGCTTTTGCCATCAGCCACAGCAACAGGGGGGCGCCAATCAGCGCAGTAACCGAACCGGCGGGCAGATCGGCGGCGGTATAGTGTTTCAGCAGCACCAGTGCGTTGTCGGTAAACAGCAGCAACAGGCCGCCGAAAACAAACGATGCGGCCAAACGCGCCCGCAGGGTACGGATACCGGCCTGACGCACGGCAGCGGCGGCAGCCAGTCCGGTAAAGCCCATCATGCCGACATAAGCCACCACGTTCGCGCTCAGAAAAGCGGCCAGCGCAAGCGCGGCAAGGCGTACTTTTTTAACCGGAATGCCCAGAGCCTCGGCCTGCGTATCGCCCAAACCCATCACGGACAAGGGTTTGAGCAGCAGCAGGCACAGTACGGCTGCTGCCGCGGTGAGCCACAGCATATGCAGCGTATCGTGCCAACTGTCCTGCATCAGCGAACCTGCGCCCCACTGCATCACGCCGCGCGTTTCTTCGCTGAAAAACAGCATCAGGATGCCGGTTACCGCGCCGAGATAGAGGCTGACCACCAGTCCCGACAAAATTACGGTCAGCGGCACCAAATCCCGTCGGGCAGACAGAAAAAACACCGCAGCCAATGCCGCCAACGAACCGGCCAGCGCAATCAGCGGCGTGCCGTGAAGCAGCAGGGCAGGGGCGAAAACGGTCGCCAACACCAATGCCGCCTGTGCGCCGCTGCCCACGGCCAGTGTGCTGTCGGCCGCCAGCGGATTGCGCATCACCTGCTGCATCAGCGTGGCGGCCGCTGCGGTACTGCCGCCGGCAAGCAGAGCCATCGCCATGCGCGGCAAGGTGTTCTGCTGCACGGCCAGCGCGTCGAGCGGCAGGCTGTCGGCGGCGGCGAAGAGTTGCGCGGGCGGCAGATGCCATTGCAGCCGCAAAATCCACAGCGAACCGGCCAGACACAGCAAGGCGGGCAGAATGAACCAGAGGGAAGGCCGTCTGAAAAAAGGGTTTACCATGGCTGTTCTTCCTTTTCAGACGGCAGTTGCGTCATCAGCTGCTCGGCAAACAGCCGCATCGAGGGTAACGCGCCGTAACTCCACACCGGTGGCAGAATGCGGCGGTGGCGCGGTTCGGCAAACGGCAGGCGTTGCCACAACGCGCTTTTTTCCAATGTACGGCGCGTGTTTTGCGGATGCGGTTTGACAATCAGCAAAACGGTTTCAGACGGCAGTTTGGCCAGTTCCGCGATGCCGATATTGGCAAAGCCCCATTGCCCCGACTCGCCCGTCCAAGCATTTTTCATGCCGACTTTGTCCATCACGGCCTGAAACATCGAGGTTTTGCCGTAGATGCGCAGGTGGCGGCCGTCGGTGAACTGCACGACTGCCAGCGGCCGGTGCTTGAACGCCGCCAGTTGCCGACGGGCTTGGGCAAACGTGTGTTCGGTGTCGGCAATCAGCTTTTCAGCCGCCGCCGTGCTGTCGGTCAATGCCGCCAGTTTGCGCGTTGCCGCCAGCGTGTGGGCGTAGTTGATGCCTTCGGGGGCGGCAAAATCGATTTCGTACACGGGAGCGATTTTTTCGAACTGCGGCTTGGCTGAGGCGTACCACGGTGATTGCACGAAGAAATCGGGTTTGATTTGGTGGAGGCGTTCGATGTTGGGCTGGAAACGCAGACCGGCTTCGCGCACGGAGGAAGGCAGCGGCGGATGGTTGACCCAGATGTCGTACACGCGGCGGTCGGCAACCGATACGGGCGGACGTTTCATGGCGGTCAGCGTTTCGGCGACGGTCCAGTCGGAAGTGGCCACGCGGGGCGCAGCGTGAGTGCCGGGCACAGCAAACAGCAAGGCGGCGGACAGCAGGGTTTTGAGGCCGTCTGAAAAAAGGGTTCGGATCATAAAAATCATCGGGAAAGGCCGTCTGAAAAAATAGGCTGCACGGTGGCGGCGGTTTTCAGACGGCCTGAAAACGGTTGGAGGAAACATCGGGCGGTTGCCGGTAAGAAACGGGTTTCAGGGCAGAGCGACAGGGCGGCCGCTTGCGGGGTGGGCGATGATGTTCATGTCCACGCTGTAAATGTCTTTCAATACCTCGGCGGTCATGATTTCAGACGGCCTGCCGGTTTTCAGCAGCCTGCCCTGTTTCAGGGCAATCAGTTCGTCGCAGTATTGTGCCGCCAGATTGATGTCGTGGATGACAATGATGATGCCCAAATGCAGGCTGCGCGACAGTTTGCGAACCAGTTCCATCACGTCGATTTGATGGGCGATGTCGAGTGCGGCCAGCGGTTCGTCGAGCAGCAGGTAGCGGCTTTGTTGCGCCAGACACATGGCCAGCCAGACGCGCGAGCGTTCGCCGCCAGACAATACGTCGATCAGGCCGTCTGAAAACCGTTCGGTGTGGGTCAGCCGGAAGGCTTCTTCCACCGCCGCGCGGCCTTGTTCGCCGTTGCATCCGAGCAGGCCGGTCCAGGCGTAACGCCCCATTTCAACCAGTTCTCGGGCGGTGAGGGATGTGGATTGCGGCAAATGCTGCGGCAGGTAGGCAACCTGTTTGGCATAGTCGCGGGCGGAGTAGGCGGACAGCGGCCGACCGTCCAGCAGGATTTCGCCTGCGTCGGGACGGTGTTGGCGGGTCAGGAGTTTGAGCAGGGTGGATTTGCCCGAACCGTTGTGGCCGATGAGGCCGTATACTTTGTCGGTTTCGAAATTCAGATTGATGCCGGACAGCAATTTGCGGCCGGGTACGCTGAATGCGGCATTGCGGATTTGGAACACGGATGGGTTTCCTGTAGGAGCGGCTGAAAAGCAGCCGTTATCGGCTGTGCTGTGCAAATTATAATAATTCTTGTTTGTTGGGGCAAATAAAAGGCCGTCTGAAAATGTACGGGCATTTTCAGACGGCCTTTTGATGCGGCCGGACAAAACGGTACTTTTTTTGCAGGCGGCTTCAAAGTTACGCCTGATGCAAAACCGGCTGCTTATTCCCGCTGCCGTTTCCAATACAAATCCTGCGCCACCAGGCGTACGGGAGCATTGGCGGCGCCGTATTGGTCGTAGCCGCCGCGGCGTTCGCATATTTCAAAGAAAAAGCGGTTTTCGATCAATTGCGAATAAGCATGCAGGAATTCGCCGCCGTTGCCGTCGGCATCATAGAGCAAATGATGTTCGCGCAGGCGGTCGAGGAAATCGTCGGCCAAACCGAATCGTGCCTGCAAATCGTCGTAATAGTTTTGCGGGATATCGAGCAGGTTGGCGCCGTTTTGGCGCAGGAAGGCCACGGTTTCAAAAATATCGTCGCTGGCAAAGGCAATGTGTTGCAGACCGGCACCTTTGTAGTTGGCCATCGAACGCGATACCAAAGTGTTTTGGTTGTCGGAAATGTTCAACGGCAGACGGATTTGGCCGTTTGGGCTGCGCAACACACGGCTTTTCATCAGGCCGTAAGGGTCGGGCAGGGTTAAGTCGTTTTCAATGTCGAATCCGAATAATGCGGCGAAATGCAGCGTCCAGCGATCCATCATGTCGTTGGGCACACCATAAGCGGTGTGGTCGATGCGGCTGAGTTTCGGTTCGCCTTGGAATTTGGTTTTGTGGAAATCGATGCTGTAAATGTCGCTGTCGACAAAATACTGCAAACCGCCATTGGGCGAGCGGATGGCGTGGACATGGCGCTCGTTCGGGCCGACTTTGCCTTGGTAGAAAATATTGCCGTATTCGATGGCGCGCCGATACATGGCTTCGGCATCGCTGACTTTATACGCAGCCGCGCAGACCGATGTGCCGTGTACGTTGAAAAAGGCATCGGCCAAAGAATCCGGCTCGGCGTTGAGAATCAGGTTCACGCCGCCGTGTTGGTAGAGCGAAACGTTTTTGCTTTTGTGCAGGCCGGTTTTTTGGAAGCCGAATTGGCGCAGGATATTGTCCAAACGCTGGGCGCCGGCATCATTGACGGCAAATTCGACGAAATCGGTGTCTTGAAATTCGGGCGCGGCGGGCGGGGTGAACAATTCGGCGGAAACGGTCAGGTTTTGCTGTTTCAGACGGCCTGCGGCTTGCTCTTCCAAATACAGCAGCGAGCGGATGGCATCGGATGCGGTCGATACGCCCGGCGCGGCGCGGAATTTGTCGTTGAACACTTCCAGCGACAACGGGCCGGTGTAGCCGTTGGCAATGATCGGCGTGAGAAATGCGGCCACGTCCAAATCGCCTTGGCCGGGGAAATTGCGGTAATGGCGGCTCCATTCGAGCACATCCATTTTCATCAGCGGCGCATCGGCCAATTGCAGGAACACGATTTTTTCCGGCAGAATTTCGTTCAGACGGCTTAAATCATCATTGATGGAAAGGGTGTGGAAGCTGTCGAGAATAATGCCCAAATTAGGGTGATCGACTTGTTTCACCAAATCCCAAGCGTGGCGGTAAGAGAAAACGTGTTTGCCCCAAGCCAAGGCTTCGTAGCCGACTTGCATATTGTGTTTCGCAGCGATTTCGGCCAGCTTGTGCAAATCATCGGCGATCAGGGCATCGTCGGTGCCGGTGTCGGGCAAGACATTGCTGCATACGAGCAGGCGGTCGGTACCGAGTTCGGCCATCAATTCGAATTTGCGTTCGGCGCGGTTGAGCTGCTGCGCCAATTTGTCGCGCGCTCCGCCTTCAAAATCGCGAAACGGCTGAAACAGCATGATTTCAAGATTCAGGTCTTCGCACATTTTGCGGATGTCGGCAGGCGGGCCGTTGAAATACAGCAAATCGTTTTCAAAAATTTCCACGCCTTCAAAGCCGACGGCGGCAATGGCTTGCAGCTTTTCGGGCAGGGTGCCGCTTAAAGATACGGTGGCGATACAGTGTTTCATGATGTGGCTCCGTTGGCCGCATGGGCGGCGCGGGTGATTGGGGAAATATGCCGGTTTTGCCGCTTGGGTCGAATCTTGTTGAAAGGCCGTCTGAAAATCCGGTTTCAGACGGCCTATTTTAACGGCTTATTCCGACACGCTCAAATTTCAGTGCCAGGCTGGTTGCGGTACAGGATGTATTTGATGGTTAACGACACGGCGATCAGCAAAGCCGGTACGGTCAAAGCCATCGCAACGGTTGAGAAATTCCAGCCCGCGTTCAACATCCATGCGCCGGCAAATGCAGAAATAATCGCACCGGTGCGGCCGATACCGTGCATCCAGCTGTTGCCGGTCGCGCGGGCGCTCAATGGGAAGAAGTTGCTCGACAGAGCGTTCATACCGGTGCCGCCGCCGTTAAACGCTGCGCCGATGTAGAACGAAGTGATACACAGCAGCAGATATTCCGCGCCCAAGCTGCTCATAAATACCAATACTGCTGCGCCGCTGATGTAAGAGAGTGCCAATACGCGGTGTGGCTCGAAGCGGTCCATAAACCAGCCCAACATAATCGAACCCAACGGGCCGCCCAATTGGAACATAGCCGAAATAATCGACGCCTGCGCCGCGGTCATGCCGGATTCTTTAATCATGGTCGGCATCCAGCTGCCCAACAGATATACCAAGAACAAATGGCTGAAGTAAATCACCCACAGCAGCAAAGTGCCTCTGGCGTAGTGTCGGTTCAACACGGTTTTAATTGGGTTTTCATTGCTTTGTACTGTTTGCGGTTGCGGAATGAAGAAGGTCGATTGCCCGGTGGTGCTGCCCGGGGCGCATTGTTCCACGATTTTGCGGATTTCTTGGCGGTCGGCGCCTTTGTGCACCATATACGCCAGCGATTCAGGTAGTTTGAAAATCATAAACAGGCTCAACAGAATCGGCACAATCCCGCCAAAATAGAAGACGCTCGGCCAGCCCCAGTGCGGAATCATCCAAGCTGCCAAAAAACCGCCGCCTGCCGCGCCGACGGTAAAACCGGCAAACACGATGGTTACCAACAGCGAGCTGCGGTGTTCGGGCGAATATTCTTTGGCCAAGGTCGCCACCATCGGCATGATGCCGCCCATGGAAAAGCCGGCGATGAAGCGGAAGGCAATCATGTGCCAAATCTGCGTAGCGAAAGCCACCAACAGCGTAAACAAGCCGAAAATAAACACGCTTGCAATCAATACTTTGCGGCGGCCGAAGCGGTCGCCCAACGGGCCGGCGGCCAGCGCGCCGAAGGTCAGGCCGAATAGGGCGGCACTCAATACCGGTGCCAAATCGTCATTGGACAAATTCCAAGCTTCTTTCAGGCTCGGGCCGACAAAGCCCATAATTACCACATCGAAGCCGTCCATGACCACAATCAGGAAGCAGAGGAAAATCACCAATTTTTGGTAGGTGCTCACGCCGCGGCTGTCGAGCAGCTCGCGGACGTTGATTTCATGATTTTGCGACATTTGGTTTCTCCTTATCAATCGCGTTTTTCTTATCAAACCGTGTTGCATCGGTTTTCAGACGGCCTTGAGGTAAAGAGAGGCCGTCTGAAACCGTCAATACTGAATACGCGCCACTTCGCGCAGGTGCTCGGCAGTGGTGGCCGGCAGGCCGAAATATTCCAAGTAAACCGGAATCTGCTCAAACAGCATATCGGTGCCGGCTTGGATCACGCAGCCTTTGGTTTGGGCGGCGGCCAAAAATGCCGTGATTTCGCTTTGCAGCACCACGTCGGCGGCAAACGCTTCCGGCGCAATGCGCGCCACATCGACCGGCATCGGATCGCCTTCATGCATCCCCATCGGCGTAGCGTTCGCCACCAAATCAAAACCTTGCGGATCGTTGCTGCCGGTTTCGACGATTAAATCGGCATAGTGCTGTTTCAGACGGCCTGCCAACGCTTCGGCTGCTGTTGCGTTGACATCAAACAAAGCCAAACGCGCCACACCTGCCGCGGCCAAAGAAGCCGCAATCGCGCAGCCTACGCCGCCGCTGCCGACTACCAAAGCCGCTTTGCCTTCCGGTGCAAAACCTTTGCGGCGTACACTGCGCACAAAGCCTTCGCCGTCGAACATATCGCCCTCCAGCCTGCCGTCCGCACCGCGGCGCACGGCATTGCACGAACCGGCGATTTGCGCGGTCGGTGTCAATCGGTCGACCAAATCAATGGTGGCCACTTTGTGCGGCATGGTTACCAGTGCGCCGATGACGTTTTCGCAGGTGAACACGCTTTTCAGAAAATCAGGATAAACCGGCGCTTGCGACGAAAACGGCACCACCAGCGCATTGATGCCGGCCGCTTCGAAATAAGGGTTGTAAATCATCGGTGATTTGAAGGTTCGGGTGGGGTAGCCGATGTGGGCAATGACTTGGGTAGAGCCGTTGATGTTCATGAAGCTTCTCCTTTTGTTTTGAGTGAAATTCGGTTTTTTTTTTTCGGATTCTTTCAGACGGCCTTATTTATATCGATACTCGGGCCGTCTGAAAAAAATAGAATCATAAACCTAATCTGTGTTTAGCGGTTGTTTATTTTTGAATATTCCAACCAAGGCCGTCTGAAAAAGAAAGATTGAAGCCTTTGCAAAATGCTTCAATTCCAGAAATCTTTTAGCCGTCATTCCCGTGCAGGCGGGAATCCAGTCCCATCGGCTCAGGAATATTCGGCTATTACGGTAATTTGAAGTTCCGGATTTCCGCCTGCGCGTGAATGGCGCAAATAGCTCTCTTAGTTTAAATTGGGTTGTTCAAAAGTCTCGGATTGTGGTTCAAACGGTTTTGCCATCATCTATTTGCCCGCCCAAACATGCGCCGGAACCATCACTTCGCCGCGCATGATGTTGCGTGCGGTGCGGATTAAAGCCGCGCCGTTGACTTTGCCGTTGCCATCGGTTTCCAAAGCCACGCTGAATTCGCCGCTTGGGTGTTCGATGGAAAGCGAAGCCGGATTGTCGGCTACGGCCAAACCGTCGGCCACGCTGTCTTTCATCACGCAGGCGGTGGCGATGGTTACGGCTGCCAATACGCCGATGGCTTCGTGGCACACATGGGGAATAAAGCAGCGGGTGTGTACCGCGCCGCCGTCAACAGGGGCGTTGAGCAGACACATTTTCGGGTAGTTTTTGGCGGAAACGTCGCCCAAGCCCATTTTTAAAGACGCCGTCAGACGCAGCTTTTCCAAGATGGCTTTGAGCTCGTCGTCGTTGTTTAATTCTTCCACGCTTTCGTAAGCCGTGCGCTGCACATCGGCGGCCCGTACCAATATCATCGGCATGCCGTTGTCGATGCAGGTGGCTTCCAGTTGGCCAAAACCTTCGATGTCGAACACATCGCCGGTGTTACCCGTCGGCAAAAGGCTGCCTGCCACCGAGCCTTCGGTATCTAAGAAGCGGATGCGGATGGGAGCGGATGTGCCGGGTACGCCGTCGATTTTGGTATCGCCGTCGTAATTGATGATGCCATCGGGTGTTTTGACGGTGATGTCGCTCAACATGCCGGTGTTTAAGGTCAATACGCGCACGGTCGTTTCATCGCCTTGTGCCTGAATCAATCCTTTTTCCAACGCAAACGGCACCACTGCCGCCAGCATGTTGCCGCAGTTGGGTTTGGTATCGACAATATCGTTTTTCGGCTGTAATTGCGCAAACAAAAATTCCAAATCCACACCTTCCCGTTTACTCAAAGATACCACGCCCACTTTGCTGGTTAAAGGATGTGCACCGCCGGCACCATCGACTTGGCGTGGGTCGGGCGAACCCATGGCCGCGAGCAGTACTTGATTGCGAATGGCTTCGTCGGCGGGTAAATCAGCAGCGGCAAAAAACAGGCCTTTAGAACTACCGCCACGCATCAGCATGGCAGGGACAGCGGTTTGGGCAGCCATTTTGATTCCTTTGTAAATGTAGTGGTATGTAGTGGATTATTATAGGTAAAGAAATGTTTGGAAAGGCGTTGAAGCGACTATCAGCTATATCAAAATAGTATAATTGCAAAGCCAAGCTATACTAAAGTAATAAGTGCCGTAAAACCAATAGCCGGAGAGAGAGAAAAGTTATGGATTTGAAACAGTTACGTTATTTTCAGCAGGTGGCGCAGCAAGGCAGCTACACCCGCGCCGCCGACATTTTGGGCGTGGCACAGCCGGTATTGAGCCGCCAAATCCGCCTGCTGGAAACCGAATTAAGACAAAGCCTGCTCAACCGCCACGGACGCGGCGTTTCCCTCACCGACCCGGGCAGAATTTTGCTGGAACACTGTGGAGTGATTTTGCAGCAGATTGAAATGATTCAGGAAGATTTGAGTTTAAACAGCGGCAAACTCAGCGGCCACATTACGCTCGGCTTACCGCCGACGATTGCCAAATTATTGTCGCTGCCGATTATCCGTGAGTTTCGCCAACATCTGCCCGATGCCCAATTGCGCATCACAGAAGGCTTGAGTGCGCAGCTGCAAGATCGTTTGCAGCAAGGCAAAATCGACATGGCGCTGCTGTATAACCCTGCCTATTCGGCTGATGTGGAAACGCAATTGCTGTATGAAGAGCGGCTGTATCTGATGGCGCCGAAAAATGATCACCTGCTCAATGCAGATACGCCCGTCAACGCCGAACATTTGGCTGCCTTGCCGCTGATTCTGCCTTCCGTGCCCAATACCTTCCGCTTGCTTGTCGAGCAGGAAATGGCGCGGCATAATCTCGTGTCCAATATCGTGATGGAAATCGACAGCGTGGAAACTATGCTGCAACTGGTGGCGGAAGGCATGGGCTATTCGATTTTGTCGAAATATTCGATTGATTTGATGAATTATAAAGAATCGATTCAGGTGATTCCGATTGAATCGCCGCAATTCGTCAGCCGCCTGTTTTTGGCGACTTCGGCCAAACATGTACTCACACGCACACAGAAAGAAGTGGATAAAATTTTGAAGCGGGTGTGTTTGAATTTGGTGGAGGAGCGGGTTTCAGACGGCCTTTAAAGTGGATTATGGCCGTCCGAATCAATCGAAACACTTTAGTCATAAAAAGGTGGGATTATGGATTGCCGGAATTTTTTGGTTTTTATAAAGCCGGCTTAATAATGAAAAAGGGAAATTTTATAGTGAATCCACTATATTTTATGAATAGTCGTCACATCGTTAATTTTGACGGATACGCAGCAAATACAGGCAATCGGATTTGTTTCCCGTTGTGGTGTGATGGCAAAGTGACATTTCAGACCTCTTGAAAGTCGGTTAATAAACTTGTCAAGGGGTATCAACGATTTTTACGTCCCTTGCATGAGCGTATTATAGAAGGCCGTCTGAAAAAGTTTTGAATCTGAACTTTTCAGACGGCCTTTTTAGATGATTTCCGGTTAAATTCACTTTAATCTTTCAACGCCACAAATTTACCCGTAAATACCGCTGCCAGTTCGCCTTCGGAGAACACATCGATTTCCAGCACCACTTTACCTTTGCCGCGCTTGGTAAACATATCATTCATCTGCTGCCAGCTTTCGGCGGCAACGGGGCGGGTTTGGATAGTTAAATCGCCGCGGGCCGGGCGCAGGTATTGGGTTTCGCCTTGTTGAATCACGATATTGCCGCCTGCTTCGGGCAGATGGCCGTGCACCAATGCCCAGCCGCAAGTGGTCGCCCCTAGGGCGATGGAACCGCCGAATACGGTGTTTTTGTGGTTGCGGTTTGGGGTGTGCGGCATGGTGAGAACAACATGTTCGCGGTCGGCTTCCTGCACCTGAATCTGAAGGGCGGCGGTAGCAGGGATGCAGGTGTGCAAAAATGCTTGTAATAATTGTGCTGTCATGATTGGATTGCCTTGCAGTTTGGTATAGAATTTTACGATTGATTAGATGTAGGGAACCGCCGGGTTGTTTACACTTTTTATGCCAAACAACTTTTGTTTTTTGCCTGAACGATTGTTTTAGGATTTTCGGGCGTTATCAAGAATCATGCGGCTTTGCCGTGCCTTTCGGTATGCTTGGCAACGCTCGGAAATCCCCAAACGGGTCTTCAGGCAAAAAAGAAAAAGCGTACACAACGCTGGGGTTTTCTACAGATTAGATTGAAAGGTTTAATCTGTAAACAGGTCGCCCGGTAACGGAATTTTATAATGTTCAGAATGGCGGCGTAAAATAAAACAAGCTTCGGAGTCAAATAATGCGGACTTTTTTCGGCGTGTGTTTGCTGGTTATCGGCGGGTGGGTGTTGACGCTTTGGGATATGTTGTTGTTTTTCGATATTTTGGCAGAAATCCGCGGCATGTTGTTCGGCATTTTGGCTTTGGCTTCGCTGGTGTTGATTAGTTTGGGCGTATTGGCCGTGAAGGCGCGGCGGTATTATGTGCTGGGCATGACTTTGCTGCTGTCGTCTTTGGTGATGTGGGCGACGGTGATTGGTTTTGGCATCGTCGATTCGCACCCGCACTGGAGCCGCTACCTGCCGACAGATTTCACCGAATCGTTTAGCAATCTTTCTCCGGCGTTTACGTGGCTGCTGTTGAAAACGCTGGCCGGATTCGGTTTGGTGTGGCATTACCGTAAAGCCTGATATTTTCAAGGCCGTCTGAAAAATTTCAGACGGCCTCAAATGAAGTGTTCGGATTATTTCACCCAAGTCACCAATTCATCGAGCGGACGGCGGAATTTGCGGGTGATTTCTTTGGCGCGGTAGCCAAAAGTACATGCCACGGAAACACCCCATTCTTCGGGAGAGAACAGGCCTTCTTCGACTAAAATGCGGTTGACTTCCTTATAATCCAAGCCTTCTACAGGACAAGAGTCAATGCCGATTAAGGCGGCGCCGGTCATCATATTGGCCAAGGCGATGTAGGTTTGCTTGCCGGTCCAGTCAAACAGGGCGCGTTCGTTGCCGTAGATTTCGATGTCGTGTTTTTGGAAATTTTCATAAATGGCCACGCTTTTGGCCATTTGCTCGTCGGTCAGGCCGCGTTTTTCCAAACCGGCGCGCAGGAAATCGGAATCATAAGTGGCGTTTTTCTTCGCCAAATACACCACCAAATGGCTGCACGCATCCAGTTGACGCGCCATGCCCCAGCTAAACGGCTTCAGTTTTTCGCGCAACCCAGGGCTTTGAATCACCAGAAATTTCCACGGCTCTGAGCCGACCGAGCTTGGCGATAAACGCGCCAGTTCCAACAGGTAATTAAAATCTTCATCGCTGATTTTGCGCTCGGCATCATAGTAGCGGCAGGCAGAGCGGAAGGTGAAAGCGTCTAATACTTGTTCTTTAGTGATACCAAACATTTTGATTCCTTTACGGGTTTGGAAGTTGAGAAAATTGTTTTCATTATAGACCCATCGGGGCCGTCTGAAAAAGCATCCCGAAAAGATTGATGTAAAGTTCAGACGGCTTCAACCTGCCGCCCGACAAATTCCACAAACGCCCGTACAATGCTGGAAGGATAACGATGCGACACGTAAATCATCGAAATGTCGTACCGCGGGAAATCGACATCGGCCAATACTTCCGCCAAACCGTGCTGCATCATCACCCGATTGGCCGAGTAATCCGCCAATTGACACACCGCCTTGCCCGCGACGGCCATATATTCTAATGCCGAGCTTTCGTTGCAGGCAAATACATAAGGCACGAAATGCGCCTGTTTGCCCGCCATTATTTTAAGCGTATTTTCGCCATTGCGCGCCCAACCGGCTACGGGCAAAGCGGCTAATTCGGCCAAGGTTTGCGGTGTGCCGAATTTGGCCAATAAATCAGGGTGCGCCACCCATTTTGCGCCGACCGACAATACTTTTTTGGCAATAAAATTATCGCCGTGCAATTCGCCCATGCGGAAGGCCACGTCAATGCCGTCTGCAGTCATATCCAGCACGCGGTCGGTCATGGTGCAATGCACTTGAATCAACGGAAACTGCGCTTGAAATTCCGCAATCCATGCCAGCACCGGTGTGCAATCGGGTGGGGCGGAAATGCGTAATAAGCCTTTCAGACGGCCTTGTTCGGCAAACAATACCTGCTCGGCATTGACCAGATTATCCATGCTGACATACACCTGCTCATACAGCCGCTGCCCCGCCATGGTCGGCTTAACGCCCGATTTGAAGCGGTCAAACAATTGGATATTCAACGATTTTTCCAGCTCGCTGATTTGGCGGCTGACGGTGGCAATCGGTACGCCTGATTTTTCCGATGTTTTCGACAAGCTGCCGTCTTGCACAACGGCAACGAATAAGCGTAGGGCATTGAGGTTCATAAAATTTCCGTTTATGGAAGGTGGATTTCCATTTTAGTGGCTTCTTATTTTGTTTTCAATAAAATAAACTGAACGCCATTGCATTGTTCAATCAGAGGAACGCCATGTTAGATTTTGAAACCACCGTCAAAACCCGTCAGTCTATCCGTAAATTTCTGCCGACCGAGATGACCGAAGCAGAAATCAAACAAATCCTTGCCGATGCGCAAAATGCGCCGTCTGCCTGCAATATCCAGCCTTGGTTGGTGCATATTGCTTCGGGTGAAACCTTGCAGCGCTTGCACAAAATCATCGGTGAGCGTTTCCGCGAGGGCAAATTCAGCCCGGATTTCGAGTTTGACCAAAGCAAATTCACCGGTATTTACGAGCCGCGTTGGCGCAATCAATACGCCCATGTGTTTACCACCAGCTTCGGTGTGCCGCGTGAAGACAGAGCCGCCCGCCAGCCGGTCATCGAGCAAAACATCACCGGCTACGGCGCGGCGCACATGGCGTTTCTGTTTATGCCGAGCGTGGATAATCACGATGTCAACATTGCCGCCGATATGGGCATGTATTCGCAAACCTTTTTATTGTCGCTGACCGCGCGGGGCTTTGGCGGCATTCCGATGCTGTTTTTAGGTCTGTTTGCCGATGATATCCGCCGTGAGTTGGGTGTATCCGATGAGTATAAATTGCTGCACGGTATTGCCTTCGGCCATCCGGATTGGGACGCGCAACAGAACAAAACCCATTTAGGCCGCGTGCCGGTTGAAGAAAGTGCCGTATTGCATTGGTAAGAACCGGGCCGTCTGAAAACTTTCAGACGGCATTTGTTATGCTCGTTATGGCTGTCTTTGGAAAATTAAATTTTGAACAATATAATTATGTGATAGAATTGTCTTTATTTAATCCGGAGTACTGCCATGTACGAGCAACTCAAGCTTTCAAACCAATTGTGTTTTCCGCTTTATGCCTTATCCAAAGAAATCACCCGCCGCTATACGCCTTTTCTGCAAGCGCTGGATTTGACCTATCCGCAATATCTGGTCATGCTGGTGTTGTGGGAACATAGCGAACAAAGTGTGGGCGAGCTGGGTGAAAAGCTGCATCTAGACAGCGGCACGCTCACACCGCTGCTGAAACGCTTACAAGCCAAAGAATTAGTTGAGCGCACACGCAGCATCGAAGATGAACGCAGCGTCATTATCCGCCTGACCAACAGCGGCAGAGCCTTGGAGCATCAAGCAGCAGAGATTCCCGCAAAAATGGGCGCATGCCTGAATTTATCGGCCGACGAAATCGCATTGTTGCGCAAAATTGCGGCGCAATAATCTGCTTAATCATCGAAATCGACCCATGGCAAACCATGATTTTATTTTCTAATCATCAAATTGCAAAATTAAACCGATAATCAATCAACGTAGCACGAGGTATTTATGACTGATTTGTTCGCCCCTTATCCTTTAAACAACGGCATAACCATTAAAAACCGACTGGTAGTCGCCCCGATGACGCATTTTGCATCCAATCCTGACGGCACATTGAGCGAGCAGGAACAGCGGTTTGTCGGCAACCGCGCCGGCGACATCGGCATGTTTATCACCGCCGCAACTTTGGTTGCAAAAAACGGCAAAGCGTTTGCCGGTCAGCCTGAAGCCATCGATGAGCGTCATTTGGCAGGTCTGAAACAGCTTGCCCAAACCTTGCAAAATCAAGGTGCCAAAGCGATTTTGCAGATTCATCACGGCGGCACGCAAGCGGTAAAAGACTTGCTCGGCGGCCAAGCATTGATTGGGCCATCGGGCCATGAGCCAAGCGGTGCCAAAGCAGCGACGGAAGACGAAGTTTTATCGCTGATTCAAGCTTTCGCCAATGCTGCGGAATTGGCCATTTGGGCCGGATTTGACGGCGTGGAAATTCATGGCGCCAACGGCTACTTGATTCAGCAGTTTTTCTCGGGCGAATTCAATAAACGCGACGATGCTTGGGGCGGCAGCCTTGAAAAACGCTTGAAATTCCCATTGGCGGTAGTCGATGCCGTGGTAAAAGTGCGTGAAAAACATCAAAAGCCCGACTTCATCATCGGCTACCGCTTTTCACCCGAAGAGCCGGGCGAACACGGCTTGACCATGGCCGATACTTTCGCCCTGATTGATGCATTATGCGGCAAACCCTTGCAATATCTGCATATTTCGCTGTGGGATTTCAGCAAAAAAGCCCGCCGCGGCGCAGACACCAATCTGACCCGTATGGAACTGGTTCACCGACAAATTGCCGGCCGCCTGCCTTTAATCGGCGTGGGCAACTTGCTCAGCGGTCAGCAAATCCGTGAAGCCTATGCCACAGGTTTTGCAGAATTTATCGCTTTGGGCAAAGCTGTGATGATTAATCCAAACATTGGCACACTGCTGAAAAACGGTCAAGATGATCAGATTGTCAGCACGCTCGACCCGCAAAAAGACGACCATTACGGCATTCCGGATATGCTGTGGGGCTTGTGCCTGAAAGGCGGCCAATGGCTGCCGCCTGTTCAAGGAAAAGATTGGCAACCGGTGGATTTATAAGCAGATTTTTGAATTGTATATTTAAATAAAAGGCCGTCTGAAAGCTGTAACAGGTTTTCAGACGGCCTTTTATGTGGATTGGCTAAGCCGACGCATAAAATATAGTGAATCCACTTTAAAATAGTACGGCGTTGGTTCGCCCGGCCGTATTATCTATACTGTCTTCGGCTCACCGCCTTGTCTTATTTTAAAGTGAATCCACTATAACATTTTAAAAATGAAAATATCGTTTTCAAAAATCGCTATTTATCTGAAGATTTGAAACCCCTTATACTGAAAACCTATTCCATCATTTCCAAAAGGGTATGCAATGAAACACATCATGGAACCGGCTTTTTTAGCATTGGTATTGGCATTTTCAGCAAATTCTTTGGCCTTGGCGCAAAATGCGCCTGATAACGCCGCACAACAATGGGGTGCCAAACAGACTATTCAAAAAATCAAAACCCAAGACGGCTTAAATCTGCACTTGGTTAAAAACCATCCGCAGCGAAAAGCTAAAGCCGTTTTGGTGATTTCACACGGTTTGGCCAGCCATTCCGGCGTATTTAACGATTTTGCACAACGCATGACCGACAACGGTATTGCCGTTTACCGCTTCGATGCACGCGGACACGGCAAATCAGACGGCCGTGACAGCATTCACATCAACAGCTATTTTGAAATGGTCGAAGATTTGCGCCGTGTAGTGGAAAAAGCCAAAGCCGAAAATCCGAATTTGCCGGTTTTCGTGATGGGCCACAGCATGGGCGGCCATATCACCGCCTTATACGGCACCAAATATCCGAAAGGTGCGGACGGCGTGATTTTGGCGGCGGGCGTATTGCGCTACAACCAAATGAACTTCGGCTATTTGCCGCGTCCGGAACCGAAAGGCAGCTTTATCAACGGCTTTGAAGCCGCCCATAAAACACTCAATCTGCCCGTACCCGACACCGGCGCAGGCTTGTCGTTGCCAAATGATCCTTTAATGCTGGAAAAATTCTCGGTGTCTTTCCCGAACAGCTTTAAAGAAGGGATTCAATATCTGAAAGACAATGACGACAAATTTGTTGCCCCTGTTTTATTGGTGAGCGGTGATGCCGATTTGTATGTCGTGCCGAAAGACGCCATTCAATTCTATGAAGAAACCAATTCAACCGATAAAAGCCTGCGTTTATACAACGGATTAGGGCATATGCTGATGATTGGCGAAGGCGGCGGTGTGGTGGCGGATGATATCGTGCGTTGGATTGGCGATCGGGCGAAGTAATTGATTTAAGAGATTGAAAAACACCGTTTCCAAATGAAAACGGTGTTTTTGCTTTTCAGACGGCATGAAAAATCTGTTCTACACAATCCGCCCAAAATTCATCTCATCATCTTTTAACCGCTGGATATCACGCAGGGGCGGTTCGCCAAACAGTCGGGCGTATTCACGGTTAAACTGGCTCACGCTTCCATAGCCTACTTCATAAGCTGCCGTCGTGGCATCAATATTTTGTTTGAACATCAGTCGGCGTGCCTGTTGCAAGCGGAGCTGTTTTTGGTATTGCAGGGGGCTGACCCCTGTAATTTTTTTAAAATGCTCACGAAACGATGATGCACTCATCGAATGCTCGTTTGCCAGATGGGTGATGTCTATTTTATCGGCATAATGTTTGTTGAAATAGGCAATGGTTTTGGCGATTTTTTGTTCTACCGTACCGTTATGGAACAGCCGCCTTAACATCGGCAAATGAGGGCTTGCCAAAATTCTAAGGGCGATTTCTTGTTCAATGAGCGGGGCTAGATGGGGCTGTAATGTCGGGTTGTCCAAAAGTTTGACAAGCCGTAACACTGCCCCCAACAGTTCATCATCAATTTCAAATACCGACAGGCTGTCCGACACGGCTGACGATGTCGTCTGCCAAGCGGTCTGCTCGTCCAATTTACGCAACAGCATAACATCAAGTTCAATCCGCACACTCAAATAAGGCTTATCGGTACTGGCGTTGAGCACGTTGGAGACCACGGGCAAATCCAGCGTGGTCAAAGCTGATTGCCCTGCCGATAAGGTCATGACCGTGTTGCCAAAATTAATGTGCTGACTGCCTTGAACAACCACAAACAGACTAAGCGGATAAATGCACGGCATGGGCTCGGTGCTGTGATTTCGCCGGCACAGGGTGATACACGGCAAAGCGGTCTCAAAAAATCCGCCTATAGGCGTGGTGTGTTTGCCAAGACAATCGGCAAGTTCGCCAAACATCGATTCCCGCATGAGATTTCCTTTGATAAATTTGTGCCATTTTATCTAATTTTGTTGTTTTGGGTAAAAAATTCTTTATTTTAGGCAAGCGTAATTTTTGATGTTTTTTTATGATAACCGGCTTTGTTTTGATTTGTAAGAATTTTATGGCAAGCACATCAGGCAATATCATGCTGTCTGGGGTTTGTTTAATAACAGGTGGTTAAAATGGCACAAAGCAGTCAATTATTCAGCGTAGTTACGCTCTTGTGGGCGGCGGTTGTCGCTGTTCCGTTATTTATACGATTGGGGCTTGGGGCCCCGGCCATTTGGTGTCAGGTCTGCTCATCGGGCCTTTTGGTTTAAAACTGTTTAATGATGCACACGCTGCCATTCATTTCGCCGAATTGGGTGTGGTGATGTTTTTGTTTTCGGTTGGGTTTGAAATGCAACCAAAACACTTGCGGGGATGACGCAAACCCATTTTTGGATTAGGCAGTTTGCAGATTTTTAGTGCCATTATCGGTCTTACGCTCGTTGGTTTGGCGTATGGTTTTTTTGCAATTTTCTTTTGTTGCCGCATAGGGCTTTGTGTTGATCTCTACCGCCATTGTGATGCAGACGCTGGCAGAGCGGGGAGGAATGACAAGCGAGCGGGGCAAACGCATTATTGCGGTATTGCTGTTTGAAGATTTGCTGATTGTGCCGTTATTGGCATTGGTGGCATTTTTGTCGCCCCAAATAAAACAGTCGGATTTACCCGGTTGGCAACAGTTTGGTGTGGCAGTCGGGGCGGTGGCGGTACTGGTGGCGGCAGGCATTTGGTTGTTAAACCACCTTGTTTCGCCTTATCGCCAAAACCAAAATCCGTGAACTATGACGGCCGTTGCTTTATTTGTAGTGCGTGGCACGCCTGACGGGTTCTGACACAGAAGAAAGCTTGAACCGTGCGGTGATGGTGGCACAAGATGGGGAATTTGCTTTTATACTGTTTGCGGCGGCGTCAAATCAAGGGCCATCAGTCAAGAAGTCAATGCCAATATGACAGTGATTGTGGTGTTGTCTATGCTTTTGACACCGCTTGTGATGATAGCTCGTCAAAAATGGCTTGTCCCGCGTTTTGCCCCGATACAAAAAACCGATGATGTCATTGATGAGAAGCGCAATGTTATCTTGGCCGGACTGGGGTGTTATGGGCAGATTGTGCATCATCTTTTGCGTTCGGCGGGGTTTAGTGCCGATGTCATCGAACAAAATGAAACCTTGATTAAAGGAATGCAAAAATTGAGTGTAGAAAGCTATTATGGTGATGCAAGTCACCCTGATTTGCTTGAAAAAGCAGGCATAGGCACAGCCGATTTGTTGATTTTGGCAATCAATCACCCAAGCCAAGCCGCTCAAATTGCCAAATTTACCCGGCAACGCAACCCCAATATTCGCATTATTGTCCGTGCTCATGACCGAATCCATACCGTTGAATCGGTGCAGGTTAAAATAACCGCCCAAAGCTCAAAAAGAGTTGAGTATTGGGCGGTTTTTCGCGTTTGATTGGCGTAATAAATTTATATTTGTTGTTTTAGGCAAAAATTACCTTGCTTTTGGCAAGAAGTTTTGCGGCGGTCTTTTTATAATACGTTTCATCAAATCAATGTTGCCTTAATCCGTAAAAGGAAACTGCCATGAGCAAAAAAGTCTTAATTATCAACGGCCGTCAATATTGCCCTGTCTTTGCATAGGTACGCTGGCCCGTTCGTTTATCCAAGCGGCAAATGATGTATTGGCTGGCAAAGACAATGAAGTCAAGCATTCCGGCGTAGAAAACTACGATGTTGCCGAAGAGTTGGAAAAATTCCAATGGGCGGATGTGGTTATTTTTCAATTTCCGTCCAATTGGATGGGGCTGGCGTGGAAAGCCAAACGCTACCTTGATGATGTGTGGAATGCTGGGCGTGATGTGTGTTTCAGATGGCCGAAGTCGCGGTAACCCCGATATCCAATATGGCGCAGGCGGTTTATTCGCCGGAAAAAGCCATATGCTTTCGGTAACATTCAATATGCCTAAACTGCTTTGATGACCCCAACCAGTATTTGTTTGCAGGCAAAGGTTTGGATGATTTATTGCTTCCCATTCATGCGGATTTCCGCTATATCGGCATGAAAACATTGCCTACTTTTGCCGGTTTTGATGTGCTGAAAAATCCGAAGTTAGATGAAGATTTGCAGGCATTCGGCAACCATATTAACCATAATATCTAAGGATTTTAAAATGAGTAATTCTGTTATTTATAGCAATTTTGCCGATTTTGGCAAAGATGTGTTGCAGTCTGATGTGCCTGTTTTAGTGGATTTTTATGCCGATTGGTGTCCGCCTTGCCAAATGATTGCCCCAAGCCTTGAAATGCTGGCGGACGAATATCAAGGCAAAGCTAAAATTGTCAAAATCAATATTGACCAAAGCCCGGAGCTATCAAGCGCTTATGCGGTGAGAAACATTCCCACGCTCATGACCTTTAAAAACGGGGAAATGACGCACCGAAGTGCAGGGGCAATGCCTAAATCACAATTAGCCAATTTGATTAACCAAGTTTTATAAGCTGTTCAGGCTGTTTAATCGGTTTTTAGACAGCCTAAAAAGAGTGCTTAATGAAACTCAAAATCCCGCCTGTGTTGCTGTTTTTAATTGCCACGGCTTTGATGTGGTGTATTTCGCATTTAGAGGTGCTGACTTTACCAAAATCCCCCGTTTTGGCGGTGGTTGTATCTGGTGCCGTGGTGATTGCTCTTGGCGGTTCGGTACTGCGTCAGGCAGACACGACCAGTAATTATGCCGCGCCGGAACAAAGCAATGAGCTTGTGGCCAAGGGTATTTACCGCCATACCAGAAATCCGATGTATTTGGGGTTTGCTCTGATGTTGTCAGGCTGGGCGGTGTGGCTGTTGCAAGGGCTTGTTTGGTTGTTGGTTGCGGGGTTTGTTATTTACATCCAACAATTTCAAATCTTGTCCGAAAAGCGGGTTTTAAGTGAAAAGTTCGGACAACACTATCGAGACTATTGCCGGAAAACACAGCGGTGGTTGTGATTTTTGATTTGATGTAATCAATTAATTAATTTTTTTCAATTAACAATGCCTTAAGGAGCAAAATATGCAACCATTTGTAGAAGCCGGCCAAGTTGCCGAAGTGGCAAATGCTGTCAAAGCCAACCCAAAGCTCGGACAATTTACCGTAACGATGTCCAGCCAATCCAATGGTGGCGTGAGCGTCAAAACCCGCACTGAAACAACCGTACAAGGCGGTGTGGCGGACAACAGCCGTGTGGGTAAATTTCAAACTATTGGTGATGAACCGCCGGCCGTATTGGGGCAAGACAAAGGCTTGTCGCCGATGGAGTACGCCTTGCAAGCCTTGGCGGGCTGCTATACCGCCACTTTGACCTTGCTTGCGTCTGGCAAAGGCATTGATTTGACCAAGATTGAATTAAAACTAAGTGCCGATTTTGATTTGAATGGCTTTTTAAAATTCAATCCTGATGTACGAAACGGGGCAAGCGAAATCCGTGTGGATATTCACGTTGAAAGCTCAAACGCCAGCCAGGACGAAATCAACGCCTTAATTGGCGAAATCCCAAATCATTCGCCCATTTATGATTTGTTTACCAATCCGACCCCTGTGGTTAACCGTATTGTTTAAGGAGAGAAAAATGAAACCTTTTGCACAACATAAATTATTGGTGGTCGGCGGTACAAGCGGTGTCGGCTTTGAAGTGGCAAAACTGATTTTAGAACAAGGCGGTTCGGCGGTGATTGTCGGCAACCGACCTGAAAAAGCCGAACAAGCCCGTCAGGAACTCTCCCGAATCGCAGGTGTTGATAAAGTGGTTGCTTTAACGGCAAATCTGCTGGATATGACCAGCGTTAATGCTTTGATTGGCAAATTAAAAGCCGAACACAGCGATGTTGACTTAGTGGTCAATTCGGCGGGCGTATATTTTCCTAACACTTTTTTACAGACTGATGAAAAGGCGTATGACGGTTATTTGGATTTGAATAAGGCAGTATTTTTTATCAATCAGGCGGTCGCCAAAAATTTAATCAACCGCAAAAAATCAGGCTCAATCGTCAATATCACCGCTGCACTTTCGCAATTGCCAGTCAAATCAACACCAATGGCGGCTTATTCAATGGCGAAATTCGGCTTGGAAGCCCTAACAAAAAATGCTGCCGCCGAGCTTGCCGAGCATGGTATCCGTGTCAACGCCTTGCCGATTGGTATTATTGAAACCCGCATTTTTGAGCGTTTTGCAGATGCCGGGCAAGTGGACTCTACTTTGGAAAATTTTAAAAAATATCACGCTTTGGGTAGAAACGGTAGCCCGAGAGACGTTGCCGAAACTGCGGCTTTCTTGCTTTCTGATAAGGCTTCATGGATAACAGGGGCAATTTGGAATGTAGACGGCGGAGCGATGACACGCCGCGATGATGTGTAAGTTATAGCTATCAGGTGGTTATGCCTGATAACAAAGCATATGGAAAGAAACATTTTCTAAACCGATTAAAGGTTTGGTTGTTTTGATAAAGTTTAACCTAAATACAGCCTAGATGGTTTGCCAGCTTGATGTCCATAATAGGCTTTTGATGGAGAACATTATGCAAAATCGTATCACACAGATTTTGGGTACTGAAAAGCCATTGGTACAAGGTCCAATGTCATGGGTAACCAATGCTGAATTTGTGGCGGCAGTAAGTAATGCGGGTGGTTTGGGTGTGTTAGGCCCGAATGCGGGTCAAACTGAAATGACGGCAGATCCGATTGAAACCGCCGAACGTATGCGTCGTGAAATACAAAAAACCAAGGCGTTGACTGATAAGCCTTTTGGTGTCAATCTTGCCCCCAATCCCGATCAAAGCAAAGACCCTTGGACACGTCCTATTTTGGACGTAATCAAACAGGAAAAAGTGTCGGCAGTGGTATGGATGGGAGTGGGCGGTGGCACGGTATTGCCGGACATTTTTGCCGAACTCAAGGAGGCGGGCATTAAAATAATTTTTCGTGCCATTACCCCGACCATAGAAAACACCCGCAAAGCCGAACAGGCAGGGGCAGATATTATTGTTGCTACTGGTTTTGACGAGGGTGGTTTAATGCCCGAAAAAGCAATTGGTACTTTTGCGATTGTGCCGATGATTGTGGATGCAGCCAAAAATGTACCTGTCATGGCAGCGGGAGGCATTGCTGATAGCCGCACTGCCAAGGCAGCTTTCGCATTGGGTGCAGAAGGGATTTTTGTCGGTACCGCTCTGCTTGCCACTATTGAAAACCCTGCTCATGAGCGTGTTAAGCAAGGCATTATCAACAGTAATGCCGATGATTTACTGTTGTTTAAGGCTCCGCCGACTTATGCTCGTTCACTGGCAGGATCATTACCGCAAAAACTGGTAGAAATGACCCAAAACGGAGCTGAAGATGCTGAGTTTGGCAAAGCAATGGCAGGACTTTCAGGTTTTGGTGCAGGCATGATGCAAGGCGATTTTGACAAAGGCTGGGGCTGTATCGGCTTAGGTATCGGCTCAATTCATGAAATAAAAAGTGTCAAAGAAGTGATTGATGACTTATTGGCTTAATTACTTGAAATAAAAGAGCGGCCGATTTTGCAAAAGAATCAGCAAAATCGACTGCTCGTATACTGATTTTAGGAACAGTTCAAATGAAAATTGAAATTTGGTCGGATTATGCCTGCCCGTTTTGTTATGTGGCAAAACGCCATTTTGAGCAGGCCTTAGCCGAATTTGCGGGCAAAGATGACGTTCAAATTGTCCACAAGACTTTTCGCCTTGACCCCAACGCAGGGGATACGCCAAGCTATTCCATGCTTGAAAAATTGCAAAAAAATTATGGTAAAAGCCGTGATGAAGCGGTGTCGATGATGAAGTACATCAATCAAGCAGGAGAGCGGGCCGGCGTAGAGATCAATGTGGAAAACACACAAAATACCAATACCTTAAACGCCCATCGTTTGCTAAAATTTGCCGAAAATCACGGTCTGGGAGAAGCGTTAAACGATAAGCTGTATTTTGCCTATTTTGCCAAAAATCAAAATCTGGCAGATAAATCGGTGCTGGCGGATTTGGCAGAACAAATCGGTCTGAACCGTGATGAATCTATCCGAATGTTGTCGTCTGATGAGTATGTTGATGAATGCTTGGCAGATGAGCAAGAAGCCCGCCAAAAGGGTATCCAAGCCGTGCCGATGTTTGTGTTTGATAAAAAATATGGCGTATCGGGAGCTCAGCCCAGAGAGCTGTTTTTGCAGGCATTGACCCAAAGCTATGACGAACATCAAGCCCAAAATTTGGTAGGGGCAAGCTGCGGTATTGACGGATGCGAATAATTATTTTGCCTAAATTTTTGCCTGAAATTTGCCTAATCCAACAAAAGGATAGTAATGCATACATTTGACACTATAGACGCTGTTTTTGCCTTTATCCGCCAAACCCCCGTAGCAGTACTGTACGTTTCCGCCCCAAATTGTGGCGTTTGCACGGTGATGAAACCTAAAATCGCCCGTATCGTTGATGAATTGGACGGTGTGGCAATGGGAGCGGTGAGCATTGCCGATGTGCCAAGTTTGGCAAGCGAGTATCACGTTCTGACCGCCCCTGCGGTGCTGGTGTTCGCAGGCGGTAAAGAGATTTGGCGTGGGGCAAGGTTTATTGATGTGGAGCAGTTGGAGCAAGCCTTAGCGTCTGCTGAGTTGTATTTACAGGATTGAATAAATGCCGTCTGAAAGTATTTTTTCAGACGGCATTTTATTTTCAGGCAGTTTGAAACTTACCGATACTGCCCGCCCATTTGCACATCACCTGCATAACCGGATACAGCGATTTACCCTTGTCCGACAGGCTGTATTCCACTTTGGGCGGAATTTGCGGGTATTCGGTGCGTATAATCAGTCCGTCTTTTTCCATGTCTTTTAATTGCGTGCTTAGGGTCGGTAAGTGATTGGACCGAGAGCCGTTGCAGTTCATTAAACCGCACGCAATCGCATTCTACAAGCCAATACAAAATAATCAGCCGCCGTTTGCCTTGTATCATACCAAGCGTGTGACCGAAGGGCGTTTGGGTAATGTCGTTAGGATGGCTACACGGGCTTTCACGCAATGGCACTTGCCTAAATATTGGGAAAAGGCGATAAAAACATAACCCACAGCCTGCCTGCTTTTGCCCAACCGCAAAACTGCTTATTGGTCGGTTTACGTTATTTTGTCGAACCTGCCGAAAAGCGCAGAAAAAATTGGCAAATCCCAATGGTGTCTTGCCAAAGTGCCAATCAATCATCAGATGAGGTGATAAATTGGCTTAAAAATAGCAGAAAAACCAAAGTGCTGATTCATTCGGATTTGGACGTGTCAGACCCAAACGAACTCAAATTTGCAGTCGGCACGGATCCGGACGGCATGACCTTGCAAGCGGTAAGCCGCGTGATTAACGGTTTTGCCAAAACCGCCGATATTGTCGGCTTGACTGTTGCCGAACCCATGCCAAGAGAAGTGTTGAAATTAAAAAGCTTGCTCGATAATTTGCCGATGTTTTTTAAGTGTATTGGCTATTTAATTAATACTAATACGGACAGGCCGTCTGAAAATTAAATTTCAGACGGCCTGTCTTTTCATATTTCAAAAATATATTCTCAAAAACAAGCATTCTTTTCTAAAAAATAAAACTCTATACTTAGTTCGTACTTTATTCCGGAGAAGAAAAAATGGCTGATTATCTTGATAATTCCAACAAACAAATCAAACTCGCCCTGCAACTGGTTTCAGGCTACGGCGGAGAATTCCAGTCATGGCGGCTTGCCGACAGTAACGAGCGAGCCTATACCGACATTGATTTTTATGTGGAAATGGCAAAAACTGCCGAACAAGGCAAAATCCACACGCTTTTTATCGCCGATACGCCGTCTTTTGGCGGGGCGGGCGGTGGTACGGACATCAGCACCCGCTCGCCTGCGTTTCCCCTTGAGCCGATGGTATAGTTAATTAAAATAAAAACTACTCATTAATGCAGCCATAAAATTGCCTATTTCAGGCAGCACTTTTCGTAGATGCTTTTTAATGTTCGCCCATGCTTTTTCAATCGGATTAAGCTCTGGCGAATAAGGTGCAAGAGCTAAGATTTTATGCCCCTCTTTTTCTGAAATCTCTGCTAAAACAGACATCCGATGAAAGCGAGCATTATCCATCACAATAACAGATTGTTCAGTTAATTCAGGCAGCAATACGCCTTCAAACCATGCTTCAAATAAACGACTATCCATCGTGCCTGAATAAATCATGGGTGCAATTAGATTACTTTGGTCTTTGATTTGAGCTGCAACCAGTGATGTGCGCTGGTATCGTTTACCACTGATTTGCGCTTTAACTGGAAGCCCTTTTGGTGAATAGGCATAAGGACGGTAGTAAAAAGTATCAAATCCTGTTTCATCAAGGAAAACAACTTGATAATCAGCATATTGATTTAATGCTTGTTGATAAGTGGCTACCTGTTCTGGTTTTTGTTCTTTGTAGCTCGTGGTCTTTTTTTACGCGTAATACCCAATACTTTGAACAAATAACAAATATTAGCCGGCGTACACCCAAAATGAGCTGCAATTTCATGCTGGTATGCATCAGGGTGTTCTTTAACATATTTTATGAGCAGGTTTTTATTGACTTTGGTTGCATTGCCACCTTTGACTTGATGTTCAAATGAACCGGTTTGCTCATAGCGTTTTCTCCAACTTCGAAATGTTTTTGGGTCAATTTGGTATGCTTTGCAAACTTCGCTGGCATTTTTGCATGCCTGATAGTATTGGTATGCTTTTTCTCGTAGTTCTATTGAGTATGACATTTTGGACTCTAAATATTCAGTGTTGATTTGGGAATTCTTATTTTAATATACTATAATACTGTCTGCCGTTGCCTATGCCACGCAAAAAATCGGTATGGTGGCGACCTTTTCCACCACTTACAATCTGCCCTACAATTTGGCTCGCCAATTAAAAACGCTCGACACCCTAAGCGGTGGGCGGGTTGGCTGGAATGCGGTAACGACTGGCACGCCGTTTACCGCCTATAATTTTGGCAACAAGCCCCTGCCTGACACCACAACCCGCTACGAAATGGCACATGAAATGGTGGAAGCGGTGCAAACCTTGTGGGGCGGTTTTGGCGAACATGCCTACATCACGGACAAAGAGTCAGGCGTGTTTGCCGATATGAGCCAAATCAAGCCTGCCAATTACAAAGGCAAACATTACCAAGTCAAAGGGGCATTGCCCATTCCTGCCACACCGCAAGGGCAACCACCGGTTTTTCAGGCAGGCCCAAGCCCCGAAGGCGTTGAGTTGGCAGGGCGTTTTGCCAGTGGCGTGTATGCCAATCCCTTTACGATTGACGAAGCCCGGGCCTACCGCAATGTGCTGAAACAAAGTGCCATACGGCACGGCAGAAACGCTGGCGACATCAATATGTTTTCAGGATTTATGTTCACCATTGGCGATACTTACGAAGAAGCACTCGCTCGCAGAATGCAGTTGATTGATTTTATGAGCGATGAGGAGTTTTACGGACAAATCCGCTATTTATCGGCGATGATTGGCATAGATTTACAGCACTTAGATGTCAATCAACCTTTGCCGAGCCATTTACAAAAGCAAGCCACGCCACATCCGCACGATCCGCGTTCGCCAAGAGCAGTGGAGCTGATTAAACAAGGCTTATCGCCCAAAGAAGCGCTTGCCAACGGCGTGATTAACTATCATCCTGTGGTGGTCGGCACGGCAGAAGATGTCGCCGATTTTATGGAAGAATGGTTTAAAGCAGGGGCGACAGACGGCTTTTCGCTTGCCCCCGACAGTCAAAAAGGCGTGAAAGATTTTGTGGAAAAAGTCGTGCCGATTTTGCAGGAGCGTGGGATTTACCATACCGATTATGAAGGCAGTACCTTGCGTGAGCATTTGGGTGTGCCGTACCAGTATGGATTAAATACATAACCTATGCCGTCTGAAACCTTTCAGACGGCATAGGTTTATTTGCTTGATTCGGATAAAAAGCGTTCAAAGGTCGGATTCATATTGTTCCATAAAGTAATCCATCACCGCCCGTACATTGCGCGGCGGTTTTTGCACATTGGGTAAATCATTGCGATGTGAATGGGCTCGGGGACGGTGAACCATGGGTATTGCGCCAGAATCGGCAGCATTTGCCTTGTTTGACGATTGTATGGACAGCCAATTGGGACGCATGGCAATGCCGATAACGGATTCGGCGGCAGTCAGCAGGCTTTTTCCGCAGTATTGGGAAAAATCAACCCGTCTTCCGTAGGCGATGCCGATCGGGTGTTGCGATAAGCAGCGATGCGTCCAGTGCTTCTTCAAGCCGGCGATGGTGCGGGAAATCATGGAGTCGGAAACCTTTCAGATGGCCTTTTTATGATTTGAAACTTCCAATAATGAAAATTATATTTCGACTTATCGCTATTCTTATTTTTATTTTAGATAAATAAAATACACCCATCCTAATCAAGCAACGAGAAAATATCATGCAAAACCGCATTACCGGAATCCTGAATATCAAATACCCGATTGTGCAAGCGCCGATGTCTTGGCTGACTGATGCGCGCTTGGCGGCGGCGGTGGCTGAAGCCGGCGGTTTGGGCTTTCTGGCGCCACACGCAGGGCAGACCACGAATCCGACTTCCAATGAAGATGTGATTGAGCGCATGCGCAATGAGATTCGCAAAGTGAAGGCGCTGACGGATAAGCCTTTCGGTGTACCGTTTATTTTGTCTTACGATTTTTCGCTGATTCCGCACATGGTGGATTTGTTTATCGAAGAGTGCGTGCCGGTGGTGTTGGACAACGGTTTATTAAACGCAGATATTTACGCCAAATTCAAACAGGCAGGTATTAAAATCATTTGCCGCTTGCCCAACCCGAATTTACCCGATGCTTTGAAAGCGCAGGAATTGGGCGCAGACGTTTTGGTGTTGACCGGCTTTGATGAAGGCGGCACTCTGCCGATGAAAGAAACGGGCAGTTTTTCCGTATTGGCCGAATTTGTCGGTAAAGTCGATTTGCCGATTATGCTGGCGGGCGGCATTGCCGATAAACGCAGTGTGAAAGCAGCTTTCGCTTTGGGTGCGGAAGGCGTGTGGATCGGCACGGCCTTTATCGCCACCACCGAATGCCGCGCCAGCGAAAAAGTGAAAGATTGGATTGTGGATTCAAGCGCCAATGATTTATTGTTGTTCCGCACCGAGCCTTATTACTACCGCTCGCTGCCGACCGAATTGGCAAAACAATGTTTTGCATTAAGCGAAAGCGGCGCGCCGCGCAGCGAAGTCGCCAAGCTGATGAACGCAGGCATAGGCATGCGCTTAGGCATGCTGGAAGGCAATTTTGAGCATGGTTATGTATCAGTGGGCAACGGTATTTCCGCCATCGATAAAATCAAAACCGTGCAGGAGTTGGTTGATGAATTGATGAACTGAAACGCTTAAATCGAGGCCGTCCGAAAGTGATTTTTCAGACGGCCTTTTGCGTTAAAATACGCTTTTGCCGATGGAAAGACTGCTATGAACAAATGGGATGAACGTTACGCTGCCGATGAATTTATTTTCGGCACCGGGCCGCATGAGTTTATCCGCCGTATTCAGCCGTATTTGCCCAAAACAGGGCGGGCATTGGATTTGGCGACCGGCGAAGGGCGCAACGGTGTGTTTCTGGCGCAGCAGGGTTTGCAGGCGGAAGGAGTGGATTTGTCGGCGGTGGGTATTGCCAAGGCACAAAAGCTGGCGGCGTTGAAAGGCGTGGATTTTGCCGCACGCGTGGCCGATGTTGCCCAGATGGCGATGCCGTCTGAAACGTATGCGGTGATTAGTTCGGTCAATTGCCATTTTGCCGAACCGGTGCGCAGCCGTGTGGCGCAGAATATTGTCAATGCGCTGGTTTCAGACGGCCTGTTTGCCGGTGTGTTTTTTCATCCTGAGCAAGCGGCATTGGCCAAAGGACCGGGTGATGCGGCCATGCTGGCTGATTTGCCTGCACTTCAGACGGCCTTTTGCGGTTTGGATTGGTTGATTGCCGAACATCATCGCACCGGACAAGGCGATGATGCCAAATCGGTGATTTATTTATTGGGGCGAAAGGCTGTCTGAAAATAAAAGCTTTCATTTTAGACGGCTTCTGCATTTTATCGGCAAGCCAACCGCGTTATCGTGCCAGTCATGACGAATTAGATGTGAATCAATATGGAAAAACTGTTCGACATCAATCAAATTGATTCTGCACGGTACGGCGGATGAGATGATTGATATCAGTGTTTCGAAAACGTTTGCCGAAAATAATGTGGTCGAACTGATTGCAGTGGAAGGCGCGGATCATCCGTTTTCCAAACCGAAACACATGGACGTTTCGATTCAGAAAATTATCGGTTTTTTCTCGGATTGAGGCCGTCTGAATGTGGCTGATGATTCGCCTGAGCGATGGAACCGCATATTTTCAGACGGCCTTTGTTATAATATTAACCGATTAATTTCTTGAACTGTCAACATGACCGAAAGCAACAAAGACCTGCTCGGCTCTGCTTGGATTATTGCGGCAGCGGTGGGTTTTACCATTATGAACCTGTGCATCAAAGCGGCTTCGCAGGAATTTGGCTTGAATAGCGGCGAGCTGGTATTTTGGCGCATGAGTTTTGCCGCGTCGGTGTTGGGCTTGACGGCCAAAATACGCGGCGAGCAATTCGGCTCGCCGCATTGGAAGCTGCATCTCAACCGCAGTATAGTCGGCACTTTGGCGATGTTGTGCCTGTTTTATGCAGTGATGCATTTGCCGTTAGCCACAGGGGTGACGCTCGGCTATACCTCGTCGATTTTTTTGGCAGTGTTTTCGTTTTTGGTGTTGAAAGAACGCATCGCGCTGTATACGCAGGCGGTGCTGGTATTGGGCTTTATCGGCGTAGTGGTGTTGCTGAATCCGTCGTTTGAAAGCGGTCAGGTGTTTCCGGCACTGATTGGTTTGGCCGGCGGAGCGATGTCGGGCTGGGCATATATGCAGGTGCGCGAATTGTCGCTTTTGGGCGAACCCGGTTGGCGGGTGGTATTTTTTCTGTCGGTTACCGGTATGGCGGTGTCGTCGGTGTGGGCAAGTTTTTCCGGCTGGCATGCTTTATCGTGGGACAGCGTGCCGTATTTGCTGGGCATCGGTGTCAGCGCGACGGTGGCGCAGTTGTGCATGACCCATGCTTATAAGGCGGGCAACAAATTTACCGTGGCATCGTTGTCTTATCTGACGGTGGTGTTTGCCGCTTTGTCGGGCATGTGGCTGTTGGGCGATAAAATCACTTGGCAGGAAGTGCTCGGTATGATTATTATTGTGGCTAGCGGTGTATTAAGCGGCATTAAGCCGGCTTGGATAAAGCGGCTTTTTTTCAAATAAAACGAGGAGCAAAACATGATTTCTATCCGCGAGCAGTCTTACGGTCTGAATGTGGCCTTATATAACGAATTTACTTTAGATGATTTCCGCGAATTGGAGCAGGCTTTGCTCGACTGCAAACAAAAAATCCGCTTGCCCGATATGCTCTTGGATATGACGCTTTTGAAAGATTTCACCATCGATATGGCGGTGGAGCAGATTAAATTTTTAAACGAACACGAAGATGATTTCGGCCGCGTGGCGGTGGTGACCGACGATATTTGGATTAAACTCGGCGCGCGTTTATCCAGCCTGATCACCAACCAGCATCCGAAATATTTTGATGATGTGGCTGAAGCACAAGCTTGGTTGTTGGAACATAATTCGAAATAATGATTTAAAGGCCGTCTGAATATGATTCAGACGGCCTTCGCTTTGTAAACCTAAAGGAACGATATGCATTACCATACCGTTAACCAAGATTTAAACATGAGCCGTTTGGTACACGGCTATTGGCGTGCGCATGAATGGCGATTTAGATGCGTGAGGCTGTTTGAAGCTGATTCATGAAGTTTTGGGTGTGGGTATCAACACGTTTGAGCATGCGGCCTGTTACGGAGGTTCCATCAACGAAGGCCGGGTTGGCCAAGCGCTGAAATTGGAAAAAAGCCTGCGCGATCAAATGACGATTGTGAGCAAATGCGGTATTTCTTTCCCCAACGAAGCCTTGCCGAAGATGAAAAGCAGATACTACGACAACAGCGCCGAACACATTATCCGGTCGGCCGAACGTTCGGTAAAAGAATTGAATTGCGACCATCTCGATTTATTGCTGATGCACCGCCCATCACCTTGCCTGAACTCCGAAGAAGCCGCAGCGGCATTTGACAATCTGCGTTCGCGCGGCTTGGTGCGCCATTTCGGCGTGTCGAATTATCCCACTCAAAAATTCAACATGTTGCAATCGTACGTCAATCAACCCTTGGTTACCAAACAAATCGAGATTTCTCCTTTGCATATCGCGCCGTTTGAAGACGGCAGCCTGGATTATCTCTTGGAAAAACTTGCCAAACCGATGACATGGTCGCCTTTGGCCGGCGGTAAATTGTTTGACGGCAGCAACGGACAAAGCCAACGCGTAGCACAAGCCTTGTTGCAAGCAGGAGAAGCCTACGGCGAAACCCGCATCGACACACTGGCCTACGCTTGGATGCTTAACCATCCGAGCGGTATGATGCCGATAGTTAGCACCGGTAAAATCGAGCGTGTGAAAAATGCAGTTGATGCGCTGACCATCCACTTCAGTGAAGAAGCATGGATTAACGTGTATTCCGCCGCGTTGGGGCATGAAGTGCCTTGAATATTTGAGATGAATAGGCCGTCTGAATATTTTTGTTCAGGCAGCCTTCATTTGTTCGGTGTAATTTCAACGCATTGTCTTAAAATGATTTTTAGACACCAAACAAGCCAACATCACACAGGCGCCGATGCCGCACCACATCATGTCGGACTGAGTATCCCACTCATAACCTTGCGTGCCTAAAAACGCTTCTGCACTTTGGCCGCTCAATACTGCCACCGACCATTCAATCAATTCATACGCCGCACTGATGGCCATGCACACGCAAAAGCTGAGAAAAACCAACCAGTTGCGGCCGGTAACCACTTGGTTGCGCCACAAAATTTCCGCCGCGATAACCGCCGGTGAGAAGCCCTGCATGAAGTGGCCCAGCTTGTCGTAATTGTTGCGCTCCCAGCCCAAAGGCTCTTTCAGCCAGTCAAACAACGGCACTTCGGCATAAGTGTAATGCCCGCCGACAATCAACACCACCGCGTGAAACGTCATCACCCAATAGGCAAAATCACTGAAGCGGAAGCGGCGGTAAGTAGCCGGCAGCAAAACTGCACCGATAACGGCCGGAGCCACTTCCAAGCCCCAAGTCGGGTAGTCTTTGGGGTTGATGCCCGACCAAATCAGGGTAGCGACGACAATCGCCGGCATCAGATGATAACGGTTCATAAGTATCTTAAAGAATTAAAAAGGCATAATAGCAAAAAGGCCGTCTGAAAAATATCTTTTCAGACGGCCTTGATGATAATTAACCTGTTAATTACATTACGTCCAGCGTGTCAATGCCGAGCAAATCCAAGCCTTGTTTCAGCGTGTTGCCGGTGAGTTTGGCCAACTGCAAACGCGTGTTGCGCGCTTGGCCTTCGGCTTTCAAAATCGGGCAGGCTTCGTAGAAGCGCGAGAACAGTGTTGCTACTTGGTAAAGATAGGCGGCCAAGTAATGCGGGTGGCTGCTCTCGGCAGTATTGCGCAACACATCTTCAAATTTCAGTAATTCCAGCGCCAGTTGTTTTTCCAAAGGCTCTGCCAAGGCCAAAGACGCGGCCGCGTCCCAATCGCCGGCTTTTTTAAATACGCTCTGCACGCGGGTGTAGGCGTATTGCAGGTAGGGGGCGGTGTTGCCTTCGAAGCTCAGCATCGCGTCCCAATCGAACACATAATCGCTGGTGCGGTTTTTGCTCAAATCAGCGTATTTTACTGCGCCGATGCCGACGGTTTGGCCGATTTGTGCGACTTCTTCCGCGCTTAAATCAGGGTTTTTGCTTTGCACCAATTCGGTGGCGCGTTCTACCGCTTCATCCAGCAAATCCACCAGCTTCACCGTGTCGCCCGAACGGGTTTTGAACGGCTTGCCGTCTTTGCCCATCATGGTGCCGAAGCCGATAAATTTCGCTTCTACGTTTTGCGGCAGGTAGCCGGCTTTGCGCGAAGTGGTGAAAAGCTGTTCAAAATGCAAACCTTGGCGGTGGTCAACGACATACAGCAAACGTTCGCCTTTCAGACGGCCGACACGGTGGCGCACGCAGGCCAAATCGGTGGACGCATACAAAAAGCCGCCGCCTTGTTTTTGCACGATAAATGCTGCCGGTTCGCCTTCTTTGTTTTTAAATTCGTCCAAAAACACCACTTTCGCGCCGTCGTCTTCGACCGCCAAACCCTGAGCCACCAAGTCATCGACTACAGGCTGCAAATCATCGTTGTAAATCGATTCGCCCGCCACGTCTTCAGGGCGCAGCTTCAGGCCAAGCATGTCGTAAACGGCTTGCGCGTGGCTTAAGGAAATTTCGACAAACTGCTTCCACAGGGCCGACACGGTTTCGTCGCCGCCTTGCAGTTTCACCACATATTCGCGGGCGGTGTCGGCAAATTCCGGGCTTTCGTCAAAGCGCACTTTGGCGGCGCGGTAGAATTGTTCCAAATCGGCAAGCTCAAACGCGGCATTGTCTTTTTGCTGCTCCACCATATAGGCCACCAGCATGCCGAATTGTGTGCCCCAGTCGCCGACGTGGTTTTGGCGGATAACTTTGTCGCCTAAAAATTCTAATACGCGCGAAATGCTGTCGCCGATGATGCTCGAGCGCAAATGGCCGACGTGCATTTCTTTGGCCAAATTCGGCGAAGAATAGTCGATAACCACGGTTTTCGGCCCGGCATTTTCAGCCACGCCCAAGCGGGTGTCGTTTAAGGCCGTCTGAATGTTTTGTGCCAAAAAATCAGCGTGTAAACGCAGGTTGATAAAGCCGGGGCCGGCTACTTCGGCGGATTCGATAACGGCGTTGCCGGCCAGCGCATCGGCCACTTTTTGCGCCAACTCGCGCGGATTTTGCTTGGCCTGTTTGGCCGCACCCATCACGCCGTTGATTTGGAAATCGCCGAAGTCGGCATTTTTGGCCGGTTGCAACACAACAGGCGCACCGGCAATACCGGCGGCGGTGAAAGCGGCTTCGGCTTCACGCGCTACGGTTTGGTGTAAATTCATAGTGTTTCAGTCTCTTAGATAAATGCAAATCATGCGGTCATTTGTTCAGGCGGTATTTTAAGGGAAACCGGTGTTTTAAGACAGCATAAAGGCCGTCTGAAAGGATTATTTTTTTAGACGGCCTTTATAAATATATTGAGAACTGTGCAAAACCGCCATTTTTGGCACATTTCTCGGTTATGCGTTGCGCCTGCTTCGAGCTACACTCAAATTAAGGTTTGAAAGGCTTCAGGCTACCAGCGGTTTTCGCACGGAATGCCGTCGTTGTCGCCATCCATTTTGGTGTTCGGACAATGGCGGATAAAGAATTCGGCTTCTTCGCGCGAGTTCATTTGCGAACAATATTGTCGCCCGTCGCAGCTGAATTTGGCCGACGGCTTAGCCGAAGCGGGTGATTTGACGGCCTGATTCCATGCTTTGCGCTCGGCTTTCATCTGCGCGGCAATGGTGGCGACCATGGAATCGGGCTGCGGGGTGGTGTGAACAGTTTGCGTGTGGTGGCTTTGCCAAGCCTGCCGGCCGTACCAACCGCCGCTGAGCAGCGCTGCGACCAATGCAATCGTCAGCAACACACCGCCTGCGCGCGAAGAACCGTTACCTTGCTTGCGGTAATCGGCATAGGATGGTGATGAGGCATCATCAAAGTCATCGACAAAGCGGACATCTTGAGCCTCGCTGCGGCCTTGCCGGCCGTTGGCGAGATAAAAGGAAACCCGTTGGCCTTCAAAAGGGCCTTCGGTGTCGCCGTTGAATGCAGAAAACGCAACAAAAATTTCGTTTTCGGTGCTTTCCTCCCGTATTGCACCGAAGCGTCGGCTTTCGTTCCAACGGACAATAGTACCGTAATAACGCATGATTTTTTAAGATATGAATAATTATTCGGAATATTGTAAATCAATCTGCCCGATAATGTGCTGCTTATTTCGTTGCCAGACGTTTACTCAGACCTGATTTTATGCGTAAAGGTTTCCAAGGCCGTCTGAAAAATATTGATTCTGAGAGAAAATCACTGGTTTGCCATGATTTCCTTATTCATAGTGTCAAACGCAAGTATCTGGCGGGTAAGTTGTGGGATGGAGACAGACGGGTTTCAGACGGCCTATCTTCATAACAGCGGCTGATGGCGCACAATCGCCCGAATTACGGCACGGTTGGGGTGCAGCGCGGCTTTCAGGCGTGGCGACAAAGGTTGCGGCAGGTTTAAGATTTCCGCCGCCAGAGATGCGGCGCAAATCGGTGCAGTCGCTAAGCCGCGCGTGCCGTGGGCAGTGTTAAGCCAGGCGTTGGGCAGGTAAGGGCAGGGGTCATTTAGACGGTAATGTTTGTCTAAAGCCAGTTTTGCGTACACCTCCTGCATGGCGGCAATGTCGCCCACCGCGCCGACCATCGGCAAATGATCCAAACTGTCGCAACGCAAAGCCGTGTGGCCTTTGGATTCGGCCAAAGGGTTAAGGCCGTCTGAAAACAGCGAATCGGCCAAAGTGGGATTTAAATCATGCAAGGCGGCGCGGTTTTGTGATTCTTCGTGTTGATGCCACGTTTCATCGCTGCTGTTTAACACAAAAGTCGCACCATAGCAGTGTTGCCCCTGCCAGCTCGGGCTGATGTAGCTTTCGCCCGATACTGCGCAACGCAGCTTGGCCGACAACGCGCTTGCAGCAGCAATACCGGTTTGACCGCGGATTTGGCGGAACGGCAGTGCGGAAACGTTGCGCTCGGGCGCTTTTGGGCTGTGTGCGCCCATGCAGTAAATTAGATGGCCGGCGTCGAAACGGCCTTGTACAGTGTGTGCCGTCCAAGCTGTGCCGTCAAATTCGGCTGAAAGCAGCGGTGTGTATTCATGCACGTCAATCAAGGGATGATTCAATAAAGCATGCACCAAAGCAGGCGGATTGAGCCACACGCCTTGCGGCCAATAGAGGCCGTCTGAACCGATATCAATCCCTGCGATTTCTGCCGCTTCTTGTTGGGAAACAGTGCGGTATAAATGCGCATGATGGCGCTGCAAACCCAATGCCTGATTGCGTTTGCGTTCGGCCTCGTTGAAATTGATGTGCAACACGCCATTGCCGCCCCAAGTGTGCCGGCCGTACGGCAAATCGGCCAACAACCGCCGCGTGTAGCCGTAGCCCGCCAACAGCAATTCAGTTTGCTCGGTCTGGTGCGGCGAGATTTTGGCATACAGCAAACCTTGGCGGTTGCCCGAGCCGGCATTGGCGATATGCTTGGCTTCAAGCACGGTCACGCGTACGCCGTGTCCGGCCAGCTCCCGTGCGGTGGCCGCACCGGCTATGCCTGCGCCGATGACGATGGCGCAGGCCGGTTTTGACTTGCGTTCAATCGGACTGAACCACGGTTTCAAAGCGGTTTCCCGTTGCATTATCGGTGCGGTTTGCCATTGCAGGGCTTGAGGAAAATGCGTTTGGATATCGGCTGCATGTTCAGACGGCACCAGCCACAAATGCACATCAGGCAACACGTTGGCCAACACATTCACTGCATTGAATTGCAGGCAGCCGATTTTGCGCTCAATAGCTTCGGCCAGCATTTGTTCTAAAGCGCCGGCGTTTTCAGACGGCCTGAATACCGGTATTTCCCGCGCAGGCAGACACACTGCCCAATAAAGCGGTTTGGCATGGCTGTCGAGCGTGCGCATGAGCTCGGCAAGTGTAGGGATGCTGTTCCAAGCAAGGTAATTCATAATGAGGCCGTCTGAATAAAAAGCGTATTGTAATGCGAAAATGCGCTTTATCGATTGCGCCGCCGCAAAACCGCTTATTTTTCAGACGGCCTTTGCTTTATAATAGGCTTCTGCAAGCTGAAATCTAAGGAGCACGCATGACCCGAATCCGAACCAAAATCTGCGGCTTTACCCGCCCCGAAGACGCACGCGTTGCGGCGCAGTTGGGCGTAGATGCCGTCGGGCTGGTGTTTTTTGCCGACAGCAAACGCGCGGTCGATATTCAACAGGCGCAAGCGGTCGTGGCTGCTTTGCCGCCGTTTGTGACGGTGGCGGCACTGTTTGTCAACGAAACGGCCGGGCAAATCCGCGAAACGCTGCGCCAAGTGCCGATTGATGTGATTCAGTTTCACGGCGATGAGGACGATGGATTTTGCCGCCAGTTTGACCGCCCCTATTTAAAAGCCGTGCGCGTGCAAAGCGCGGCAGACATTCAGACGGCCTCAAGCAGATTCCCCCATGCCCGCGCAGTGTTGTTTGACGCATATCACCCCGACGAATACGGCGGCACGGGTTTGCAGTTCGACTGGAAACTGCTCGCCGATTACCGCGACAAACCGTGGGTGTTGGCAGGCGGCTTGAATGCCGGCAATGTGGCCGAAGCGGTTCAAATCAGCGGCGCGGCGGCGGTAGACGTGTCCGGCGGAGTGGAAAGCAGCGGCGGCATTAAAGATGCGGAAAAAATGGCGGCGTTTTTGCGAGCCGTGGCAAAAGCGGGGCGCGGTGATGAGTAGCAAATCCATCGTTGAAACCCATCCTTTCCCGCCGATTCTGCCGCCCAACGCCACGGCGATGATGATGGGCACGTTTCCGCCCAAAGACGACAAACGCGCTATGCAGTTTCATTATCCGAATTTTCAGAATGATATGTGGCGCATTTACGGCGAAGTGTTTTTCGGCGACAAAACGCATTTCCAAAGGCCGTCTGAAAAAGCCTTTGATGCAGAAAAGATTATTGCTTTTTTGCATGAGCGCGGCATTGCGTCTTGCCCGACGGTGTGCAAAGCCGTGCGCGAACAGGACAACGCTTCGGATAAGTTTTTGAAAGTGGTCGAAGCGGTGGATTTGGCGGCGGTGTTGCACAAGCTGCCGCATTGCAGGCATTTGTTCACTACCGGCGGCAAAGCCACGGAAGTGTTGCTCGGTTTGCTGCCGGAGAAGACTGTATTGCCGAAAACAGGCGAAACCATCGATTATGTGTACCAAGGCCGCGCTTTAACGCTCACACGATTGCCGTCTACTTCACGCGCGTATCCTTTGGGTTTTGACAAGAAAACGGCGGCGTATCGGGCGTTTTTTGAGTTTGCCGGGTTATTATAAAACGTGGGTTTTTGCACGCAGATACACGCGTTTACACGGAAAATAAGTGTATAATCGGCATTCATTAAAATTATTGTTTTCAGACGGCCTGAATATAAATCAGGCTGTCCGAACCCCGCAAAGGAATTCATTCATGCAAAATTATCAAGCACCCGACCAACAGGGATTTTTCGGCGAACACGGCGGTCTGTATGTATCGGAAACGCTCATTCCCGCGTTGGAAGAGTTGAAACAGGCTTACACCGAAGCGAAGCAGGATCCTGAATTTTGGGCGGCATTCGAGCATGATTTGAAACATTATGTCGGCCGCCCGAGTCCTGTTTATCATGCCGAGCGTTTGAGCGGGCATTTGGGCGGTGCGCAGATTTGGTTGAAACGCGAAGACTTAAACCACACCGGCGCGCATAAAGTCAACAACACCATCGGTCAGGCTTTGCTGGCCAAACGCATGGGCAAAAAGCGCGTGATTGCGGAAACAGGCGCCGGCCAGCACGGCGTGGCTTCGGCTACCGTAGCGGCGCGTTTCGGCATGACTTGCGACGTGTACATGGGCGCCGACGATATTCAGCGTCAAATGCCGAATGTGTTCCGCATGAAATTATTGGGTGCCAACGTAGTCGGCGTGGAAAGCGGCAGCCGCACGTTGAAAGATGCGATGAACGAAGCCATGCGTGAATGGGTCGCACGCGCGGACGATACTTTCTATATCATCGGCACCGCCGCCGGCCCTGCGCCTTATCCTGAAATGGTGCGTGATTTCCAATGCGTTATCGGCAACGAAGCGAAAAAACAAATGCAGGAAGCCATCGGCCGCCAGCCTGATGTGGCCGTGGCCTGTGTGGGCGGCGGCTCGAATGCGATTGGCTTGTTCCACCCCTATATCGGCGAAGAAAACGTGCGCTTGATTGGCGTGGAAGCGGGCGGCCATGGTGTGGATACGCCGGAACACGCCGCGCCGATTAGTTCTCGCGCACCGATAGGCGTGTTGCACGGCTTCCGCAGCTATCTGATGCAAGATGAAGATGGCCAGATTTTGGGCACACATTCGGTATCGGCCGGTTTGGATTATCCGGGGATTGGTCCCGAACACAGCCACCTGCACGACATCGGCCGCGTGGAATACACCGTTGCCAATGATGAAGCGGCTTTGAATGCGTTTGATTTGTTGTGCCAATTCGAAGGCATTATTCCGGCCTTGGAATCCAGCCATGCTTTGGCTTGGGCAGTGGAAAATGCGCCGAAAATGGACAAAAGCCAAGTGATTTTGGTGAACTTGTCCGGCCGTGGCGACAAAGACATCAATACCGTGGCGACATTAAAAGGCATTGAATTGTAATTTTGATGGTTTATCGGCAAGGTCTTTCATCTTCGCCGTCACCTCTTTCCACTTGGCCTCAGCGTCCTTCGCACCTTTCAAGACTTTCTGGCCGGACAGTTTGCCGGTAATATTGCCAATCGCAGACGGGAGCGCAAGCCATCGGCCGTCGTCCCGCTTGGGCGGGAGCGGATACTAAACAATGTTGTGGTGCAGATACGCCTACGGCATTGGGTGCGCTTGCCTGTACACCCTGAACCTCCACTTTAATTATAGTGGATCCGCTTTAAAATAGTACGGCGTTGGTTCGCCCGGCCGTATTATCTATACTGTCTCCGGCTCGCCGCCTTGTCCTATTTTAAAGTGAATCCACTATATCTATGGTTTTGCTTCCGCCATCTGCGTCTTTCGCGTCGGCAGAATTTAAAGAGGCCGTCTGAAACGTTCGGACGGCTTTTTTTATCGGTTTCAGACGCTGCTCCTTTGTAACCAAAAGTAAAAAATGATGATATCGCCATAGCAAAAACGGATAATGCCACGCAGTTTAGACTATAATGTCAAATAAAACGCGTTTGAAAACATAATATTCCGTTTGCCATGATTTCTTGATTTCCCATTCGCACATGAACATTAGACGATTACTCCTGCGCTTTTTACCGCGCTATGCCGTTGGGCGTATTTTGATTTACTCGCGGCTGATGCGTGTGGAAAAACCCATCGGCACCTTATTATTGCTGTGGCCGACTTATTGGGCGATGTGGGTGGCTGCCGAAGGTCATCCCGGATACATCATTTTTCTCTCCTTTACCATCGGCACGTTTCTCATGCGCAGTGCCGGTTGCGTGATTAATGATTATGCCGACCGCGATTTTGACGGCGCAGTCGAGCGCACCAAAAACCGCCCGTTTGCGCGCGGACAAGTCAGTAAAGCCGAAGCTTTGCTGTTGACCTTGATTTTGTGTTTGCTGGCGGCGATGTGTTTGGTGCCGATGAACTCGCTGACTTGGCTGATGAGCTTGCCGGCCTTGTTTTTGGCGATGACTTACCCGTTTACCAAGCGTTTTTTCCCGATTCCGCAATTTTATTTGGGCTTGGCATTTTCATTCGGTATACCGATGGCGTTTGCCGCGATTACCAATGACGTGCCGCCGGTTGCATGGCTGATTTTTGTCGCCAATGCCTTATGGACTTTGGCTTACGACACGATTTACGCCATGGCCGATAAGGAAGACGATTTGAAAATCGGCATCAAAACATCAGCCGTCACTTTCGGCCGGCATGATATTGAGGCGGTGATGTTGTGCCATTTTTGGTTTACTGCGCTGATGGTGGTACTGGGTTTGCAAATCGGCGCCACATGGCCTTATTGGCTGATGCTGCCTGTGACCGCTTGGTGGCAGGTTAACCAATACCATGCGATTAAAACGCGCGACCGCCAAGTATGTTTCCGCACTTTTTTGGAAAACAACCGCATAGGCTTGGCTTGGTTTTTAGGTTTGGTCGGCCATTATTTGTGGAAGTTGGTTTGAGTAAAAATGGATTGGAGGCCGTCTGAAAAATACCGGCCGCTAAGGCGGGTATTTTTGTTGACGGGTGATGATGGGGCGTGAAAATCGATTAACGTAATTTAAAAATTCTATTGTTTTAATCTCGAGAAATAGTGCATATAATGATATGCATATTGATTAAATATTTAAATAATTATTTAATTTTAATGAGTTAAGATAAAACTAAAATGAGACGACGATGTTAAGGATCATTAAAATGCCGTCTGAAAGCGTAAGGCTTTTAATGTAAATTGTACGCTTGGGATTGAGATTTGTGCCGACTGTCGGTACAATTCCATCTTGTTTTGCTACCTCTTAAAAGAGATTCCTATGAGCCTGATTGGCGAAATTCTACCGTTGTCCCATATTGAATTGGATGTGGAAGTCAGCAGCAAAAAGCGCTTGTTCGAGCAAGTCGGCTTGTTGTTGGAAAACGAAGCAGGGCTGCCGCGCGCAGATGTATTCGAATGCCTGTTTGCCCGCGAAAAATTAGGCACTACCGGTTTAGGACAGGGCGTGGCGATTCCGCATGGCCGCGATGCCTGCGTGCAAAAAGCAGTAGGCGCGTTTATCCGTACCAAAGAGCCGATTTCTTTCGACGCACCCGACGGCAAACCGGTTTCGCTGGTGTTTGTGCTGCTGGTGCCGGAAAACGCCACCGGTGAGCATTTGGAAGTATTGTCGAAACTGGCCGGCAAGTTTTCCCAAAAAGCCGTACGCGAAGCCTTGATGACGGCTTCCGATGCCGAAGAAGTGCAAAAATTATTAACTGAAGAGTAACTATGCCGAGTATATCCGTCCGCCGTCTGTATTCCGATAATCAGCACAAGCTGCAATTGGCTTGGGCCGCAGGTAATTCAGGCGCGGATAACCGTATCGGTGTTGAGGCCGACAAGCCCGTTTTGGCGCTGGTCGGCCATTTGAATTTTATCCACCCCAATCAGATTCAAGTGGTGGGGGTGGCCGAAGCCGAATACCTTAATCGCTTGGAATCGGGCGAGCTCAATTACGATTTTGGCGAATTATTTGATATTCCGATGGCCTTGGTGATTGTTGCCAACGGCTTGCCCGTGTCGTCGAAATTGCGCGATTATTGTCACACCAACAGCATTCCGCTACTCACTTCCAAGTTGGAAAGCCCGTATTTGATGGATGTGTTGCGGATTTACCTGCAACGCACGCTGGCTACATCGGTCACCAAACACGGCGTATTTTTGGATGTATTTGAAATTGGTGTGTTGATTACCGGCCATTCCGGCTTGGGTAAAAGCGAACTGGCTTTGGAGCTGATTTCACGCGGCCACAGCCTGATTGCCGACGATGCCGTCGAATTGTTCCGTACCGGTCCCGAAGTATTGGAAGGCCGCTGCCCGCCGATGTTGCGTGACTTTTTGGAAGTTCGCGGCTTGGGCGTGTTGAATATCCGTCATATTTTCGGCGAGACCTCGATTCGTCCGAAAAAGATCCTACAATTAATCATTAACCTCATTCCGGCCGACGACGAATACATGAAGCAGCTTGACCGCTTGAGTATTCGTACCGAAACCGAATCCATTCTCAACGTCAATGTCCGATCGGTCATGCTGCCTGTGGCAGTGGGTCGAAACTTGTCGGTATTGGTTGAAGCTGCGGTGCGCAATTATATTTTGCAGTTGCGCGGAAAAGACAGCACGCGAGAATTTTTAGAACGCCATCAAACACTGCTGAAAGAAAACGAACAAAGCCATGAAAATAGTATTAATTAGCGGTCTTTCCGGTTCGGGAAAATCTGTTGCCCTCAAGCAACTGGAAGACTTAGGTTATTACTGTGTCGACAATCTGCCTCTGGAGTTAATGCCCTCATTGGTGTCGCATCACGTTGCGCGCGATGAAGTGGATAGCTTGGGCGTGAGTGTCGATATCCGTTCCAAAATTGATATTGATCAGACCGAAGAGCAAATCCAATATTTGCGCGAACAAGGCCATCAAGTTGAAGTGTTGTTCATTGAAGCAGAAGAGAGCGTGTTGGTGCGTCGCTTTTCCGAAACCCGTCGAGGCCACCCATTATCCGGCCACAATTTAACCTTGCTCGAAAGCCTGCGCGAAGAACGCGCATGGTTGTTTCCATTGCGTCAGATGGCCTATTGCATCGACACATCAAAAATGAACGCGCAGCAATTGCGCTATGCCGTGCAACAATGGCTCAACATTGAGCGCCACGGTTTATTGGTGATTTTGGAATCGTTCGGTTTCAAATACGGCGTGCCGAACAATGTCGATTTTATGTTCGACATGCGCAGCCTGCCCAACCCTTATTATGACCCTGAATTGCGCCCATTTAACGGCATGGATAAAGAAATTCAGGATTATCTCGACCAGCAGCGGCTGGCGCAAGAAATGGTGAACGACATCGACCAATTTATTAACCGCTGGTTACCGCGCATGCAGCAGGAAAGCCGCAGCTATGTCACCATCGGCATCGGCTGCACCGGCGGGCAACACCGCTCTGTGTATGTGGTGGAAAAACTGGCCGAACGTTTGGCCGGAAAATACGAATTACTGGTGCGCCACCGCCAAGCGCAAAACCTTTCCGGCCGTTAATTTTCAGACGGCCTCGATAAAAAGGACAAAATTCATGACTGCAAAAATTGTATTTCCATTATGCGCTGCCTTAGTGCTGGCTGCCTGTAACACCACCACCGTCAGCCCTTACCGTTGGCACCAGGTCGGCATGAGCGAAAGCGATGTTGCCCGCCAGCAGCGCACCTGCATTTCACAAGCTAATCAGGATGCCAAACAAGGCAAGCAGCCTAAATCGCTGGAACAATGCATGGATGAGGCCGGCTATTACCGCTACATTACCGGCAATATGTAAGCACGAAACATACCAAAGGCCGTCTGAAAAGGTTAAAATCCCTTTTCAGACGGCCTTTCATGCTGAATCGGCCGCCTTAAAAAATATCCAATTACAGAAAGCAATAACATGGCAATCCAATGGTTCCCCGGCCACATGAACAAAGCCAAAAAAACCATCGGCGACCGCATCAAATCCATCGATATGGTCATCGAAATGCTTGACGCGCGTTTGCCCGCTTCAAGTGAAAATCCTTTATTGGCGCAATTGTCGCGCGGTAAGCCCAAGCTCAAAATCTTAAATAAACAAGACCTTGCCGACCCCGAACGCACACAAGTTTGGCTCAATCACTACAACAGCCAAACCGATACCCAAGCCATCGCACTCGATTCGTCTGAAAGAGGCGCACATGGAAAAATCACCCGAGTCTGCCGCAAAATGATGCCCAACCGCGGTGGTTTGGATAAACCCTTGCGCGTATTGATTTGCGGCATTCCCAATGTCGGTAAGTCCACCTTAATCAACGGCATGATCGGCAAAAAATCAGCCAAAACCGGTAACGAACCCGGCATCACCAAAGCCGAACAGCGTCTGTTCCTCGCCGATGATTTCTGGCTGTACGATACACCCGGCATGCTGTGGCCGAAAATCATTGTCGAAGAATCCGGCTACAATCTGGCTGCCAGCGGTGCCGTCGGCCGTAATGCCTTGGACGAAGAAGAAGTCGCGCTTGAACTGTTAGACTACCTGCGCCGCCACTATCTGCCGCTTTTGCAAGAGCGTTATCAAGCTGACAAAGCCCCAAGCAGCCATTGGGACGATGTCGCATGGTTTGAATGGATTGCCAAAAAACGCGGTTCCTTACTCGGCGGCGGCCGCATCAATTACCAAAAAGCTGCTGAAAACATCCTGACCGATTTCCGTGACGGCCAAATCGGCCGCATTACCTTGGAAACGCCAAACCAATGGGAGGCATGGCTGAAAAAAGCCCGCCAAAAAGAAGCCGAGCTCAAAGCCATGCGCGAAGCGAAAAACGCAGAACGCAAAGGACATAAGCTGCAGAACCATGGTGAATAAGTTTCAGACAGTCTTGAATTTACAAAGGCCGCCTGAAAAATTAGGGCAGGTGTAACCCGCCATTTAAATATAAGAATGGACGTGGCGGGGTTACCATCCACCCTGCTAAATGAGAATGTTATGCCTTTCAAGTCTTTACTTTTTTGTGCACCGCACTGCTTTTAACTGCTTGTGCAGTTTCAGATGGCCAATCTATCCATGCGGAACGTGTTTCGGTATATAAATCCGATGGGCCGCACCAATGTGGAAGCGGCAGTGGTGTGAGTGCACAAGAAATGTCGGGTGAATTGGACGGCATTAAGGTTCATGCGGTGCAAGCGGATGTGTTGCACGGCATGGTGTTTCCGGTGGTTTGCGGCGGTAGTACGCCAAACATCAATGTTTATGTGATTGATGCGAAAAATCTGAAAAAAGCGCGGCAGCGTAGATTTCATCTGTTGCAAAACAAGGGCTTTGGTGTATTTTGACAGTTGAGGCCGTCTGAAAAGATTGATGATTAAAATGAACGAAAAAATTTCCCCTGATGCGCTGATTGAAGCGGCTTTGCTGACACAAGTCGAGCCTTTAAGCGAAAAAGCGATGCGCGAATTGTGTGTGCCGCCGTTGTCGCAAGATAAGTTAATTGATGTGTTGTCGAATTTGAAAGCGCGTTGGCAAAACCGTGCGTTGCAATTGGTGCATACGCATGAAGGCTGGCGCTTTCAAATTGCGCAGGCGGCGTTTGAGCGATTAGGCAGTTTGCAAGAGCAGCGTGCGCCGCGCTATTCGCGTGCGGTGATGGAAACGCTGGCAATCATTGCTTACCAGCAACCGGTCACGCGAGGCGACATCGAAGGCATTCGCGGTGTGGCGGTGTCACAAAACGTGATGCAGACTTTGCAGGATCGGGGCTGGATTGAAGTCATCGGGCATCGTGATTCTGTCGGCAGACCATCTCTTTGGGCAACCACGGCACGTTTCTTAAGTGATTTGAATTTAGACAGCTTGGAAGATCTGCCGCCGTTGACCGAATTGGGCGGGCTGGTGTTGCCTGATTTAATCGACACACTGCCGACAGGTGATGAAGACGAAGAGCAAACAGAATTCCCCGGCATTCAGGGCAGCTTTTAAATTAAGGCCGTCTGAAACAAATCCTGTTTCAGACGGCCTAAAACCTTTGCAAAATTCCCTTTTTCAAACCATAAAGGTTACTTGAGTTATCAAGCAACCTTTATTTCTCCTCCAAGCACACAGATTTCCCTAAGTTTCCAAATCCTGCCACCCAAGCCCCCGATTTCCCGGGTACTCCCCTTTTCAGGCAGCAGGCGCAGCGAGGTTAAATTTGTTTGCCGTTTTGGGCAAATTCAAACACACCGCTTTCAAATGACTTTGCGCATTCGCTTTCCGTAAGCCGAAATATGTTGCCCTATGGCAGCGGAACTTGCGGTGCAATGTACCGAAACCCTGTTCCGCCGCATAACGGGTATTTGATAAGTATCGGTTGCGTTGTTTGCCTTCGTCTGTTAAGAGGCAGCCACGGTGGGCTTTACGCATAATGCCGTCCGAAAGTTTTTTGTTGTTTAAGCATTGCAGCCTTTGCCGGCATATAAGGCGGTGTATTCGGTTATGCCGTTCAATAAAGGTTCGAAGTAGCGGCACTTGTGTTCGTTGGCGGGGCTGACAGGCAGTCGGCCGGTATAGCCTTCTTGGCCGGTACGGGGGTGTTGTTTACAGCTGGTTTGAATTTGCCGTCTTTTTTATCCGACGGGCATCTTTGCCTTTGCCGGGGGCGATTTCGCCGGCGATACCCTCCACAGACGACAATGATGGTTTGAGCGGTTTGTTGGGAGAAGCTGCTTATGGGAAATCCTCTAAATCCAGTTTAGGGGAATTTAGAGGTTTCTTTTGGGGGACAAAGGTCTCGGCCTTTATTGCAAGGACGAGGTTGGGGATTGGGATTTAAGGTTTTGAAGATTTATGTCATTTGTTTGGAACTAAATCCGGTTGTAAAACAGGTGGTTGTCGGTTTGGGTTAAAATTTATTGAGGATATGGGTTGACGGGTATTGGGGCGAGGGGTATAGTTCGGTTCTTCGCTGCTTCGGCGGTGAATAACCGAACTGACAATTATAGCACGGTTGATTTGGATTTTCGATAGATTTTGAAAAAAGAGTTGACAAGCAGTTTAGGTGTTATATAATTCGGTTTTTGCTCTTTAACAAACAGATTACCGATAAGTGTGAGTGCGACAAGCCTCACACTGTTGAAAAAGACAGACAAGACAAATGTTTAAAACATTGACTTGTCAGTTTCTTTGAAGCAGACCAGAAGTTAAAAAGTTAGAGATTAAACATAAGAGTTTGATCCTGGCTCAGATTGAACGCTGGCGGCATGCTTTACACATGCAAGTCGGACGGCAGCACAGAGAAGCTTGCTTCTTGGGTGGCGAGTGGCGAACGGGTGAGTAACATATTGGAACGTACCGAGTAATGGGGGATAACTAATCGAAAGATTAGCTAATACCGCATACGCTCTGAGGAGGAAAGCAGGGGACCTTCGGGCCTTGCGTTATTCGAGCGGCCAATATCTGATTAGCTAGTTGGTGGGGTAAAGGCCTACCAAGGCGACGATCAGTAGCGGGTCTGAGAGGATGATCCGCCACACTGGGACTGAGACACGGCCCAGACTCCTACGGGAGGCAGCAGTGGGGAATTTTGGACAATGGGCGCAAGCCTGATCCAGCCATGCCGCGTGTCTGAAGAAGGCCTTCGGGTTGTAAAGGACTTTTGTCAGGGAAGAAAAGGTTTGTGTTAATACCATAAACTTATGACGGTACCTGAAGAATAAGCACCGGCTAACTACGTGCCAGCAGCCGCGGTAATACGTAGGGTGCGAGCGTTAATCGGAATTACTGGGCGTAAAGCGAGCGCAGACGGTTAGTTAAGCAAGATGTGAAATCCCCGGGCTCAACCTGGGAACTGCGTTTTGAACTGGCTGACTAGAGTGTGTCAGAGGGGGGTAGAATTCCACGTGTAGCAGTGAAATGCGTAGAGATGTGGAGGAATACCGATGGCGAAGGCAGCCCCCTGGGATAACACTGACGTTCATGCTCGAAAGCGTGGGTAGCAAACAGGATTAGATACCCTGGTAGTCCACGCCCTAAACGATGTCAATTAGCTGTTGGGCAACTTGATTGCTTAGTAGCGTAGCTAACGCGTGAAATTGACCGCCTGGGGAGTACGGTCGCAAGATTAAAACTCAAAGGAATTGACGGGGACCCGCACAAGCGGTGGATGATGTGGATTAATTCGATGCAACGCGAAGAACCTTACCTGGTCTTGACATGTACGGAATCCTTCAGAGACGGAGGAGTGCCTTCGGGAACCGTAACACAGGTGCTGCATGGCTGTCGTCAGCTCGTGTCGTGAGATGTTGGGTTAAGTCCCGCAACGAGCGCAACCCTTGTCATTAGTTGCCATCATTAAGTTGGGCACTCTAATGAGACTGCCGGTGACAAGCCGGAGGAAGGTGGGGATGACGTCAAGTCCTCATGGCCCTTATGACCAGGGCTTCACACGTCATACAATGGTCGGTACAGAGGGTAGCCAAGCCGCGAGGCGGAGCCAATCTCACAAAACCGATCGTAGTCCGGATTGCACTCTGCAACTCGAGTGCATGAAGTCGGAATCGCTAGTAATCGCAGGTCAGCATACTGCGGTGAATACGTTCCCGGGTCTTGTACACACCGCCCGTCACACCATGGGAGTGGGGGATACCAGAAGTAGGTAGGCTAACCGCAAGGAGGCCGCTTACCACGGTATGCTTCATGACTGGGGTGAAGTCGTAACAAGGTAGCCGTAGGGGAACCTGCGGCTGGATCACCTCCTTTCTAGAGAAGAAGAGGCTTCTCGCATTCACACTTATCGGTAAACTGTAGAAGATGCAGAAGATATTGAGAAAACAAAGTAACGGATCGGCAATAAGGCCTGGTTTGGTGAAACGGTTTCAAAATAACGACCTTGGGTTTGTAGCTCAGCTGGTTAGAGCACACGCTTGATAAGCGTGGGGTCGGAGGTTCAAGTCCTCCCAGACCCACCACAACTCATACTGGGGGCATAGCTCAGTTGGTAGAGCACCTGCTTTGCAAGCAGGGGGTCATCGGTTCGATCCCGTTTGCCTCCACCAAATACTTTCCAAATCAAAGTCAGTTGGCAGAATTTAAATAAAAAAGCGCATAGCGCTGATTTTTTGTTTAATGACTGAAAAAGCTTGACTGCAAGAAGAAGGCTGATATAATGGCCAGCTCATTTTGATTTGCGAAGTCAATAGCAATATTGAAAAGCATCGATCTTTAACAAATTGGAAAGCCGAAATCAACAAACAAAGACAATGTCGGTTTACTTTAACGATTGGCCAGTTGCAAACGGCTAATCGTTACCAAGAAGTAAACCGCAGTATTTGGGTGATGATTGTATCGAGTTGCTCCTGAAACACAAAAGGCAGGAGCGACACACAACAAAGCAGTAAGCTTTATCAAAGTAAACACCTTAAGCCAAGTTACCTAGTCAACGGGAACAAAGCGAAGTCAAAGAGGTTCTTGAAATGATAGAGTCAAGTGAATAAGTGCATCAGGTGGATGCCTTGGCGATGATAGGCGACGAAGGACGTGTAAGCCTGCGAAAAGCGTGGGGGAGCTGGCAATAAAGCTTTGATCCCGCGATATCCGAATGGGGAAACCCACTGCATTCAGTGCAGTATCCTAAGTTGAATACATAGACTTAGAGAAGCGAACCCGGAGAACTGAACCATCTAAGTACCCGGAGGAAAAGAAATCAACCGAGATTCCGCAAGTAGTGGCGAGCGAACGCGGAGGAGCCTGTACGTAATAATTGTTGAGATAGAAGAACAAGCTGGGAAGCTTGACCATAGTGGGTGATAGTCCCGTATTCGAAATTTCATCAATGGTACTAAGCGTACGACAAGTAGGGCGGGACACGAGAAATCCTGTCTGAATATGGGGGGACCATCCTCCAAGGCTAAATACTCATCATCGACCGATAGTGAACCAGTACCGTGAGGGAAAGGCGAAAAGAACCCCGGGAGGGGAGTGAAACAGAACCTGAAACCTGATGCATACAAACAGTGGGAGCGGACTTGTTCCGTGACTGCGTACCTTTTGTATAATGGGTCAACGACTTACATTCAGTAGCGAGCTTAACCGGATAGGGGAGGCGTAGGGAAACCGAGTCTTAATAGGGCGACTAGTTGCTGGGTGTAGACCCGAAACCGAGTGATCTATCCATGGCCAGGATGAAGGTGCGGTAACACGCACTGGAGGTCCGAACCCACGCATGTTGCAAAATGCGGGGATGAGCTGTGGATAGGGGTGAAAGGCTAAACAAACTCGGAGATAGCTGGTTCTCCCCGAAAACTATTTAGGTAGTGCCTCGAGTATGAGACTGATGGGGGTAAAGCACTGTTATGGCTAGGGGGTTATTGCAACTTACCAACCCATGGCAAACTAAGAATACCATCAAGTTGCTCCTCGGGAGACAGACAGCGGGTGCTAACGTCCGTTGTCAAGAGGGAAACAACCCAGACCGCCAGCTAAGGTCCCAAATGATAGATTAAGTGGTAAACGAAGTGGGAAGGCCCAGACAGCCAGGATGTTGGCTTAGAAGCAGCCATCATTTAAAGAAAGCGTAATAGCTCACTGGTCGAGTCGTCCTGCGCGGAAGATGTAACGGGGCTCAAATCTATAACCGAAGCTGCGGATACCGTAAGGTATGGTAGGGGAGCGTTCTGTAGGCCGAAGAAGGTGCATTGTAAAGTGTGCTGGAGGTATCAGAAGTGCGAATGTTGACATGAGTAGCGATAAAGCGGGTGAAAAGCCCGCTCGCCGAAAGCCCAAGGTTTCCTACGCAACGTTCATCGGCGTAGGGTGAGTCGGCCCCTAAGGCGAGGCAGAAATGCGTAGTCGATGGGAAACAGGTTAATATTCCTGTACTTTGATTCAATGCGATGTGGGGACGGAGAAGGTTAGGTTAGCAAACTGTTGGAATAGTTTGTTTAAGCCGGTAGGTGGAAGACTTAGGCAAATCCGGGTCTTCATAACACCGAGAAGTGATGACGAGTGTCTACGGACACGAAGTAACCGATACCACGCTTCCAGGAAAAGCCACTAAGCTTCAGTTGAATCGGAACCGTACCGCAAACCGACACAGGTGGGCAGGATGAGAATTCTAAGGCGCTTGAGAGAACTCGGGAGAAGGAACTCGGCAAATTGATACCGTAACTTCGGGAGAAGGTATGCCCTTCGATGTGAAAGACTTGCTCTGTAAGCATTGGAGGGTCGCAGAGAATAGGTGGCTGCGACTGTTTATTAAAAACACAGCACTCTGCTAACACGAAAGTGGACGTATAGGGTGTGACGCCTGCCCGGTGCTGGAAGGTTAATTGAAGATGTGAGAGCATCGGATCGAAGCCCCAGTAAACGGCGGCCGTAACTATAACGGTCCTAAGGTAGCGAAATTCCTTGTCGGGTAAGTTCCGACCCGCACGAATGGCGTAACGATGGCCACACTGTCTCCTCCCGAGACTCAGCGAAGTTGAAGTGGTTGTGAAGATGCAATCTACCCGCTGCTAGACGGAAAGACCCCGTGAACCTTTACTGTAGCTTTGCATTGGACTTTGAAGTCACTTGTGTAGGATAGGTGGGAGGCTTAGAAGCAGAGACGCCAGTCTCTGTGGAGCCGTCCTTGAAATACCACCCTGGTGTCTTTGAGGTTCTAACCCAGGTCCGTCATCCGGATCGGGGACCGTGCATGGTAGGCAGTTTGACTGGGGCGGTCTCCTCCCAAAGAGTAACGGAGGAGTTCGAAGGTTACCTAGGTCCGGTCGGAAATCGGACTGATAGTGCAATGGCAAAAGGTAGCTTAACTGCGAGACCGACAAGTCGAGCAGGTGCGAAAGCAGGACATAGTGATCCGGTGGTTCTGTATGGAAGGGCCATCGCTCAACGGATAAAAGGTACTCCGGGGATAACAGGCTGATTCCGCCCAAGAGTTCATATCGACGGCGGAGTTTGGCACCTCGATGTCGGCTCATCACATCCTGGGGCTGTAGTCGGTCCCAAGGGTATGGCTGTTCGCCATTTAAAGTGGTACGTGAGCTGGGTTTAAAACGTCGTGAGACAGTTTGGTCCCTATCTGCAGTGGGCGTTGGAAGTTTGACGGGGGCTGCTCCTAGTACGAGAGGACCGGAGTGGACGAACCTCTGGTGTACCGGTTGTGACGCCAGTCGCATCGCCGGGTAGCTAAGTTCGGAAGAGATAAGCGCTGAAAGCATCTAAGCGCGAAACTCGCCTGAAGATGAGACTTCCCTGAGGATTTAATCCTCCTAAAGAGTCGTTCGAGACCAGGACGTTGATAGGTGGGGTGTGGAAGTGCGGTAACGCATGAAGCTAACCCATACTAATTGCTCGTGAGGCTTGACTCTATCATTTGAAGGACTTCAAAGATAAAAGCTTACTGATGATTCAGTCATCACCAAAAGTTGGTTAAACAATAAATAACTGCAGGAAACTGCATAACGGCTTAACAATTTGTACAGTTTAAGTTTGGCGGCCATAGCGAGTTGGTCCCACGCCTTCCCATCCCGAACAGGACCGTGAAACGACTCAGCGCCGATGATAGTGTGGTTCTTCCATGTGAAAGTAGGTCACTGCCAAACACCCATTCCGAAGCCTCCGACTCCTGTCGGAGGCTTCTTTACGTCATACGTTAAAAGCAGCGGTAATTGAATAAAAGCGTGGTCATGATGAAACAGTCATGAAATAATCGGCAGAGAAAATTTGCATTATTAATATTGGGTAAATATAATCTACGGTATTATCAACACGTTCAGGAGAAAACGTATGAATCCGATGAAAAAAATCATCTTCTGCGCACTGACCACTTTGGTCGCTTCCGTCTCTGCAGCAGCAGTCAACATCAACACCGCTTCCGAAAGCGAACTGACGGCACTGCCGGGTGTAGGCCCGGCCAAAGCCAAAGCCATTGTGGAATACCGCAAACAGCATGGCAGCTTTAAGACTTTGGACGAACTGAAAAACGTCAAAGGCATTGGGGAAGGGATTTTTGCGAAATTGAAGAATGAAGCGTCGGTTGCCGCCCCTGCCAAGAAGGCTGCCCAGCCTGTGGTTAAAAAGTAGTAGGGGCAGTGCAGCAGGTAACATAGCATGTAAGAGGTAGGCCGTCTGTTGTAGAAAATCCTATCGTTGTTTACATTTTTTCTTTTTTACCTGAAGACCCATTTGGGGATTTTCGAGCGTTGTCAAGAATACTGAAAGGCACGGCAAAGCCGCATGGTTCTTGATAACGCCCGAAAATCCTAAAACAATCGTTCAGGCAAAAAATAAAAGCTGTTTTGCATAAAAAGTATAAACAACCAGGTGATTTCCTATATTATGTCTGTTTCAGACGGCATTTTTCTTTTGGGGCTGACGTAGATTAGCAGTTAGGTTACACTCAAAAAATGAAGATAACCCATTACAACACAGTAAATCTACACAGCAAAAGTTGCTTCAGTTTTTTGTATTAGAAGTTACTGCTCGTTCAGCAGCGGATATACTCGGTATTCAACCTAATTGTGCTATGTTGTTTTACCGCAAAATCCGTCAAGTGATTGCCTGCCATTTGGCACTTCAAGCAGACGAAGTTTTTGACAGCTCTATTGAGCTGGACGAAAGCTATTTTGGCGGACAACGCAAGGGTAAACGCGGTCGTGGTGCAGCCGGTAAAGCGGCTGTTTTTGGTATTTTAAAACGCAATGGCAAGGACCGTTGTGGTTGAAAACACCAAACAAGATACTTTACTACCTGTTGTTAAAAGAAAAATCATGCCTGATAGTATTGTTTATACGAACTGTGTTACAAAAGCTGTGATGTGCTTGATGTGAGCGAATTTATTCATTACCGCATCAATCATTCACAGATTTTTGCAGAGCGTCAAAACCACATTAACGGCATTGGGAATTTCCGGAACCAAGCAAAACGTGTTCTGAGAAAATACAACGGAATTGACCGTAAATCTTTTCCCTTATTCTTGAAAGAATGCGAATTTCGTTTTAATTTTGGCACACCAAAAGAGCAGTTAAAAATTCTGCGAATTTGGTGTGGTGTTTAGGGCTAATCTACGTCAGCCCCTTTCTTTTAGTAAATACACATCAAAAAAAATCAGCCTGAAATATTCAGGCTGATTTTTTGTATCGATACATCACTTCCAATAACGCCACCAAGGCATGTCGCCATTGCGCCATTCATGGGTTAAGAAAGGGCTTTCCGGGAAGTTTTGCTGCAAAATACGACGGGTATCTTGAGCCAGTTGCGGTTTTTCCAGTTTCTTATAGGCCAGTTCCATCATGGCTAAAGATTCTTCAACATAACGTGTATTTTGGTATTGTTGAACAATTTTTTGTGCGCGGTTAATGGCTGCAACGTATGCGCCGCGTTTCATGTAATAACGGGCAACTGCAATTTCGTTGCCGCCCAATGCGTCAACCAATTTGGTCATGCGTGAAGTGGCATCAGGCGCATATTTACTGTTCGGATAGCGTTCTACCAGTTGTGCAAAAGCATGGTAGGCATCACGGTTGGCTTTAGGGTCGCGGTCGGACCAGTCTTGTGACGCCAATTTATTTAAGAAAGACTGATCTTCATTAAACAATACCAAGCCTTTTAAATATAAGGCATAATCCATGTTCGGATGCTGCGGGTGATGGCGTTGGAAGCGGTCGATAGCGGCCAAGGCTTTTTCAGGCTCATCATCTTTATAGTATGCGTAGGCTGTGTCTAATTGAGATTGCTGCGCGTAGCGACCATTAGGGAAACGTGATTCGAGCAGTTCATATAACTTGATGGCTCGCGTATAATTGTTGCTGTTCAATTCATCCTGTGCTTCAGCATAAAGCTGTTCCACACTCCAATCCTGAGTAATTTGAGCGTCTTTATCGATGGTGCCTTTATTGGCACATGCGCTGAGTGCCAAACTTAAAGAAACTAATAAAAGAATTTTTTTCATGCAGAATACTTCCTTTGATAATGAAGCTGATTATAGCGATGATTTAGATTTTGCGGCAGTCCCTGAAGCAGAAAGTTGTGTTAAATTGACCGTTTCTGTCGAGATGGCCGGATTGCGTTTGGACGCGGCACTGGCCAAACTCATGCCCGATTATTCGCGCAGCCGCTTGGCCACTTGGATTAAAGACGGTGATGTCATGGTAAACGGCAAACCGGCCCAACCGAAAGCGAAAATGATTGGCGGAGAGTTTATCACAGTTACCGTGCGTCCGAGAGAAGAAAATCTGGCGTTCACCCCTGAAGCGATGAATTTGGATATTGTTTACGAAGACGATACCGTGATTGTTATCAACAAACCTGCCGGCTTGGTGGTGCATCCCGCAGCGGGCAACTGGACGGGCACGCTGTTAAACGGTTTGCTTGCACATTGTCCAGAATTAAGCCAAGTACCCCGCGCAGGGATTGTTCACCGTCTCGACAAAGAAACCAGCGGCTTGATGGTGGTGGCGAAGAATTTACCGGCGCAAACTTCTTTGGTGCAGCAGCTTCAGGCACGCACGGTAAAACGCATTTACCGCGCCGTAGCCAATGGCCTGGTGCCGTTTGACGGTAAAATCGACACTTTAATCGGCCGCGATCCGCACAACCGCTTGAAAATGGCGGTGGTAAAATACGGCGGCAAACCGGCTGTGACCCATGTAAAAGTGCTGGAACGCTATTTGTCTCACAGCTATATCGAATGTGCTTTGGAAACCGGCCGTACCCACCAAATCCGTGTGCATATGCGCGAAGCCAATCATCCACTGGCGGCTGATCCGGTTTACGGCAATCCGCGCCATCCGTGCAGCGAAGGCGTGAAAGAAGCAGTAAAGGCTTTGGGCGCACGCCAAGCCTTGCACGCTTACCGTTTGAGTTTTATCCATCCGAAAACAAATAAAACCGTGTCGTTTGAAGCGCCGTTGCCGGACGATATTTACCATCTGCTTTCGATTTTACGCTTGGAAGCCGGATTGGATTCTTCTTTGAGCCATGAAGAAGAATGGCAGGAAAAGCTTGATAGTGATGACAACGATGATTGGAACGAAGACGATTACGATGTTGAAGTCGTTTATGTACGAGAATAAGTTGAAGTTGTTTATGTACGAGAATAATGTTCAGACGGCCTATTAATGAGACACAGGCCGTCTGAAAAAAGGAGGCGCATGAAAACCTTAAGTGAAACGTTAGGCATTAAAGCACAAAACAAAACTTTTCTCACCGCCGATTGGCCTGCGCCTGCCAATGTGAAAACCTTAATCACCACGCGCAACGGCGGGGTGAGCAAAGCGCCGTTTCACAGCCTGAATGTCGGGGCGCATGTCGGCGATAATCCCGAGTATGTGGCGCGCAACCGCGAAATCGTACAAAACCAAACCGGTCTGCCTGTTGCCTATCTCAACCAAATTCACAGCGATATCGTGGTGAACGCGACTGATGCGTTGGCAACACTTATCGATGCCGATGCCAGCGTCGATACCACCGGCCAAACTGCTTGCGCCAGCATGACCGCCGATTGCTTGCCGGTTTTGTTTTGCGATAAGGCAGGTACGGTTGTGGCAGCGGCACATGCCGGTTGGCGCGGTTTGGCAGGGGGCATTTTGCAAAATACCGTGCGCGCCATGCAAGTAGCGCCTTTAGAAATCATGGCTTATTTGGGGCCGGCGATCGGACCGGAAGCCTTTGAAGTGGGACAGGACGTATTTGATGCGTTTGCCGCACAAATGCCCGCCGCCGAAAGCGCGTTTGAATCCATCGGTGGCGGCAAATATCTGGCCGATATGTATGCTTTGGCGCGAATGGTATTGCAGCACGAAGGCGTGGGCATGATTTATGGCGGTGAACATTGTACCGTGTTAGAGCGTGACAGTTTTTTCTCTTACCGCCGTGATGGGCAAACCGGGCGCATGGTGAGCTTAATTTGGCTGGATAATGATGTATAGTGTTTTAATAAGTCGAAACCATTGCGAGGCCGTCTGAAAAGGTTATTGCTTTTCAGACGGCCTAGATTTAATAAGATTACATAAAATCTCATGTATACCCTAAAACTCATCAGGCCGTCTGAAGCCTAACGATTTCAGACGGCCTGATAATCCGCTATAATCCAGCTATTCCCGTCTTGAAAACGAAAGCCTGATATGAAGAAAATCATCCTGACCACCGCTGTATTGCTGTTGGCTTCCTGCGGTTTCCATTTGAAAGGCACGGCCGGTACATCGCAGCCGCTGCCGTATCAAAATTGGTATGTCAACGGCGGTGCACTGCAACAGGCTTTGGAAAACTCCCTGCGCCGTTCAGACGGCCGTCCGGTCGGTATGGAGCAGGCGCAAATGGCGGTGAATGTGACCCACATCGAAACCCGCCGCGATATTTACACCATTACCCGTGCTGCCGACATCAATGAATATCTGCTGATGTTGCGCGTGGATGCGCAAGCGACACGCAACGGCGAGCTGGTGGGCGAACCGATGAGCGTGGTGGTACGCCGCACCATGGATTACGCCGACAGCGAAGTGTTGGGTAAAGCCGAAGAGGAACAAACCATCTGGTCGGAAATGCGCACTGATGCCGCCGACCAAATTGTCCGCCGACTGACCTTTTTGAAAGCGGCGCAGTAAATGGCGGCGATGAATATCGAGCAGCTTAGCGCCGATATGCCGCTCAAACCGCTGTATGTGGTTCATGGCGAAGAAGATTTATTGCGGATTGAAGCGCTCGATACCTTGCGCACGGCCGCGCGTCGGCAGGGCTATCTCAACCGCGAAGTGCATACCGCCGAAAACAATTTTGATTGGGATGAGTGGTTGCAATCGGCGGGCAGCATGGGTTTGTTCGCCGATTTAAAATTGCTCGAATTGCATATTCCCAACGGCAAACCGGGCAAAAACGGCGGCGAAGCGCTGCAGTATTTTGCCCGGCAATTGCCCGAAGATACCGTCACCGTCATCATGCTGCCCAAGTTGGAAAAATCGCAAACGCAAGCCAAATGGTTTGGTGCGCTGGCGGCAAACGGCGTGATGCTGGAGGCCAAAGCGGTGGGTGCCGCTGCCTTGCCCGCATGGATTCGAGGCCGTCTGAAAAAATGGGGCTTGGAAATTGAAAACGATGCGCTGGCTTTGTTTGCCGAACGCGTTGAAGGCAATCTACTGGCCGCCAGGCAGGAAATCGACAAGCTGGCCTTGCTGCACCCGAAAGGCCATCTGCTGAACATGGCTGATGCCGAAGCGGCGGTGGCCAATGTGGCGCGTTTTGATGTGTTCCAACTGGCAGGTGCCTGGATGAAGGGCGATGCACAACGCGTGGCGCGTTTGCTCGATGGTTTGGAGGCCGATAGTGAAGAACCGGTATTGCTGCTGTGGGCGGTGGCTGAAGACATCCGCACGCTGATTCGACTGACCGCCGCTTTAAAACAAGGGCAGAATATCCAATCGCTGCGCAACAGCTTGCGCCTGTGGGGCGAAAAACAAACGTTGGCACCTATTGCCGCCAACCGCATTTCCATCAGCCGGCTGCTGGATGCGCTGCAAACTTGTGCCAAAATCGACCGTATGATTAAAGGCGCGGAAGAAGGCGACGCATGGGCGGAATTTAAACAATTGGTGATGGGCTTGGCAGTGTGAAGCCGGGCAGTCCGTCCGAATGAAAAAGCAGCCAATCTTCCCCGTAAGTCTGAAAATACTGTAAAATAGCGTTAAATCATTCCAAGGCCGTCTGAAAAGCTCAACGGAATTTTTTCAGACGGCCTCAAACCGTTTTAAGGAAACACAATTCATGGATACAAAAGCAAAAATCCGCTTAGCCGGCCTGATGATTCTGGCCACCGCCGTTTTGAGCCTGCTGTTGGTGTTAATCGTTGATTCATGGCCGCTTGCAATTTTGATTGCCATCGTGATTATGGTAGCCGCTGCCGGCGGTTTCGTGTGGACTTCGCGCCGCCAGCAACGCCAATTTATCGAGCGCCTGAAAAAATTCGATATCGACCCTGAAAAAGGCCGCATCAACGAAGCCAACTTACGCCGCATGTACCACCGTGGCGGCCAAGCACAAAAAGATGCGATTACGCTGATTTGTCTGTCGCAAAAATGCTCGGTTGACGAAGCGCATGCCATGTTTAAAAAACGCCCGACCCGTCAGGAAATGAACCAAATGGCGATGCAACAAGCCAAAGGCCAAAAGCGCCCGCACCGTTGATTTTTTAACCGGCAGGCCGTCTGAATAGGTCAAAGCGAAGTAAAATATTCCCGGTTTCGCTTCTGCCTTGCAGACGGCCTTTGTATTCGATTTATGCCCATGACCCGATTTCCTACTGTTGCTCTCAAACGCCGTCTTGCTGCCTTGATGTATGAAATGCTGCTGGTCGGCGCCGTTACCGCCGTCGCCGCGATTTTGTCAGGCATATCGGCGATTTTTCTCAATCCGATTTCGACCTATTTATCCAGCTTTGCCACCTGCGTGTTGGTGATTGGTTTTTGGTGGTATTATTTCCGCATGAACTGGCTGCAAAAAGGCCAAACGCTGGCGATGCAAACTTGGAAAATCGGTTTGGCCAATCAGCAAAACGTGCAGCCGCCGTTGCACCAACTGCGCCAACGTTTTATTTGGGCCTGCGTGTTTGTAGTGTTTATCCCCATGCTGGTTTATGCCGGATTGCGTCATTTTCTGAATATTCCGCCTATGCTCGCATTCGGCGCGGCCTTGTTTTGGCTGATTCTGCCGTGGGGCTTTGCGTTATTGAATGCCGACCGCCAGTTTTTATATGATTTCTTGGCCGGTACGCGTTTGGTGGATTTGAAGCAGGATAAGAAAAAATAACAGGCAGTATCGTTTTTTTATATAAAAGGCCGTCTGAAATATGATGTTTCAAACGGCCTTTTTGTGAGTAAAAAAGCGTACAAACTGCTTTTCAGACGGCCTTAAAAATGATTCTTCAATTCACGCAATGCGGCAAACACTTCCAATTCCGTGTCAAATTGCTTACCGCTTAAGCTTTCCACACGTTCCCAAACCTGTGGCAAACCGACACGTAAAAACGGATTGACTTTGCGCTCGTGCAGCAATGTCACCGGCAGGGTCGGGGCGGTGGCGGATTCGGCCTCGCGCAAGGCCGTCCGAATGTCGGTGTTGTCCGGCTCGATGTGGGCGGCAAAGCGCAGGTTAGAAGCCGTGTATTCGTGCGCAGGGTAAAACAAGGTGTTTTCCGGCAATTGATTGAAACGCAAGAAACTGTCAAACAATTCTTCAGTTGTGCCGGTGAATACGCGGCCGCAACCCGCACTGAACAAGGTGTCGCCGCAGAAAACGTGCAGGCCGTCTGAAGTTTCAAACAGATAACTCAAATGATGGCCGGTGTGGCCCGGGGTTGCCCAAACCGTGGCCAAGCCGCCGCCAAACGGAATTTGCAAACCGGCTTCGGCGCGGTGGGTGGCTTCGGGAATGTCGCTGTTGCCGTAAACCGGTGATTCTAAAAATGTGCGCCACAAAGCACCTGCGCCGCCGCGGTGGTCGTCATGGTGGTGGGTAATCCATGTTTGCGCAAGCATCAGGCGGTTGTTGACCAAAAATTTCAATACCGGCGTGGCATCGCCCGGATCAACGCAGACGGCCAGATTGCCTTCCTGAATCATCCAAATATAGTTGTCGCTGAAGGCTTTGACCGGGGTAATTTTCATGTGGTTCCTTTTTTCAGACGGCCTGTTCCTGTACATAATCGCGGTGGTTGCGGCTTAAGCCGTACACGGCCGCCCGTGCTTGATTGATGGTCAAGCGGTTGTAGGTCAGGCGTTGGGTTTGGTTGTGGTCGTAAATATGGATTTCGCCTTGTTTGTGCGTTTGTTTGAGGAAAAACCCGCTTTTCAGCGTGCGCCATAAATCCGGCTTCACATGCACGATGACGAACATGTCGTGGGCGAGATTCACGCCGATGCTGATTTCTTTTTCCGACTCCTGCAGGCAAAACGAACGATCGTTAAACAGGCACAAGCCTGAATTGTCCGGATAGCGGTAAAGCTCGATTTTCACCGCTTCAGGTACATCAAACGCTGCGCGGAACATCTGTTCAAACAACGAAGGCTGCGACACGCCGTCGCTCAACATGCCGTAAAGGTTGGAGAGCCAATTGACGTAGCCGTGAAAATTGAAATCGAAATCCTGCAAAATCGAGCGGAGGCGGTTCGGATCGCGGGCGCGGATTAAATGCACGAATTCACGGCTCACTTCGGGCAATTGGCGGCGGATGGCCTGATGCAGGCGGTGGGCAAACAAGGTTTTGTGGTTATTCGGGTTGCGCAAAATACCCAGCAGCTTCAAGCGCAAAACCCGCCAAATGGCATCGGGCACTTTCAGACGGCCTGAAGGCAGGCTGCGCAGCATTTGGCACGAATCTTCATAGCCGCTTTCATGGCGGTTGAACCAGCTTTCGAGATTGTATTGATTAGGAGAATCGTCAACAAAGGCCAGCGTGTAAAGGTTTTTGGCGGCCAGATTGGTGATGATGTTCACATTATCTGCTTCGCCGCGGTAAGGCTTGTGAAACAGGCTGATCGGCAGGCGGTAAACGTTTTGGTTTTGCGTGCCGACCGACGAATTATGCGCATGCTGCCGCTGCTCGGTTTGCGCGACATAATGGTGCATTTTGGTCGGATTGGCGGTCAGCAACGCAAACGGCTTGGCGTCGCATTCCGGATACTCGCAATCACTGAGAATAAAAGCGTGTTTCATGTTTCAGACGGCCTAGAAAGCAAATCAGGCTTTATCATACCCTATATGGCAGAATGCCAAAAGGCTGAGGCCGTCTGAAAAGTATTTTCAGACGGCCTTGATACTCAAACCGGGGGTTGGGCGGATTAACCCAATGCTTTACGTGCGCCGGCAAAGAGACGTGCCCAGCCGGATTGTTCCGTCCAGTCTTCAGGTTTCCAGCTCATTTGTGCCGCACGGAATACGCGTTCCGGATGCGGCATCATGATGGTGACGCGGCCGTCGGCGTTGGTCACACCGGCAATGCCTTGAGGCGAACCATTCGGGTTGAGCGGATAGGTTTGGGTGACTTGGTTCAAACCGTCGACGTATTGCAGCGCGATTGCCAAATCGGCCGGCACTTGGCCGCCTTTGAGTGCGAAGTCGGCGCGGCCTTCGCCGTGGCTGACGGCTACCGGCAGGCTGGCGCCTTGCATTTCGTTCAAAATCAGCGATGGCGATTTGGTCACGTTGACCATGGTCAAACGCGCTTCAAACTGCTCGCTTTCGTTGCGTTTGAATTTCGGCCATGCGGCTGTGCCCGGAATGATGTCGGCCAAGTTGCTGACCATTTGGCAGCCGTTGCACACGCCCAGTGTGAGCGTATTCGGATTGGCGAAGAAAGCAGCAAACCGGTCGCGCAAAGCAGGGTGGAACAGAATCGATTTCGCCCAACCTTCGCCCGCACCCAATACGTCGCCGTAGCTGAAGCCGCCGCACGCAGCCAGCATTTGGAAGGTGTCGAGATTCACGCGGCCGCCCATCAGGTCGGACATATGCACGTCATACGCGTCGAAACCGGCTTGGGTAAAGGCGGCCGCCATTTCGATTTGGCCATTCACGCCTTGTTCTCGCAATACGGCGATTTTCGGTTTCGCACCGCTGTTGATAAACGGCGCGGCGATATTTTCGTTGACATCAAAAGTCAAATCGGCAAACAGCGCGCTGCGTTGGTTGTCACCGATTAAGGCAAACTCGCTGTCGGCACAGGCCGGATTGTCGCGCAGCTTTTGAACGGCGTGGCTGGTTTCCTGCCATGCGCGTTGCAGGTCGGTGCGGGATTGTTCCAGTAAGATGCCGCTTTGGTTGCGGATAACGATTTTTTCACCGGCAGCCAAGGCGGCGATGTTGTGCACATCAATACCGGTTTGGGCAAACAAGGCTTCTACGGCAGCCAAATCGGCCGCATTCACCTGAATCACGGCACCCAATTCTTCATTAAACAAAGCACAGGCGGCCGCAGCGTTTTGATCTGCTTGTGCGACGGTTAACGGGCTGATGTCCACATCCAACCCCACACGGCCGGCAAACGCCATTTCCGCCAAAGTCGCAAACAAGCCGCCGTCGCCGCGGTCGTGGTAGGCCAAGAGTTTGTCTTCGGCAACCAATTGCTGAATGGCGTTGTAAAACGCTTTCAGACGGCCTGCTTCGATATCAGGGGCGGCGCCTGCCATTTGGTTATACACCTGACCCAAAGCCGAGCCGCCCATGCGTGCTTGGCCGTTGCCTAAGTCCACCAGCAGTAATGCGCTGTCTTGCACGTTTTTCAGTTCAGGCGTGATGGTTTTGCGTACGTCTTTTACCGGCGCAAACGCAGTGATAATCAGGCTCAAAGGCGAAACCACGGATTTTTGTTCCGCTTCGTCTTGCCACACGGTTTTCATCGACAAACTGTCTTTGCCCACCGGAATGCTCAAATCCAAGGCTTGGCAGATTTGCGATGTGGCTTCTACCGTGCGGTAGAGTTTTTCGTCTTCGCCCTCGGTGCCGCAGGCGGCCATCCAGTTGGCGGAAAGTTTGATGTTGCCGATGTCGCCGATATTGACCGCCGCGATGTTGGTGATGGCTTCGCCGACGCACATTCTGCCCGAAGCGGGTGCGTCGAACAGGGCGACGGTCGGTTTTTCACCCATAGACATCGCTTCGCCCCGGTAGGTGTTGAAGCCCATCATGGTCACGGCGCAATCTGCTACCGGTGTTTGGTATTTGCCGACCATTTGGTCGCGATGGGTCATGCCGCCCACGCTTCGGTCGCCGATGGTAATCAGGAAGTTTTTTGCAGCTACGGTCGGCAGGCGCAGCACGCGGTAAGCGGCTTCGGTGATGTCGATGGCAGACGCGTCGAATTGGCTTTCAGACGGTGTAACGGTGGTGTCGTTGCGGGTAGTTTTAGGCGGTTTGCCGAGTAAGACATTCAGCGGCAAATCGACCGGGCTGTTGTCGTACAAATCATCGCGCACCTGCAGATGACCGTCGCCGGTGGCCACGCCGACCACGGCAAACGGGCAGCGTTCGCGTTCGCAAACGGCGCGGAAGGTGTCTAAGTTTTGTTCCAAAACCGCCAACACATAACGCTCTTGCGATTCGTTGCACCAGATTTGCAGCGGAGTGAGGCCGTGTTCTTCCAAAGGTACATCGCGCAGTTTGAATATTGCACCGCGGCCGGCGTCGTTGACCAATTCAGGGAAGGCGTTCGACAGGCCCCCCGCACCCACGTCGTGAATCGAGATAATCGGGTTGTTGTCGCCCAGCTGCCAGCAGCGGTCGATGACCTCTTGCGCACGGCGTTCGATTTCAGGGTTGCCGCGTTGCACGGAGTTGAAGTCCAAAGAGGCATCGTTGGTGCCGGTATCCATAGACGAAGCCGCACCGCCGCCGAGGCCAATCAGCATGCCCGGGCCGCCGAGTTGGATTAACAATGCGCCTTCGGGAATTTCGTCTTTATGCGTTTGCTGCGCCTGAATGTTGCCCAATCCGCCGGCAATCATAATCGGCTTGTGGTAGCCGCGCACTTGGCCGTCGATTTTTTCTTCAAAAGTGCGGAAATAGCCTAACAGGTTCGGGCGGCCGAATTCGTTGTTGAACGCCGCACCGCCAATCGGACCTTCAATCATGATGTCCAGCGGCGAAGCGATGTGGCCGGGTTTGCCGTAGGCTTGTTCCCAAGGCTGTTCCAAACCGGGGATATTCAGGTTGGAAACGGTAAAGCCGGTTAAGCCTGCTTTCGGGCGCGAACCTTTGCCGGTTGCGCCTTCGTCACGGATTTCACCGCCTGCGCCTGTCGCCGCACCGGCAAACGGGGCGATGGCGGTCGGGTGGTTGTGGGTTTCCACTTTCATGATGATGTGGGTATCTTCTTCGTGGAAGCGGTAGCCGTGGTTGTCGGCCGCGTTCGGGTAGAAGCGCTCGATTTTTGCGCCTTCAATCACGGAAGAATTGTCTTTATATGCCACTACCGTACCTTCAGGATGGGCTTCGTGGGTGTCGCGAATCATGCGGAATAGGGATTTAGGCTGCTTTTCGCCGTTTAAAATAAAATCGGCATTGAAGATTTTGTGGCGGCAGTGTTCCGAGTTGGCCTGAGCAAACATCATCAGTTCGACATCGCTCGGATTGCGGCCTAAGGCTTGGTAGTTTTCCGCCAAATAATCGATTTCATCGGGCGATAAGGCCAAGCCCATTTCGCTGTTGGCTTTGACCAGGGCTTCTTTGCCGCCGTTTAACAGATCGACGGTCGAAAATGTTTCCGATTGGATGTGGTGGAACAGTTGCGCCGCCGCGTCAATGCCGGTCAACACGCTTTCGGTCATGCGGTCGTGTAACAGCGCCGCCCATTGTTGTTGCTGCCCGGCAGTCAAACTGCCGCGAATCCACACCGCCATGCCGCGTTCAATGCGCTCGATGCCTTCAAGGCCGCAGTTTTCCGCAATGTTGGTGGCTTTGGAAGCCCAAGGCGAAATCGTACCCAAGCGCGGTGTAATCAAAAATAAATGCAAGCCGCTCGCAGGCTTGGGTGTTTCGGCAACACGTTCGGCTTCCAGCAAGGCTTGCAGTTTTTCAACGGTCGCAGCGTCTAAAGCACTTTTGCTGCTGACAAAATACCAAAATTCGCTTTCCAGCTTCGTTTCAGGCAATCCGGCATCGGCTGCTTTTTGAAACAGTTTTTCAACACGGAAATCAGACAGGGCGGTAACGCCGCGCAAGGGCAAAACAACAGACATGGATTCGGCTCTCAAATGCGGTTGGGAAAACGGTATTATACGCATAATAGGGTTATTTTGCTTGGGTATTTTGCCGTAAAGTGTCAACAATTCACACCGCAAAACACGATTGAATAAAAAAGCGGATTGTGATAATTTCCCAGTCGTCTTTTCCTGTTCAGACGGCCTTAGTGATGCAGCTGTGCCGTCTGAAAAAAACAAATAGAAAGCCAGCCATGAAAAAAATTGAAGCCATCATCAAACCCTTCAAACTCGACGACGTGCGCGAAGCTCTGACCGAAATCGGCATTACCGGCATGACCGTGACCGAAGTGAAAGGATTCGGCCGCCAAAAAGGTCACACTGAAATCTACCGCGGCGCCGAATACGCCGTTGATTTTCTGCCGAAAGCCAAAATCGAGCTGGTGTTGGCCGACCATGATGTCGAGCGTGCCATTGAAGCCATCATCGAAAATGCCCGTTCCGGTAAAATCGGCGACGGCAAGATTTTTGTCTATCCGGTGGAGGAAGCGATTCGCATCCGCACAGGCGAGCGCAGCGAAGCGGCGGTTTAATATCGGAGATGCCGTCTGAAAATAAACTTTTCAGACGGCATGTTTCTGTAATGATCTATGTGTAAAACATAAAATCTTTGTGGTTTTGAAGGTTATAATAAGCGGGTATTCCAACCAAAAAAGGAGATTAAAATGAAGAAATTATTGGCTTTATCTGCCGTATTTTTCACAGCGGCATGTTCGTCCCCTGCACCGGTGTTACAAAAAACGGCCGACTATAACCCGCAAACACAAGCCCGTATCCGCATTTACGGTCAGAATCAAAAACCGTCGACTGTTGAGGCCGGTATCGATTGCAATTCAGGCCGGAAAGGTCAGAAATTCTCAACCGGCGGATCGTTGGGCGAAGCGTTCGGTTCGTTGACAGGTACAGTAAAAAGCCAATCCATCGGCATTGCACCAACCGAAACCAGCAAGCGGCTGGGAGAGAAAAACGGCATTTTGTCGCGCGCCTTTTTCCGTGAATTTGTGATTCCGGCAGGAAAAGCTGCCAATGTGCAGGCGTTTTATGTCGGTCTGACCAATGTCAATGAAACGCCGACTCATGTCATCATCATGAAGGAAGGCTCTTGTCAATCCAAAAAAGGCTCTTTTGTGCCTCAAGCCGGGAAGGATTATGAAGTCATCGGTGTCGACGGTCGGGCTTGCGGTGTTGCTGTTTACGAGGTTTCGTCACAGGGTAATTTAAAAAATATTCCTTTGAATGAAGCGGTCAGCTGCCGTAAATAATCTTGCCGCATAACAATGCTGTCTGAAAGATATGCTTTCAGACGGCATTGTTATTTGGGAAATCGGTTTTAAATCTCAAACGTACCCGCTTCGTCGCCCCCGCGAATCATGCCGGCGGCGACGGTGTGGTTGGTGGCTTCGTCAATCAGGATAAATGCACCGGTTGCCTGATTTTGCTCATAAGTCGTGGCGTTGAGCGGCTGCTGGGTTTTCAGGCTGACGCTGCCGATGTCGTTGAGTTTCAGTTCGGTGGCGGATTGCACTTGGCTTAGGGTGTTCACATCCCAAACGTAGGCGATTCCGCTGATTTTTACGGCGGTGGTTTGGGTGGTGTGTTTCAGCAGGTATTTGCGGTGCGGGTTGAGCGGAATATCGTCAAACCAACACAGTGCGGCTTGGAATTGCCGGCTCGGCTCAATAGGGCTGTCGGCGGCGGCGATGCTGTTGCCGCGCGAGATGTCGATGTCGGTGTCGAGCGTAATGGTGAGTACTTCGCCTGCTTCGGCAGACCGGGTTTTGCCTTTGGCGTTGTAGATTTCGGCGATTTTGGCGGTTTGGCCGTTGGGCAGCACTTTAATGTTGTCGCCGACGTTCAGACGGCCTGCTTCCAAGCGGCCTTGGTAGCCGCGGAAATCGTCGCTGCTGCTGCCGTCTTGGCGTGCCACGCGTTGCACGGGGAAATGGGCGGCTTGGGCAAGCGCGTCTTTGCGGGAAACGGGCAGGCTTTCCAGCAGGGGAAGCAACGGCAAACCTTGATACCACGGCGTTTGCGCACTGGCGTTAACGATGTTGTCGCCTTTCAATGCGCTGATAGGCAGGAAATGCACGTCGGCGGCGAGGCCGATTTGTCGGGCGAGCTTTTGATAGGTGGCGGTGATGGCTTGGTATTTGCCTTCGTCAAAATCGAGCAGGTCGAGTTTGTTGACGGCGACAATGATGTTCGGGCAGCCGAGCAGTTTCAAAATGGCGCTGTGGCGTTTGGTTTGCGGCAGTAAAACCGGCTCTTCGCCGCTGAAATCGACGCGGGTGGCATCAACCAAGACGATGGCGGCATCGGCAGTCGATGCGCCGGTGACCATGTTGCGGGTGTATTGTTCGTGGCCGGGGGTGTCGGCGATGATGAATTTGCGTTTAGGGGTGGCAAAATAGCGGTAGGCTACATCGATGGTGATGCCTTGTTCGCGCTCGGCGGCCAAGCCGTCGGTGAGGCTGGCAAAATCGGGTGTGCCGCCGTTTTCAGAGGCTTTGTTGAGCTTGTCGATTTGGTCGGTCAGCAGGGTTTTGCTGTCGTAGAGCAGGCGGCCGATGAGGGTGGATTTGCCGTCGTCAACGCTGCCGGCGGTGATGAAACGGAGTAATGGGGCGGTGGTGGCGGTCATGTGCATTCCTTCATATTGGGTTTGCCGATACTTTAACGAGGCTGTCTGAAAATGGGAAAGAATGGTTTGTTTATAATAAAGATGATTTTGTTATATCAATAATAAGGCCGTCTGAAACTCGTGCAGTAGTTTCAGACGGCATTGTGATTTTAAAATGCAACTATGAATGACTGAGTTCTAAGGATTCAAAAATGTTGGGTAAGTTATCAGGTTGTAAAGCCCAACGATATGCTGGATGGACTTCCCAATCGTATCCGAAGTCGGCAAACTTATTTGATAAATACCTATTTTCTTCAAAATATTTACGTTCTATTCCTGAGTCTGTTTTTTTACGCGCAGTAATAAAGTTAATTTTATACAAAAAACCAGCTAAATCAGTAGTCTCTGCCTTTTTGCCATTAGCCCATCTAAACATACCTTGTTCCTCAATATCCTTAATTTTTCTGATTAATTTATCTGTTGAATAGATATAATTTTCAGCAGTTTGCTTTTGCTTTTTGGATGGTTTCATACCTAAAACGAGTCGTTCAATATCAGGCAGTTCTGAACGATATTCATTGATAGTATCCTGTAATCTCCCTTGTGAATACTCTTCAAAAATATCTTCTAGATTTTTAGTGGTTATTAACTGTGATTCACACATTTGTGCTTGTCGAGCAGCTAATGTCATTAACTTGACTAAGTCGCGCGGTCTTTTTCGTATAAGAGACATTAATACCCTGTACATTGGCGCATTTTGCCAATGGCCTTTTCCCGTAAATTTTGTTTCAATAATTGGGGATAAATATTCCATTAGCTCTGATTGATGTTTTTTCATCAATTCTTTTTCATCTATGCTTTTGCCAAAATAACTCTCTATACGTTTAACTAATAGAACTAAAATTTCATGATTTGTCCAAGAATACCAAATAACGGAGCTTTCGGTTTTATCGGTTGACTCATCAGAAGTTCTTGATAAGTAATAAACATCAGATCGTAAGCTTACTTTGAAATAAATACCTTGGTTGTCAGATGAAATATCTCGGATAGCATTTAATAATGCTGAAATCCTCTGAATGTCTTTGGGTCTTCCTTGCCAACCACGGTCTAAATCATCAATATAAATAGAAATTTTATTAGATTTTAAAAAATTCGCTAAAATTAATCTTTTCGATTCCTCTAATTTAATTTTTGAAGAAAATTCTCCTTCTAGGCTGTTTGTTAGAAAACTTAAGAGTCCTCCGCCGTACTGATTCAGCTTTGCTCTCCAGCCTTCAAATTGTAAGCCAAAAGAAGATAAGGCTTTCTGAGCAATAATTTCATTAATGCCGCTTTTCCAATCCCTTATTAGCTTTAAAAAATTATCAGTGTCTTCTCCAATATCAATAATGTCATCAGGTTTGATAAGAATAGTTAATCGCTTGTGCAAAGATTTTTCTTCATCCATTGCAACTTTGAAAAGAGCTGATTTACCAATCCCTTTATGTCCAACTAGGATTCTTAAGGGTAAATCTGCGACAACTTGTTCATAAATCTTACTTTTAAAATAGTATGCTTTTAGTCTTTCTTGATCTTCTTGTTCGGCAGCTTCATGGCCAAATAGACGTTGTATTTCAATTTCGTTAAATTCCATTTTTTAGAAACCTCGGCAGTAATTCATTATCTATGCTGTCTAAAAATCATTTTCAGACAGCATCTTATTTGTAGGAAATTGTTGGGTTGTTTACATCTATTTTATACGAACATTTGATTATAAACGAACCTGCCCATTACCCAACACGACCCATTTTTGCGAAGTCAGACCGTGTAAGCCGACCGGGCCGCGCACATGGATTTTGTCGGTGGAAATGCCGATTTCCGCGCCTAAGCCGTATTCAAAACCATCGGCAAAACGGGTGGACGCATTGACCATCACGCTGGCGCTGTCGACCGTGCGCAGGAAGATTTGCGCATCGGTGTAAGACTCGGTGATGATGGCATCGGTGTGGTGGCTGCCGTGGGCGTTGATGTGGGCGATGGCTTGGTTTAAGTTACCGACGATTTTCACTGCCAAAACAGGGGCGAGGTATTCGGTGTCCCAATCTTCTTCGGTGGCGGCGTTGATGTTCGGCAAAATCGCCAAAGTGCGCTCGCAACCGCGCAGCTCGACTTGTTTTTCAGCGTATTTTTCCGCCAGCAACGGCAACATTTCTTCGGCACGCGCGGCGTGAATCAGCAGGGTTTCCATGGTGTTGCAGGTACCGTAGCGCGAAGTTTTGGCATTGAAGGCGATTTCAATGGCTTTTTGCGTATCGGCGGCTTGGTCGATGTACACGTGGCAAATGCCGTCGAGATGCTTAATCACCGGTACACGCGCTTCGGCAGCAATGCGGGCAACCAGCGATTTGCCGCCGCGCGGGATAATCACGTCAATCAGTTCAGGGCTTTGCAGCATGGCACCGACGCTTTCGCGGCTGGTGTTTTCAATCACGCTCGCGGCGGCCGGCGGTAAGCCGTTTTCCGTCAGGGCCCGGCGGATGAGTTTGGCAATCGCCATATTGCTTTCAAAGGCTTCGCTGCCGCCGCGCAATACGCAGGCATTGCCGGATTTCAGGCACAAAGCGGCCGCATCGACGGTGACGTTTGGGCGTGATTCGTAAATGATGCCGATGACGCCCAGCGGCACGCGCATTTTGCCGATTTGCAAACCGTTCGGGCGGGTGCGGAATTCGTCCATTTCGCCGACAGGGTCAGGCAGCGCCGCCACTTGGCGCAAACCTTCGCACATGGATTCGACGGTTTTTTCCGTTAATTTCAAGCGGTCAAGAAGGGCGGAATCCAAACCTTTGGCGGCGGCGTTTTCCATGTCTTGCGCGTTGGCGGCAAGAATGGCGGTTTGGTGTTGCGCAATCAATTCGGCCATACGCAACAGCGCGGCGTTTTTCTGCGCGGTGGTGGCGTTCGCCATCAGATAGAAAGCCTGTTTGGCTGCGGTGGCGGTGTCGCGGACGTATTGTCGGATATCCTGCATGATGCGTGCCTTTGTTGTATGAACGAGATTGAGAACGATGATAAGGCCGTCTGAAAGGTAATTCAAGCAAAAAGCGCGGCTTTGGCGAAAGCCGGCGGGCATAGGTTTGCCCGTCCGATTGATTTATAATCGGATTTTTTTGCACATTTTTTCTAAACACATGACCAAAACCTTTTACTGCCGGCCGGCTGACTGCCGTGAAAAAACGGCCAACGGGCTTTGGCCGGCGCACGCTTATTGGGCGGGTTTCCGCCGTGATTTTTGCGTTTATTGCGCGGTTTTTCGGCGATATGCCGGAAAGGCAATATCGCCTGATATCGAACGCAGCACCTTAGACGCTCTGTTGGGCATTATGGCCTCGGGTATGCTTTCGGTGAGCACGTTTTCGCTGTCGATTATGGCGCTTTCATCGGCGGCCAACAGCCCGACTCCGCGCCATGAATTTATAGTGAATCCACTTTAAAATAGGACGGCGTTGGTTCGCCAAGCAGTATTATCTATACTGTCTTCGGCTTGCCGCCTTGTCCTATTTTTAAAGTGAATTAACTGTAAACATATGATTTAATTAATATATTATAAAAAGCCATGCCGTCTGAAAGTTTCAGACGGCATGGCTTTTTATATGGCGGTTATGATTATTCTGCATGAATTTTGAATAAAGCCCGTTCCACCATTTTCGGCTCAATCTTATTCAAACAATCGGTGTGTCCCAGCGGGCATTCGCGTTTGAAGCAGGGCGAGCAGTCGAGATTGAGGGTGACGATTTCGGCTTTGCCGCTCAAAGGCGGTGTGTGGTCGGGGCTGGACGAGCCGTACAAGGCGGCAAGTTTGCGGTCGAGCGCGGCGGCCAGGTGCATGAGGCCGCTGTCGTTGCAAACCACGTTTTCGGCGCAGGACAGTAAATCGATGGCTTCGGAAAGCGAGGTTTTGCCGCATAGATTGGTGCAGAGGCCGTCTGAAAGTTGGTTGATTTCTTCGGCGATTTCAAAATCTTTTTGTGAGCCAAACAGCCAAACCTGCCAGCCTTTGGCCAGATAGTTTTGCGCCAAACCGGCGAAATGGCGCACCGGCCAGCGTTTTGCAGGGCCGTATTCTGCGCCGGGGCAGAAGGCGATAATCGGTTTATCGGTGTTTAAATTATGTTTCACTAAAGCGGTTTGTCGGCCGGCGGCGTTGATTCGGAACAAAGGCCGGTCGGAATGGCCGTTGAAATCGGCTTGGCTGTGATGGGCAAGCGCGGTGTAGCGGTCAACCATGAGCGGCAGGGCGGCTTTGTCGAGCTTGCGGATGTCGTTGAGCAGAATGTAGCGCGATTCGCCCACATAGCCGGTTCGCTGTTTGATGCCGGTGGCCAAGGCGATGATGGCGGATTTGAGCGAGCCGGGCAGCACGATGACTTGGTCGTAACCGCGTTTACCCAGCTCACGTCCGATTTGCCAGCGTTTTTTCAAATCCAATGTGCCGTGGCCGAACGGGTTTTCCATAACCTCGTTCACTTCCGGCATGCGCTCGAAGACCGCCATCGACCATTTCGGGGCGAATACGTCGATGAGGCAGCCCGGATGCAGTTCGTGCAAGCGGCGGTAAAGCGGCTGGGTCATGACGCAGTCGCCAATCCAGCTTGGGGAAATGATGAGGATTTTTTTAGACATGGTTTGCGGGCGGTGATTGGTGAAATAGGGCATTATTTTAATGCAGAACAGGAAAGGCCGTCTGAAAAAAATATTTCAGACGGCCTTAGGGTTCAGACGGCCTTTACAGCAGCACTTTTTCCACGCCGCCGTTGTTGGCTTTGTCGACAAACTCGTTCAGCCAGTTGTCGCCCAAAATGTGCTTGGCCATTTCGATGACGATGTAGTCGGCCGGCATGTCGTTGTCGTCACGGTAGCGGCTCAAACCTTGCAGGCAGGCAGGGCAGGAAGTGAGCATTTTCACCGGTTGGCCTTGCGGCAATTCTTTAAGGTTTTTCTCGATTTCTTCCTGTTTGCGGAATTTTACCTGTGAAGCGATGTCGGGGCGTTTCACGGCAAACATACCGGATTCGCCGCAGCAGCGGTCGCTCAATACGACTTTTTGCCCCATCAATTCGCTGGCCATTTGGGTGGCGTTCATGGTTTTAATCGGGCTGTGGCACGGGTCGTGATACAGGTATTGCCGGCCTTCCACGCCGTTGAGTTTCACGCCTTTTTCCAACAGGAATTCGTGAATGTCGATGATGCGGCAGCCGGGGAAAATTTCCTCGAAGCGGTATTTTTCCAACTGGTCGTAACAGGTGCCGCAGCTGACAACCACGGTTTTGATGTCGAGATAGTTCAGCGTGTTGGCCATGCGGTGGAACGATACACGGTTGTCCGTGCTCATTTGCTCGGCACGTGCTTTGTCGCCGCCTGCATCTTGCGGATAGCCGCAACACATATAGCCCGGCGGCAATACGGTTTGCACGCCGACATACCACAGCATCGCTTGAGTGGCCAAACCGATTTGGCTGAACAAACGCTCGGAGCCGCAACCCGGGAAGTAGAACACGGCTTCGCTGTCTTCGGCAGTTTGCGGATTGCGGATAATCGGGATGCTCTTGTCGTCTTCAATGCCCAATAATGAGCGCGGCGTTTTGGCCGGCACGCCTTTGGGCAGCGGGCGGTTAATAAAGTGAATCACCTGCTCTTTAATGGTCGGTTTGTTGACGGTAGCGGCCGGTGCGGCTTTTTCTTTTTTCACAATCGGGAACATTTTGCCCAATTTATAGGCAAAATTCTGCGCCGGAAAGCCGGTTTGAATCATCGCGCCGCGCAGGGCTTTGATGGCTTTCGGGTCGGTCGCGTTCAAAAATGCCATGCCCATCGCTGCGGCCGGCACAGTGGTGCTGTGGCCGGTTTCGTTCAGATAATTGCGGATGGCCACGGTCACGTCGCCGAAGTCGATGTTGACCGGACATGGTTTCACACAACGGTGACACACGGTGCAGTGGTCGCCGATGTTGGTCAGTTCGTCAAAATGCTTCAAAGACACGCCGCGGCGGGTTTGCTCTTCGTAAAGGAAGGCTTCGGTAAGCAGGCCGACGCCGAGAATTTTGTTGCGCGGGCTGTAAAGCAGATTGGCGCGCGGCACATGGGTAGAGCATACCGGTTTGCATTTGCCGCAGCGCAAGCAGTCTTTTACCGATTCGGCAATCGTGCCCAAAGACGATTTTTCCATAATCAGCGATTCTGCGCCAAGCAATTCAAACGACGGCGTGTAGGCGTTACGCAGATCTGCTCCTTTCATTAATTTGTGGCGGTTGAAGCGGCCTTCGGGATCGACTTTCGCTTTGTAATCCCAAAACGGCTGCATATCTTCATCGCTCAAAAATTCCATTTTGGTGATGCCGATGCCGTGTTCGCCGGAAATTACGCCGTTTAAGCTGCGGGCGATTTTCATAATGCGGTCGACGGAATAATAGGCCGTCTGAAGCATTTCGGCATCATCGGAATTTACCGGAATATTGGTGTGCACGTTGCCGTCGCCCGCGTGCATATGCAGCGCGACAAACACGCGGCTGCGTACGATTCTGCCGTGGATTTTGGCCAAGTCTTCGAGAATTTTCACATCGGTTTTGCCGCTGAAAATTTCGCTCAAAGGCTTCATCACGTCGGATTTAATCGATACGCGCAAACGGAAGTCGCGGAAGGCGATAAAGCAGCTTTCATCATCGTGTGCTTCCGGATCTGCAAAGACTGCTTTGCCGTAACGCGCTTTGTATTCGCCCAACGGCGCATCGAGATTGACCAGCAGCCATTCCCAGCGTTCTTTAACTGCAGAAACATGATTCAGCGCGTGGGTAGCACGGTCGCCCAATAATTCTTTACTCGGCAAGCCGGTACCCATGGCATCGACTGGCAGACGGCCTTGCAGGTAATCGAGAAGGGCGGTGCACAGGGTGAGTTTGTTTTTAATCGACAATTCGATGTTGATGCGTTCAATGCCGTCTGAATATTCTCCCAGTCGTTCGAGCGGAATCACCACGTCTTCATTGATTTTAAAGGCATTGGTGTGCTTGGCGATGGCGGCGGTGCGGCTGCGGTCGAGCCAGAAGGTTTTGCGCGCTTCAGGCGTGATGGCGATAAAGCCTTCGCCTTCGCGTTTGCGCGTCATTTCGACCATGTGTTCGGCCACTTCCTGCACGGCTTGTTCATCGTCAGATACTACATCGGCGAGCAACACCATTTTCGGGCGGCCTTTGCCGGCGGCTTTGGTGGCATAGCCGACCGCGCGCACATAGCGCCAGTCGAGATGTTCCAAGCCTGCCAATTGCACTTTTTCATGGCCGAGCAGGTAGTCGCGGATTTCAACGATGGAAGGCGTGGCGTTGGCAACGGTGCCGAAAAATTCCATGCAGACGGTACGGGTATGTTTCGGCATTTTGTGCAACACAAAGGCTACGCTGGTAATGATGCCGTCGGTACCTTCTTTTTGGATACCCGGCAGGCCGCTCAAGAATTTATCGGTTACGTCTTTGCCTAAGCCGACTTTGCGGAATTTGTGGCCGGGAATTTCCAAACGTTCGGTTTTGACGATATTGTTGCCGCCGGTGTCGAGTGTGTGCACATCGAAAATAGCGGTTTCTTCATCGTGGATTTTGCCGAAATTATGGCGCACACGTTCGATGCGCAGCCATTCGCCTTTCGGGTTAACCATTTGCCAGTAGGCCAGATTGTCGAGCGCCGTGCCCCACAATACGGCTTTTTTACCGCCGGCATTCATGGCAGCATTGCCGCCGACGGTAGAGGCATCAGCGGAAGTCGGGTCAACGGCAAAGACCAGACCGGCTTTGTGGGCGGTTTCTTCCACGCGCCGGGTCACCACGCCGGCGCCGCAATGGATAATCGGATGCGTGCCGTCCAAACCCGGCAGGGTGACGAATTGCACGCCGTTGTGTAAATCGAGCTTTTCGGTATTGATGACCGCGCTGTTGGCATCCAGCGGAATCGCGCCTCCGGTATAGCCCGTGCCGCCTCCGCGCGGGATAATCACCAGATCCAACTCAATCAGTGCGCGCACCAAAGGCGCAACTTCGGCTTCGTTATCGGGGTTAATCACTACAAACGGATATTCCACGCGCCAGTCGGTGGCATCGGTGACGTGGGTCACGCGTGCCAAACCGTCAAACATAATATTGTGCGGCTTGGTGATTTGGCTCAAACGCTCGAGAATCTGTTTGCGTTTTTGCTTGGTGATGTCGAAGCCGGCATCAAAATCCTGTACCGCACTCAGGGCGGATTGCACCAAGGTTTCGACTTGCCGATTGTCGTCACGGCGGTTTTGAATTTCAGTCAGGCGGTGACGCATTTCGCGCACCAAAGCTTCACGGCGCTTGGGATGCTCGAGCAGGTCGTCAACCAAGTAAGGGTTACGCACCACCACCCACATGTCGCCCAACACTTCGAACAACATACGTGCCGATCGGCCGGTGCGGCGTCGGCTGCGCAAATCCTGCAGGATTTGCCAAGCTTCTTCGCCCAACAGACGGGTGACGATTTCGCGGTCGGTATAAGAGGTATAGTTGTAGGGGATTTCGCGGATGCGTTGCGGAGCAGCAGTCGTGGTCATGGGGTGTGGTCCGTATCTTTTTATTTTGACGATTTTTGGTTTTTCAGGCCGTATGGAATTTCAGACGACGTGTGGCAAGGTGTGTTAATGTAGTTTAAATACCATTATTTTTCAATGGAAAAAGACCGTTCATTTTATACTGAAATCGGTTTTGATGGAATTCATTTTGTTGACAATTTTGATGATTTTTTGATTGTATTTTCCAGCTGATTTTCTGTTCGGACGGCCTTACGCCAGAATAGGCTTGAAATTTATCCGAAAAACGTTATAATCATGGCTTCTTTGGCGGGTCTCCCCGCATGGTTATTTGGAACACCGGGTCAGGGGCGGAAGCCAGCAGCCCACTCTGATGCGCCAGTGCCGGGGGTTCGGCTCGCCACCTTATTTGAAAAACACCGTAAGTTTTGCTTGCGGTGTTTTTTTGTCCGGCCGTCTGAAAAAGCAGGTAGTTTGCTGTAATGAAACTAAGGAAAATATTATGCATGAATAAATAAGTTTTGATTTAAGTTGATTTGTCAAACTATAAATGAAATATTATAAATATTTGATAAATATATAAATTATTTAATTCTTATAAATTTGGTTATTTATTGCTAAGAACTTTCCAAAATGTTTTGGCCCGCCTAAGCTGCATGAAAAATATTTCTCATTCCAATCAGAAAAGGACGCTTCTTTTGGGAAAATTTATCCATGACGATACTCGAAGCATTTGTCTGAGAATTTCTCGCTGAGAAGTGCGCGGCCGGCGGTGGCCGGTTGGCGCGGTTTGATAATTACCTTTGGTGCCGCGCTGTTGGGTTTCGGCCTTTACTTATAGTCTGCCTTACGAGGCTGAGGCGAATAAGGGTTTGGCGATTTTGCTGTTTGTCGGCATATGTGGCTGGGGGAGGCGGTACGCATTACTGCCATCGGCAGGGTGATTGCCTTAATTGAATTGCCGCTGCTCAGGGTCATTTGGGGTGCACTCGGCCGGTGCGAAGTGATGCGTAACGCGGATTTGGGTGTTGAGCTTGTTTAGCGTGGTCATTATTACGATTTGGCCGTATTTCTTCCTGATTTGAAAGATCTTTGTTCAAAGGCCGTCTGAAATGTTCAGACGGCCTTTACTTCATGATGACGTGTCACTACAATGTTTTGATGTCAGCACATACTCATATTGATGATACAAAGGAAACCATGATGATGACTGCTTCGCAACTGATTCAACGCTTGGCCGAGATTGTCGGCGATAAATTCATTTTGACCGATCCTGCCAAAACCGAGCCTTACCGCCAAGGCTACCGCTTCGGCGAAGGGCGCGCATTGGCAGTGGTGCGTCCGGGTACTCTGTTGGAGCAATGGCAGATTCTGCAAGCCTGTGTCGATGCTGATGTGATTGTGATTACGCAGGCGGCCAATACCGGTTTGACCGGCGGCTCAACGCCTGATGGCAATGATTACGACCGCGATATTGTGATTGTGAATACCATGCGCATGAACATCATCCATCCGATTAACAATAACGAGCAAGTGGTGTGCCTGCCCGGGGCGACCCTAAATCAGCTAGAGCTTTTGCTGAAGCCGTTAGGCCGTGAGCCGCATTCGGTGATTGGTTCGTCGTGTATCGGTGCATCAGTGTTAGGGGGTGTGTGTAACAATTCGGGCGGCGCATTGGTGCAGCGCGGCCCGGCTTATACCGAAATGGCTTTGTTTGCGCAAATTAATTCAGACGGCCAATTGGAGCTGGTGAATCATTTGGGTATCGATTTAGGCGAGACGCCGGAAGAAATCCTCACCAATCTGCAAGGTCATCATTATCAGCGTAAAGACATCACGCAAAACGCCGGCAAAGGCCACGACCATGCTTATTGCGATCATGTGCGCCAAGTGGACGAGCCGACCGCCGCGCGTTTCAATGCCGATCCGGCGCGCCATTATGAAGCATCAGGCTGTGCGGGCAAATTGATGGTGTTCGCCGTGCGCTTGGATACCTTCCCGCAAGAACCGAAAACCGCCGTGTTCTACATCGGCACCAACGATATTAATGAGCTCACCGACATCCGCCGCGCTGCGTTGGCCGATTTCAAATCACTGCCGATTTCGGGCGAATATATCCACCGTGAAGCCTTCAATATTGCAGAAATCTACGGTAAAGACACTTTTTATGTGATTAAGAAATTCGGCACGCACCAACTGCCGAAATTATTTGATTACAAAGCACGCGCCGACCGCTTCAGCAAAAAATTATCTTTCCTGCCGAAGCACTTTTCCGACAAAGCCCTGCAATGGGTGAGCAGGCTGTTGCCGCAACATCTGCCGCAATCTTTGCTCAACTACCGCGACCAATACGAGCATCATCTGATTGTCAAGATGGGCGGTGAGGGTGTAGATGAAGCGCGTGCATTTTTGAAAAGCTATTTTGCCGGCCACAGCGGCGCGTATTTCGAATGTAACGCTGAAGAAGCACAAGCTGCCATGTTGCACCGCTTTGCGGTGGCTTCCGCAGCCATCCGCTATCGCGCCGTGCATGATGACGAAGTGGAAGATTTAGTCGCGCTTGATATTGCCCTGCGTCGTGACGATCGTGATTGGTATGAACATTTACCGAAGGAAATCGATGACAAAATCATTCACAAGCTTTATTACGGCCACTTTATGTGCCACGTGTTCCATCAGGATTATGTGATTAAAAAAGGCAACGACTGCATGGCTTTAGAGCATGAGATGTTGGCCCTGCTTGACCGGCGGGGTGCGCAATATCCGGCGGAACACAATGTTGGTCATTTATACGAAGCCAAACCTGCGCTGAAACAGTTTTACCGCAAACTTGACCCGACAAATAGTTTCAATCCGGGCATCGGGCATACGTCCAAGAAGAAAAACTGGGCGGAATAAGGCTGGGTTGATTTTGATAATGAAAGGCCGTCTGAAAGACATGATTTCAGACGGCCTTCCATCAATAATAAGGTAATGGTAAAAACAAAAAAGCCGCTTAAAATAAGCAGCTTTTTATCATTTGGCGGAAGCGGTGAGATTCGAACTCACGGAGGGCTATCAACCCTCGACGGTTTTCAAGACCGTTGCATTAAACCGCTCTGCCACGCTTCCTTAAAAAAAATAAATTCAAGAAAATGGCGGAAGCGGTGAGATTCGAACTCACGGAGGGCTATCAACCCTCGACGGTTTTCAAGACCGTTGCATTAAACCGCTCTGCCACGCTTCCGTTTTCTTGAAGACGATATAGTAATGAAAACTTGCCTGGTTGCCAAGCAAAATTTACGCATTCAGGCTTAGTTTTTTGTTTTTACTTGGTTTGTTCTTTGCGCAAAAATATCCATTCTTTATCATTTGAAGCGGCGGCGTTGAATTCGTAGCCTTCGTAATCAAAATTTTGCAAATCTTGCGGCTCGATAATGCCGTGCTCGGCGGCGTAGCGCACCATCAAGCCGCGCGCGCGTTTGGCGTAGAAGCTGATGATTTTGTATTGGCCGTTTTTCTCGTCTTTAAACACCGGCGTAATCAACCTGGCCTTGAGTTTTTTGGTGTTGATCGATTTGAAATACTCTTGCGAAGCCAAGTTGATCAACACCTCGCTGCCGTTGGCGGCAAGGGTTTCATTCAGTAGGTCGGTGATGCGGTCACCCCAAAATTCATACAGATTTTTACCGCGCGAATTGGCAAACGCGGTACCCATTTCCAAACGGTAGGGTTGCATTAAATCCAGCGGGCGCAGTAAGCCGTAAAGACCCGACAGCAGGCGCACGTGTTGTTGCAGGTATTGAATTTGTTCGGGATTTAGCGATTCGGCATCAATGCCTTCGTATACATCGCCGTTGAACATATACACCGCCTGTTTGGCATTTTGAGGGGTAAACGGCGTATGCCATACGGCATTGCGCTCGGCGTTGAGCAGGGCGATTTTGTCGGAAACGTGCATCAGTTCGGCGATTTGCTGTGGCGCAAGCCGGCGCAGTTCGCGCATCAGGATTTCCGATTCTTTCAGTAAATCAGGCCGGGTAAATTCTTGAATGGGAGCGGAATCTTTTTCGTTGAGATTTTTCGCCGGAGATAAGACAAAAAACATGGTCGCCTCGTATCGGTATTAAAATGAATGGGCTGATTTTAGTTTTAAACGCCAAGCAGGGCAAGAATCGGGGCGGTTGAAATGCTTAATCACACCAACTAAAAGGCCGTCTGAACTTTTTCAGACGGCCTATGTATCACACAAACGATCAACGATACAGCGACACGATGATTTCTGCCGCTTTGACGCAGGTTTCCACATCGGCTACCAAAGCGATGCGCACATAGCCTTCGCCCGGGTTGCCTTGCTCGGTGTCGCGCGCCAGGAAGCGGCCGGGCAAGACTTGAATCGCCGCTTTTGTCCATAAGCGTCTGGCAAAGGCCAAATCATCGCCGTCCGGTACTTTCAGCCAGATATAGAACGAAGCGTCGGGGAAATCGACATCAAATACTTCGCGCAAAATCGGAATCACTTTGTCGAATTTTTCCTGATACAGCCGGCGGTTGTCGATGACGTGGGTTTCATCGTTCCATGCGGCAATGCTGGCGCGTTGCACCGGAATGCTCATCGCGCTGCCGTGGTAGGTGCGGTAAAGCAAAAATGCTTTCAGCAAAGCGGCATCGCCCGCCACAAAGCCCGAGCGCAACCCCGGCACATTGGAGCGCTTGGACAAGCTGGTAAACATCATCAATTTATCGAAGCCGCGGCCTAATTGTGCCGCTGCCTGCAAGCCGCCGATGGGCTTTTTGCCGTCGAAATAGATTTCCGAATAGCATTCGTCGGAAGCAATCACGAAACCGTATTTGTCTTGCAGGGCAAACAATTCTTGCCAGTCTTCCAATTGCAGGACGCTGCCGCTCGGGTTATTCGGCGAGCAGACCAAAACCATTTTGGTGCGTTGCCACAAGCCGTCTGAAACGCTCGACCAATCAGGGTTGAACGACGGTGCAGGGCAATTGGCAAAATGGATTTCACCACCGCCGAGAATGGTGCCGCCTTCGTAGATTTGGTAAAACGGATTCGGGCTGATGACCACAGGCTTGCCGTCGGCAACCGGATCCAAAACCGTTTGAATAAACGAAAACAAGGCTTCGCGGCTGCCCAGTACCGGCAGGATTTCAGTAGCCGGGTCAACTTTTAAACCGTCATAGCGGCGCGCCAACCAGTCAGCACAGGCTTGGCGCAATTCCGGCAAGCCGGCGGTGAGCGGGTATTTTTCCAATTCGCTCAAAGAAGCAGTGAGCGCATCGGTGATGACTTTAGGGGTGGCGTGTTTGGGTTCGCCGATGTGCAGCGGTACGGTTGGTAAGCCTTCAGGCGCTTCCAAGCCTTGCATGGCTTCGCGTAAACGGGCAAACGGGTAGGGTTTGAGTTGGGATAATAATGAATTCATGATTTTTCCGAGCCTAAAATTTAACTGCTATGTTAACATTTTTCTGATTTATTTTGTTAACAATCTGCGCAGGCTGTGATGGATTGAGGCCGTCTGAAAAGTTTTAAGCCGGAGATAAATCTTTGAATAGTAAAAGGCCGTCTGAAACGTTTCAGACGGCCTGTCAGTTTTATTTTGCCGCAACCGGCATAGCACCGTTTAACAAATAGTGAATGGTTTCTTGCACCGTGCGCATGGCGTTGCCGAATGGAAGCGGGTCTTTACCACGGAAAAATAAGCCTTTATCGACTTCGCCACGGAGAGCGGCAGAAAGTTGGATGTCGATACAGAATTGGCCGGCTTTGTCCAGACCGTCGCGCAAACCGCAACTGGTCAGGCAGTTTAAGCCTTGGGTGCAGCGGCGCGGGTCGGCTTTGGCCACCGATTGCAATTTGGCCTCGCGCTTGATGTAGTTGTCGAGAAATTTGGTGCGCACGCCGCGGGCCGGCAAACCGGCGACCGACATAAATTCAACCACTTGCTCGGTATCGGCACCGGCCAAGGTTTTTTTGAAATTGATGTGGGCATCGCCTTCTTGGGTCACGGCAAATGCGGTGCCGATTTGCACGGCATTGGCACCCCATATTTTCAGCGCGGTGGTGACTTTTTCGAAATTTGCCATGCCGCCGGCCAATACCAAGGCGATTTTTTCGCTTTCCAAGCCCAAATTTTTAAACATTTCCAAGGTTTCTTCAATCACACGCTTAAACTCGAATTTTTTATCGTTGACACCGGCTACGGTGGCCGCTCCTAAGTGTCCGGCAGCGTGGGCAGGGTGCTCAATCACAATGGCATCGGGCAAAATGCCTTTTTTCATCCAGCGTTTCAATACAATATTGATGCCGCGCGATTCCGATAAAATCGGAAACAAAGCCACATCTTTGTGATAGCCCTCGGTCATTTCCGGCAAATCCAATGGTAAGCCGGCACCCATCACAATCGCATCTGCACCCGATTCGCAGGCTTGGCGCACATAAGCGGCATGGTCTTTGACTGCTTTCATCACGTTCACGGCAATCATGCCGTTGCCTTGGGCATCGCTTTTGGCTTTTTGGATTTCACGGTCCAGCGCGATACAGTTGAGCTTGGTGTATTTTTCTTCGGTCGGGTCGATTGTTGATTCTGCCAGCAAGTCTTCGTGCAGATGGCGTAAATCCACGCTGGCGATAGTGCCGATGCCGTTTTCACGGGCAACTGCACTGGATAATTTAGACGCTGAAATACCCACGCCCATGCCGCCTTGAACGACGGGAATCAATGACTTGCCGCGGATAACCAATGGATCGAAGGAGTGTGACATGTAATGGCCTCAGGTGTTGGAGTGAGTGTTACGATGTGTGTCAGTGTGTTCTTAAATTCTAGGCATTATACTCTAAAAAATCTAAAAATTAGAGTAATTCTATAGTTTTTTCAAAAGGTAACATAAAAATGTGAATTCAGTATAGTGTGGAATGATAATAAATTAAAATAATTCAATTATTTATATAAATTATTTGATGTCGTGAAGATGCCAATGAAAATAAGGGCCGTGGTAAGGTTGATGGTGAAATCAGAAAAATGTTTAATTTTGTATGAGCAAAATAAAGGCCGTCTGAACCTAAATTTTTCAGACGGCCTTAGATATTGCGCCTCATCAAAGGGATATTTTTGACCAATGTAAAGCCCCTTTAACGAAAGGGGCTTTTTTTATGTGCATTGTTTTCTACACTGTTAATCCCGAACCGCCTAAATTCCCAAAATCTTTTATCGTGCGCGTTTTCAAAGATGATGCCGACAACACCCATTGCTCTAAAACAGTCAATTTCCCTATCTCTTCACGCGACCGCATTCCACAAATCCAAAGCGCCGCAAATGAATACGGCCGTTTGTCTGTGCGCGAAATCATCGGCAAAGAGGTGCCCTAATGAAAAAAATCAGCACGAACAAAGCGCGTGCAGCCGCGTTTGACGGCGGCAGCGTAAGCGATGCGCCAAACGCGGCTTCATGCGCGCCGATGGTGCTCCTTATCTTTTTAGTGTCAATCTTTTTTCAAAGCGGTGCGCCAATCCAAGCCGTTGATAGCGGGGATTTGGGTCACGGCTTCGGTGTCGAGGTTGACGGCGGTGAGTTCGCCGCCCCACAATGCGCCGGTGTCGAGCGAGATGATACCGTCGGTGTTCATGTAGCCGAGTGACGACCAATGGCCGAATACGATTTTATGGCTCAGGTTTTGACGGTCGGGAACGCGGAACCATGGGCGCAGATAAATCGGCATTTTGTCGAGTGTGGCTTTGAAATCGAAATCGAGTTCGTTTTGGTAGGTCAGCGCGCGCATTCGGCTGAACACGTTGACGATAAAGCGCAAACGGCCGTAACCGCTTAAATTTTCATCCCACGCAATCGGGGTGTTACCGTACATTTTGGCAAAGAATTTTTGGTATTTGCTGCCTTGCAATTCAGTTTCGGCTTCACGCGCTAATTCTTCGGCTTGGGCAACAGACCATTGCGGCAAAATACCGGCATGTACCATAACGTGGCTGTCGTTGCGAATCATCAAAGGTTGATGACGCAGCCAGTCGAGCATTTTTCGGCTGTCGGGGTGATTCAGAATCGGGGCGATGGTGTCGCTGCGTTTGGTGGTACCGTGGCCATAGCCGACGGCAAGCAGGTGGAAATCGTGGTTGCCAAGAATGATTTGAACACTGTCGGGATGCTGCATGGCAAATTGCAGCGATTCCAAGGATTTGGGGCCGCGGTTGACGATGTCGCCGGTGAGCCACAGGGTATCGGTGCCGTGGTTGAAGTCGATTTTTTTCAGCAAAACCGAAAGCTCGTCATAGCATCCTTGAATGTCGCCGATTGCATAATGCGCCATGTTGATTCTGATTCCTGATGGTGGGGTTTCCGACGGCTTATTGAGAAAATAGGCCGTCTGAAAGCAATGATGCTTGAGACCGTTTCAGACGGCCTTTATTTTTTAAAGTAAATGGTTTATGCGTTTAGCACTAATACTGCTTCCGCTTCAACTTGTACGCCTTTAGGCAGGCCGGCGATGCCGACGGCGGCGCGGGCTGGGAACGGCTCGGCGATAAATTCTGCCATCACTTCGTTGAAAATGGCGAAGTTGCCTAAGTCGGTCAGATAGGCGTTGACTTTAACAATATCGTTCAATGAACCGCCGGCTGCTTCCGCTACGGCTTGCAGGTTTTTGAATACTTGCACCGCTTCGGCACGGAAATCGCCGTCGCCGACCACTTGCATGGTAGCCGGGTCAAGCGGGATTTGGCCGCTCATGTAAACAGTGTCCCCCGCACGCACGGCTTGGCTGTAAGCGCCGATGGCAGCTGGAGCGTTGTCGGTGTGAATGATGGTTTTTGCCATGATGTTTCTCCTGAAAAAGCAGTTGGAATAGGCTGTTATGATACAAAATTTTGTGCGGCTTAGGAAGATGGACGGTGTGTCTGATTGCGGTTCAGACGGCCTATTTTGTATCAAGGCCGTCTGAAAAAAACGGGGAATCTATTTCAGACGGCCTTTATCTTGTTTTATCAATAACCTATAAAAAGCATTGCAACAAATCATTTAAAAACAGGCGGCCTTGTGCAGTGGGTTTAAACACGGTCGGATCAGGCTCCAGCAAGCCTTTGCGGCGTGCGGTTTCAATTTGCGGCATGATGTGTGCAGTTGGAATGCCGGTGCGCTGTTGCAACATGGCAGCGGGCACGCCATCAGTCAGGCGCAGGGCATTCATCATGAATTCAAAGGCCAAATCATCGCGCTGAATGGTTTTGCGCTCTATGCCGTCGGCCGGATCGCTTTGCATGGCGGCAAGATAATCGTTGGGATGGCGGCGGCGGATGGTGCGTTCGATGCGGCCGGCGTAGGAAATCTTGCCGTGCGCACCTGCACCGATGCCGATGTAGTCGCCGAATTGCCAATAATTGAGATTATGGCGGCACTGCATGCCGGCTCGAGCAAAAGCGGATGTTTCGTAATGGATAAAACTGGCTTGCTCCAACGCTGTATGTACCGCATCTTCGATGTCTAAAGCGTTTTCATCGCTTGGTAAACCTGGCGGCGGTGTGTGGCCGAAAGCGGTGTTTGGCTCCATCGTGAGATGATAGGCACTGATGTGGCTTGCACCGGTGGCGATGGCGGTATGGACATCGCCTAAGGCCGTCCGAACGGTTTGGTCCGGCAGTGCATACATTAAATCAATATTGACTTTATCGAATAAATTCAAAGCAGTATCGATGGCGGTTAAGGCTTCGCGGCTGTTGTGTACACGCCCTAAGCGGGGCAGTATGTCGTCGTTAAAGCTCTGCACGCCAATGGAAAGACGGGTAATGCCGGCTTCTTTAAAGCCTTGAAACTTTTCGATTTCAAACGTACCGGGATTGGCTTCCAGCGTAATTTCCGCATTCGGTTGCAAACGCACCAACGAACGCACGCCGCTCAGCAGCCTGTCAATGGTTTGTGCGCCGAACAGGCTCGGTGTGCCGCCGCCAAAGAAAATCGTTTCGACCGGCCGCCCCCATATATTAGGTAATTCGGTTTGCAAGTCGGCCAGTAAAGCATCGACATAAGCATCTTCGGGTAAACCGCTTGGGGCGGTTTGCGCCGGTGTGATGGTGGCAAGCGGTTGGTAACGCAAGATATTGTGCGAGTTAAAATCGCAATACGGGCATTTTTTGATGCACCACGGAATGTGGATATAGAGCGATAACGGCGGCAGGGCAGTGAGCTGTTCTGATTGATTGAGGAGGATCGGGGTCATGGCGGGTTTGTGTGTGAGGCCGTCTGAAATGTTTCAGACGGCCTGTTTGAATGGATTACATTGCGGCTTGGATTTTTTTGAGTAATTCTTGCAAAGCCAAACCGCGGTGGCTGACGGCGTTTTTGACTTCAGGTGCGAGTTCGGCGGCGGTACAGCCGTGTTCGGGCAGGAAAAAATGAGGATCGTAGCCGAAACCGTTGCCGCCGGCAGCTTGTTGTTGCCATTGGCCGCGCCAAATGCCTTCGGCGATAACAGGCTGCGGATCATGCTCGTGGCGCACGAATACCAATACGCAAACATAATAGCAGCTTTGGTCGGCTTTATCGGCCAGATCGGCGGAAAGTTTGGCATTGTTGGCGGAATCGGATTTTGGGCAGGATCCGGCATAACGGGCAGACAATACGCCCGGTGCGCCGCCTAAAGCATTGGCGCAAATGCCGCTGTCATCGGCCAAGGCAGGCAAGCCGCTGTGTCTGGCAGCGTGGCGGGCTTTGGCCAGCGCGTTTTCAACGAAGGTAAAATGCGGCTCGGGGCATTCGGGTGTGTTAAATTGTGATTGAGGCAGGATGTCGATATTTTGTTCGGCAAACAGACGGGAAAATTCTTTGAGTTTACCGGCGTTGCCGCTGGCTAAAACGATTTTGTCAAACATGGGGCTTTCCTTGGTTGCCTTGCGCCTTTGTTTGTCTATACTGCATTTTGGCTTTTAAACGCAGATAAAGTGCCAAACTGGCGATTTGGCCGAAGATGGCGGCAAATGCGAATAAGAATGCGGCCACGGCAAATTGTTTGCTGCCGATGGAAATCAGATAGCTGCCCAGCAGTACCAAGGCCATAAACAGCAGGGTAAAAAAGACGATGCAGAGCAGGTAGGTTTTGCGTTGGTTCATGAGCAAGTTTGCTGCATAGCGAAATGCCGTATTATAGCGGATAGAGGAGGCCGTCTGAAATTATTTGCGTTTCAAATGGTCTTACCCGCATAAGCAAAACCGCTTTTGAACATTGAATTCAAAAGCGGTTTTGAGGCATAAGCCGGTGGCTTAACGCAATTCTGAATGCAGGCGGCCAATCAGGGTTGGGGCATCGCTGCCCTTGTAGCTGCTGCCGTCTTTGTTCAGCAGGCTGATGCGTGCGCCGTTGTTAACCGGTTCAACGTAAACAATCAGTTCAGGATGTTGCACTTGTCGGGTTTCGGCTTTTTTGCCTTTACCAAACCAGCGGCTGAACATGCCCGGTTTTTGGCTTTTTACGGCTTCGCTTTCGATTGGCGCTTGTTGCACCAAAAAAGCGTGGCGTTCGGCATTTTGGCCCAATACGGTCAGGCCGATGCGATCCAGTGCCAGTGCGGTACGGCGCCAGTTGCGGCCGTAGTCGCCGTTGAGCAGCAGGGTTTGGCCTTCTACTTTGGCCAAATCGCCGGCATTGGCACGCGGCGCAACGCTTTGGCCCAAGGCGTTTTCAGCCTGTTTTTCGTCCATACCCAAATATTGCATGAAACGCGCCAAGAAGGCGGCTTCTAAGTTTGGATCGTTCGGGCGCGGCTGCCACATGGTGGTGTCTTTGTTTTTGTCGCCATATACTTCTTCCATGCCTTTGTGGGCGAAGAAGACATCGGTGGTGCCGTTTTTGCCTTTTTCAACTCGAATGATGAATTTGTCGCGTTCGCTGGTTGAGTAAATGCCGCCCAAGCCGACTTTGTCGAACAAGCGGCGCAAGGTGTCTTGCGGGATTTTGGCACGGTTTTCCGCCCATTCGGTTTCCATTTGGCCGATGGCAGGCTCTTCCGATTTGATGTCGAAGCCGTTTTCTTGCCAGAAGGCTTTCAGTAATGGCCACAGTTCGGCCGGCTGTTTGCCGTCAACCACGACCCAGCGCTGGCTGCCGTCGCGCTCTAAGCTAACACCTTTTACCGATTGCAACACGGCTTGGTTGGCCGGTTGTTGCGTGGCTTGCGTACGGTTGCGGCGGTTGTCCAGTTCGGTCGCGCGCACGGCACCGTTGCCCGCCGGCAGGTGATAGAGATTGCCTTGATCCGGATTGGTCAAATCAGGCGGTACTTCCAAATTCACGATTTTGCGTGTTTGGCTTTGGTAATCCAGCTTAGGTTGCTCTTTTTTGCCGCTGGAGCACGCGGTCAGGCTAATCAGGGCGATAGCCACGGCTATCGGTTTGAGGTAAGTCATCTCGGTTTCCTGTGAGGTTAAATCAGTTTGGCTGCTTCCAATGCGCGGCGCACTTTGACTTGGCCGTCTTCAGTCAGGGCGACCAAAGGCAGGCGCACATGTGCTTCGCATTTGCCCAATGCTGCGGCGGCCCATTTTGGTGCGGCAGGGCTTGGTTCGCAGAACATGGTGTTGTAGATTGGAATCAGTTGGTTATTGAGTTGACGTGCCGCCGCAATGTCGCCGGCCAATGAGGCGCGGCACATATCGGCAAATAATTTCGGTGCAACGTTGGCTGCAACGGTAATCACACCGTGACCGCCCGAGAGCATAAAGGCCATACCGGTCGGATCATCGCCCGATAATACGGTGAAGCCTTCCGGCGTGCTGTTAATCAGCTCGATGTCGCGACCGATGTCGCCACTGGCTTCTTTAACGCCGACGATATTCGGAATTTCGGCCAGACGCAGTATGGTTTCATTGCTCATGCTTACCACGGTACGGCCCGGTACGTTGTACACAATCATCGGAATCGAAGTGGCTTCGGCAATGGTTTTGAAATGTCGGTAGATGCCTTCTTGCGAAGGTTTGTTGTAATAAGGAACCACCGACAAGCTGTAATCGGCACCGACTTTTTCTGCGGCTTTCGACAAAGCGATGGCTTCGGCGGTGTTGTTGGCGCCGGTGCCGGCAATTACGGGCACGCGTTTGTTGACATGCTTAACTGTGGCTTCAATCACAGCCAAGTGCTCGCCAACGTCTAAAGTTGCGCTCTCGCCGGTGGTGCCGACTGCGACGATACCGTCGGTGCCGTTGTCGATGTGCCAGTCAATCAGGTTTTTCAGGTGTTCGAAATTAATGCTGCCGTCTTGATTCATCGGGGTAATCAGGGCAACCAAGCTACCTTTTAACATAATGAATGAAACCTTTATTCGATAATGATGAAGTCGGTTATGTCGGCGATTGTAGCTTACTTTGTTGTTGGTGTGAAACACTGCTTAAACAGACGTTTGTGCAATAGATTGGAGTGTTAGGATTGTTTTGGGGGATATATTTATTAAAAACAAATAATTGCTTATCAAGCTTAGGCTTTTTTGTGTCAAGGCTAAAAAGTGTTAAATCTTCAAAAACGCACTAAGGCCGTCTGAAAATCATAAGGTTTCAGACGGCCTGTGTCCGGCAGCCTAATAATAAGCCTATCGGGGGGAGCGGAAATGCCGGTATTCTTAAGCAATCAATTGCCCAATATCGATGTATCAGAAATCAAATCGAGCCAATTATTCAGTAAGTGTTGCGATTACATGCCGCTACGCCTTGCAGGCCGTCTGAAAATTTGTCCGGATGCCAAAGCTTGTATACAATTTTGCCCTTACAAAAATTATCTGTTTATTACTAACTTTAAAGGATGGGTATGGTGCACGCAACGGACAAGCAGGCTCAATCGCCTGATTTGGTGTACGGTTTGGAAGACAAACCGCCTTTTATGAATGCATTGTTGAGTGCCATTACGCACTTACTGGCGATTTTTGTGCCGATGATTACGCCGGCGCTGATTGTCGGCGGTGCGCTCAATCTGCCGGTGGAAATGACCGCTTATTTGGTATCGATGGCGATGGTGGCCTCCGGTATCGGCACCTATTTGCAGGTGAACCGTTTCGGGGCGGTCGGCTCGGGTATGCTGTCGATTCAGTCGGTGAACTTTTCGTTTGTAACCGTGATGATTGCGTTAGGCACGGGCATGAAAGAAGGTGGTCTAACTGAGAACGCCATGATTTCAACGTTGTTGGGCGTGTCGTTTGTCGGTGCGTTTTTGGTGTGTTTTTCCGCTTGGTTGCTGCCGTACTTGAAAAAAGTGATTACGCCGACCGTGAGCGGTGTGGTGGTGATGTTGATCGGTTTGAGCCTGGTTCACGTCGGCATTACCGATTTCGGCGGCGGCTTCGGCGCTAAGGCTGACGGCACATTCGGTTCGATGGAAAATCTGGGCTTGGCATCGCTGGTGTTGTTTATCGTGTTGCTGTTCAACTGCATGAAAAACCCGTTGTTGCGCATGAGCGGCATTGCCGTGGGTTTGATTGCGGGTTATATCGTGGCGTTGTTTTTGGGCAAGGTGGACTTTGCGGCATTGCAAAACCTGCCGCTGATGACCATTCCCGTGCCGTTCAAATATGGTTTTGCTTTTGATTGGCATGCATTTATTGTGGCCGGTGCGATTTATTTGTTGAGCGTGTTTGAAGCAGTGGGTGATTTGACGGCCACGGCGATGGTGTCGGACAAGCCGATTGAAGGCATCGAATACACCGAACGTCTGCGCGGCGGCGTGTTGGCCGATGGTTTGGTGTCGGTGATTGCGACCGCTTTGGGTTCGCTGCCGCTGACCACGTTTGCGCAAAACAACGGCGTAATTCAGATGACCGGCGTGGCTTCGCGCCATGTGGGCAAATACATTGCCGCGATTCTGATTCTGCTGGGCTTGTTCCCTGTGATTGGCCGCGCGTTTACCACTATTCCGAGTCCGGTATTGGGGGGCGCGATGGTGTTGATGTTTGGTTTGATTGCGATTGCCGGTGTACGCATCTTGGTAAGCAACGGTATCCGCCGCCGCGAAGCCGTGATTGCGGCAACTTCTGTCGGCATCGGCTTGGGCGTGGCATTTGAGCCGGAAGTGTTTAAAAATCTACCGGTGTTGTTCCAAAACTCAATTTCTGCCGGCGGTATCATGGCGGTGATTCTGAACTTGGTGTTGCCGGAAGACAAAACCGAAGCCGCAATTCATGTGAATACCGATAGCTTGGAACACTAACTTGAAAGCGAATCGAAGGCCGTCTGAAACGATTGTTTCAGACGGCCTTTTTCATATTAATTAGTTAAGTTAAATTATGTTTATAAAAATTTTCTATGTTAAGCAAAAATCAGATTTAAACTTAAAAATACCATATTTAGTATTAATATGATTAAATACTCACTAAATATAGTATTTGGTCATCTGATATGCAAGCGTTCACTTTTACTGCCGAACACATTGTCTGGCAAGAAGTGCCGAATGAAACTTCATTGGCGTTTCTGATTGCCGGCTGCCCGCTGCGCTGCCAAGGCTGTCACAGTGCCGGCAGTTGGAAGGTCGGTTTGGGCAAGGCTTTGACCTCCGAATATTTAGCAGGCCGTCTTAAACGCTATCGAGGTTTGATTAGCTGTGTGCTGTTTATGGGCGGCGAATGGCAGCCTGAAGCATTGCTGCCGCTTTTAATGCTTGCACAATCCGCCGGATTGAAAACCTGCCTGTATACCGGTTTGGAGCGCGATGAATTGGAGGCAGTTTCAGACGGCCTGATTGAACGTTTGGATTATTTGAAAACCGGCCGTTGGGTGATGGAACTGGGCGGTCTCGACAGCCCGACGACCAATCAACGATTTACGGATTTGCGCACAGGCGAAGTGCTGAATCACTGTTTTATCAAAGACCGTCCGCAAAAAAACATCGCTATCACACCTGCTCAACCCGACTTTTTTCAGACGGCCTGACCGCCGCCCACCAACCAACCTTACTAGGAGAACAACATGATTCGGCTGCATCCCGAACAGTTAAACGGCAAACTCGATTTTATGCGCGACTACATTCACGCGGCCAATGCGGCCGACGGCTCGAAGATGGACGCCAACGCCAACGTTACGCAGAAAAACATCGCCACGATGGAAGCGGAATTGATGAAGGATTTTTTCGTGCAGATTAACCGCAGTCAGGTGTCGCGCAAGATTGCCGAATTATTTGGGCAGGGTGCAGCCGATGAATACATCCGCCAAATCGAGGCACACGAAATTTATGTGCACGACGAAACCAGCTTGAAACCGTATTGCGTGTCGGTGACGCTGTATCCGTTTTTGCTCGACGGTTTGGCCAAGCTTGGCGGCGAATCGAAAGCGCCCAAACACTTGGCTTCGTTTTGCGGCTCGTTTGTGAATCTGGTGTTTGCCATCAGCGCGCAATTTGCCGGTGCGGTGGCAACGGTGGAATTTCTCACTTATTTCGACCATTTTGCCCGCCGTGATTTCGGTGATGATTATTTGGAGACCCACGCTGCCGAAGTGGCCAATCACTTGCAGCAGGTGGTGTACAGCATCAACCAGCCCGCCGCCGCACGCGGTTATCAGAGCGTGTTTTGGAATATTTCGGTGTATGACCAATATTATTTTGAAGCCATGTTCGGCGATTTTGTCTTCCCCGATTTCGGCAAACCCGATTGGCAGAGCGTGGCCAAGCTGCAAAACTTTTTCCTGAAATGGTTTAATCAAGAGCGCACTAAAGCCGTGTTGACTTTTCCTGTCGTCACCTCCGCCATGCTTACCGACGAAGGCAGGTGCAAAGACACGCGGTTTGCCGGTGAAATGGCGCAGGAATTGGCTGAAGGCAATTCGTTTTTCGTGTATTTGTCCGACAACCCCGATTCGCTGGCTTCGTGCTGCCGTTTGCGCAACGCCATTGAAGACCGCACCTTTTCCTACACCTTGGGTGCGGGCGGCGTAGCGACCGGCTCGATTAACGTCATCACCATCAACATGAACCGCTTGGAACAAGACGGGCGGGACTTGGCGGCGGAAGTGGCGAAAATCCATCAATATCAATACGCTTACCGCAAGCTGATGGAAGAATACCAAGCCGCGGGCATGCTGCCGGTGTATGACGCAGGTTTTATTACGCTGGACAAACAGTTTCTCACCATCGGCATCAACGGTATGGCCGAAGCGGCGGAATTTCACGGCATCAAAGTCGGTTACAACGAAGAATACGTTGCTTTTGTACAAGGCCGTCTGAAAACCATTTTTGAAGCCAACCAAGCCGCCGGCAAACATTACGGCGTGAAGTTCAACACCGAATTCGTACCAGCGGAAAACCTCGGCGTGAAAAACGCCAAATGGGACAAAGCCGACGGCTATCAAGTGAGCCGTGATTGCTACAATTCGTATTTCTATGCGGTGGAAGACGAAGAAATCAATGCGTTGGATAAATTCCTGTTACACGGCAAAGAAATGGTCGATTGGCTCGACGGTGGCTCCGCCCTGCATTTGAACTTAGACGAAGCCCTGCCGAAAAGCGGCTACCGTTCGCTGCTCGACATCGCCGCGCAAACCGGCTGCAACTATTTCTGCGTGAATGTGCGTATTACCATCTGCAACGAATGCGGCCACATCGACAAACGCACCTTACACGCCTGCAGCAGCTGCGGTTCGAACAACATCGACTACGGCACACGCATCATCGGCTATCTCAAACGCGTGTCGGCCTTCAGCAGCGGGCGGCGTAAAGAACATGCCTTGCGGCATTACCACCGCCAAGCGGCGTAAGCTACCTAAAAGTAAAGGCCGTCTGAACAAGGTTTTATCCGTTTCAGACGGCCTTTCGTTATATAATTCAAGCTTAAGCAGATTTTGTTGGTTTATCGATATATAACACCTTTGTTTTTCCTATTTATTTTTTTACTCACGCCGCTGCTTTATGCCGCGGATACTCATGGTTTATTGTATTTTGGCAGCATCCCGCCCGAGCCGAAATCGTGACCGTAACCAAAACCACTGCCGAGAACGCAAGCGTAGAAGAAGCAAAAGCAGAGTTGGATGCATTTTGTCAAGCGCAAGACAGCTTGTGGAATTTGAGTGCGCAGGAAGAGAGTGGTTGCAGGAGCATTTATTACATTGAACAAACCTTGCTCGGCAGCGGCATGGCCGCGTGCGCAAGGTTTGTTGAAACATGAAAATGTGGCGGCGGCATAAAATGCAGCGTTTAGCAAAGCGGCGGGCGCAGGCTTTGCAACAATGCCGTCTGAAATACGGTAGCGCAGGCGGGCGGATGTGGGATTGAAACCGCGTTTTGGACATCCTCGGCGGCTTACGCTAAAGAAAGAAAGGGCCGAAATGTTGCATAAATTCAAGTTAAAATAAATGAAAACGGTTTGAAAATACATCATTTGAGCCCATAATCACCTCAAACCGACATTTGTTTTATATTGAATCTGAATTTGGAAATCATCGAGAATCACCATGAAGAAAATTCTCTCTGCATTGATATTCAGCGGCTGGGCAGCCATTGCCGCAGCCGCCGATACCTACGGTTATTTGGCTTTTTGGCAAAATCCGAGCGACGGCAGCGATATACTGCATATTAAAACCACGCGCGAAAATCTCAACCAGCTCGATGCCAGTAACGAATTGGCCGCCTATTGCCGCGGTCAGGATGCGTTGGCCGGCGTACAAAAAGACCAAGCTACCGGCTGCCGGTCGGTGATGCCGCTGCAAAATACCTGCGTTGCCGTGGCTTATCCGCGCGCGCACAACCGCCTGACAACAAATAACGTGGTGGTCATCAGCTCGCCTCTGTTTAAAAATATCCATCAAAAAGCGATTACCCAATGCAGCAAAAAATTCGGTACTGAAGGACAATGCGCCATTGAAGCTTCATATTGCACTTCAAGTGATTATTACGGTGGCGCGATGAAGACTTTATGGAGCAGAATTAAGTCTTTGTAATCTCAAAAATCTGAAGGCCTTCTGAAACATTCCTGATTCCGGACGGCCTTTTCCGACTTTTTCATCAGAAGAAAAACTCATGCAGAATATCCGTTTCCCTTTAAATTTCCAATTCAAAATCTTCACGCCGTCAAACGATTTTTCTGTGTTTGATGCCGATGGCAAGGAAATTGCCTACACGCGGCAGAAGATTTTTAAAATCAAAGAATCGGTGCAGATTTTTCGCAGCAGTAGCGACAAAACCGAATTGTTCAATATTCAGGCCGACCGTATCATTGATTTTAATGCGGTTTATACCGTGCGCGATTCAAGCGGTAATGTCATCGGCAAAATCCAACGCCAAGGCATGAAATCGTTGTGGAAAACCAGTTACGTGCTGTTTGACGAACAGGGGCGCGAAGCGTACCGGCTGCGCGAAACTAATCCGATGGTGGCTTTGGTAAACGGTTTGATCGGCGAAATTCCCTTGCTCGGTTCGCTGACCGGCTATTTTCTCAACCCGACTTACGCACTGACTGTGCCGGACGGGCGGGAAGTGTACCGTCTGAAAAAAGAACCGTCGTTTTTCGAGCGCAAGTTCAGCTTGGACAAGCTCGCCCAAACAGACGGGCGCGATGACGTGCTGGTGTTGAATGCGGTGATGATGGTGATGCTGTTGGAGCGCGGTGACGGATAAATGATTTAAATAAAAAGGCCGTCTGAAAACAAAAGTTTTCAGACGGCCTTTTATATCAGAGGCTTAAGCTTTACCCGTGCTGCCGAATCCGCCTTCGCCGCGTTCGCTGGCGGCAAATTCGTCCACCACTTTAAACGCCGCCTGAATCACCGGCACAATCACCATTTGCGCGATGCGTTCCATCGGTTCGATGGTGAATGCGGTTTGGCTGCGGTTCCACACCGACACTTTCAATTCACCCTGATAATCCGAGTCGATTAAGCCCACCAGATTACCCAATACAATGCCATGCTTGTGGCCGAGACCGGAGCGCGGCAGCAAGACGGCGGCGTAAGCCGGATTGGCTAAATGTACGGCCAAGCCGGTAGGCACCAGATAAGTTTCGCCCGGTTGCAGCGTCACCGCTTGGTCCAAGCACGCGCGCAAGTCCAAGCCGGCGGAGCCGGGGGTGGCGTAGGCGGGCAGCTGATCGGCCATTTTCGGGTTTAAGATTTTCAGTTCGACTTCTGCTTGCATGGTTTTTCTCGCATTCATATTTTTCAGACGGCATTATAACAAGCTTGAGGCCGTCTGAAAAAAAAGCGTATTATTAGAGCAAACCACAGGAGAACCATCATGGATCTGCACAATATCCGCGAAGACTACAGCAAACGCGAGCTGTCGGAATCAGAATGCAACAGCAACCCCATTACCCAATTCGAGCAATGGCTGCAAGAAGCCATGCATTCGCAGGTCAACGAGCCGACGGCGGTGAACGTAGCTTCAGTCGGCGAAGACGGCCGTCCCAACAGCCGCATGGTGCTGCTGAAAGAAGTGAATACGCAAGGCTTTGTTTTTTTTACTAATTACCACAGCCGCAAGGGTAAATCGTTTGCCGCCAACCCATTTGCTGCGATGACGTTTTTCTGGCCGGAGTTGGAGCGCCAAGTGCGCATTGAAGGGCGCATTGAAAAACTGGATGCCGCCGCTTCCGACGAATATTTCGACAGCCGCCCCTACACCAGCCGTATTGGCGCATGGGCGAGCAACCAAAGCGAAGTGATTTCCGGCAAAGCCGTGCTGGTGGCCAAAGCCGCGGCAGCCGGCGCGAAGCACCCGCTGCATGTGCCGCGTCCGCCGCATTGGGGCGGCTACGTCGTGATTCCCGACCGTATTGAATTTTGGCAAGGCCGCCCGAGCCGTTTGCACGACCGCATTCAGTATCGGCTGGCAAACGGTGCGTGGGTGAAAGAACGGTTAGCGCCTTGATGGAAATCGATTGAGAGATAAAGATGAAGTATTGAATTATCTGTTTTCAGATAAAGACCTTTATAAAATATAAAACTCGTTTTGAAACAAGAAAACTATGCCCGTCATTCCCGCCCGTGCGGGAATGACGGTATAAAGGTTTCTAAAAGTTTACGGGTTCTGCAAAGGCTCCGGACGGCCTTTTCTAAATTAAAACCGACACAAATTCAATAAAATAGGGTAGAATCACAGTTGATATAAAAGGCCGTCTGAAAACGTGTATTTTTTCAGACGGCCTCAGTATTCATTGTCCAACTGTCCTGCCGCCTTTGCCGCAGAAGAACCGTTGTTTTCAAAGTATCCAACGTGTTAGGAGATTCATAATGGCCAAAAAGCCGACCAGCAAGCGTGAATGGCGTGACGGCGTGGCAACCGCCGCCAAAAAGCCCGCCAAGAAAAGTGTATCATTCAAAAGCAAACCGAAAGCCGAATCCGGCTTTAAATCCAAATCCCAAGAAACTGAATCCAAAGGAGGCCGCCGCGCGCGCGGTGAAGCCGTTTCAGACGGCCTGAAAGCAGGTAAAACCGCAAAATCAAGTTTCCGCGACCAAACGGCCGGGGAAAATCCGCGTGCGCCGAAGCAGCGTGCGTCAAAAGCAAAAAAGTTGATGGTGCGCAATCCGAACCAAAAAATCATGGAACACGCGCGCGATTTGAAAGAGCGCCGCAGCGATTTGTCCCGCTTCGGGCCGGAGCGTCTGCAAAAGGTGTTGGCCGCTTCGGGCGTAGGTTCGCGCCGTGAGATGGAAGAATGGATCAGCAACGGTTGGGTGACGGTCAATGGCCGCGCGGCCGAATTGGGTGAAAAAGTCACGCCTGATGACCATGTGACGGTGAAAGGCAATGTCATCAAGCTGAAATGGGCTGACCGCCTGCCGCGCATTATTCTGTATTACAAACAAGAAGGCGAAATCGTATCGCGTGACGACCCGCAAGGCCGAGTGAGTATTTTCGACCGTTTGCCGCAAGCGGCCAGCAGCCGTTGGGTGGCCATCGGCCGTTTGGATATCAACACCAGCGGTTTGCTGATTTTGACTACTTCAGGCGAATTGGTGCAGCGTTTTGCCCATCCGAGTTTTGAAGTCGAGCGCGAATATGCTGTGCGCGTGTTGGGTGAATTGAGCACCGAGCAAATGCGTATGCTGACGCAGGAAGGTGTGATGCTGGAAGACGGTTTGGCCAAGGTCGAGCGCATTTACGAGCAGGGCGGCGAGGGCATGAATAAATGGTACAACGTGGTGATTAAAGAAGGCCGAAACCGCGAAGTGCGCCGCATTTTCGAAAGCCAAGGCTTGACCGTAAGCCGCTTGGTGCGTGTGGGCTTTGGCCCGATTGGTCTGCCGAACCGTTTGAAACGCGGCCGGTTTTACGAATTGAATCCGGCAGAAGTCGCCAATATCATGAAATGGGCGGATATGCTGCTGCCGGGTGAATACCGCCGCCGTTCGTAAGCGGTTGGGTTGAAATCAATGCCGTCTGAATGTCTGTGAAATGATTTTCAGACGGCATTTTGTGTATTGAGAAATGAGGGCGAAGATGTTCAGTCTTGGTTTGTCTGAAGAAACCGTCGTATTAATCCGGCACGACCGGTGCCGCGCCGAAATTTATACCTTTGGCGCCTTACTCAACCGCTATGAAATCATGCAGTCTGACGGCACTTGGTTCAATGCCGTCAATGGGCATGAGTCGCCGCAGCAATGCCGCCAGGCGCTGACCGATGGTTTTCGCAGCGCCAAACTCAGCCCGTTTGCCTGTCGCGTGCGGCATGGCAAATATGTATTCGAAGGGCGGCATTATCAGCTTGACGGCAAATTTCAGGCAGCAGATCATGCTTTGCACGGTTTGATGTATGACCTTGATTTTGCCGTTGTGGAAAGCGGTGCGGATGCGCAATCGGCTTGGGTGGAACTGGCGGCGGATTACCGCCAAGACGACAGCGGCTATCCTTTTGCCTATCGCCTGAATATTGTTTATCGACTGGCTTCGGACGGCCTGAGTGTGACTACCGGCGCAACCAATACCGGCAATCGCGCTATGCCGCTGGCCGACGGTTGGCATCCTTATTTCATGCTCGGCGGCAGGGTTGATGATTGGACAATGCAGCTCAACAGCAGCGAACGTTTGGAATTTGACCAAGATTTGGTTGCCAACGGCAATATTCTGCCCGACACCCGCTTTCAGACGGCCTTGAGTATGCAGGGCATCACGCTGGACAACAGTTTCGTGTTGGCCGATTTCGACAAACCGGCTTGCGTGTTGAGCGGTGAAAACCTGCAACTGCGCATTTACCCCGATTCGAGTTATCCTTATCTGCAAATCTATATTCCGCCAACGCGCGATTCGATTGCCTTGGAAAACTTGAGCGGCGCGCCGGATTGTTTCAATAATGGCTTGGGCTTGCAGGTGTTGCAGGCAGGGGAAACACAGACATTTTCTACGCGTTATGTGTTGTCTTTACAGGAATGATGTTTGGAAACAAATAGAAAAATGCCGTCTGAAAACTGTTTCAGACAGCATTTTGACGTGCCGTTAAGTTTTACTGTTCTGCCTTCAACACCCGCTGACGGCGTGTTTCGCCCAACACCATACCGGCGGATACTGATACGTTCATGCTTTCGACCGTGCCGAACATCGGAATCGATACCAACATATCGCAGTGTTCGCGCGTCAGGCGGCGCATGCCTTCGCCTTCGTTGCCCATCACCCATGCCACGCTTTCTGGCAGGTCGGTGTGGTATAAATCGGATTGGCCGCCCATGTCGGTGCCGACGACCCAAATGCCGTATTCCTTCAACTCGCGCAAGGTACGGGCCAAATTGGTGACGGTGATATAAGGCACGGTTTCGGCCGCGCCGCAAGCCACTTTGCTGACGGTGGCATTCAAGCCCGCGCTTTTGTCTTTGGGCGCAATCACCGCATGCACGCCCATCGCATCGGCGGTACGCAGGCATGCGCCAAGGTTGTGCGGGTCGGTGATGCCGTCGAGCACCAATAAAAAGGCAGGTTCGCGCAGGTTTTCCAATACGTCTTCCAAGTGGACGTGGTTTTTAGATGCGTCGATAAAGCCGGCCACGCCTTGATGGCGCGCGCCTTTGGCGATGGTGTCGAGACGGTCGGCATCGGCAAAATGCAGGCGTACGTTTTCGGCGACGGCTTTTTCCAACACTTCACGCATGCGGGCATCGTTTTTGCCTTCTTGGACGTAGAGTCCGGTAATGGATTTCGGGTTTTGCCACAAGCGGGCGTTAACGGCGTGAAAGCCGTAAATTAATCTTTGGTTGGCCATTGTTTTACTTAAGAAAATGTTTCAGACGGCATTATACGGGATTTGCGTGCCGGCGCGTGAAAATTGTGCCGTCGATGGACAACAATTTGAATCGATACATAAGAAGAAGGCCGTCTGAAAACCGATTGTTCAGACGGCCTTATCGTCAAAAAAAATCAAACCCAATTAAGCGATAAACGCTTTGATTTCCCTATCCATTTCTTTGAATTTGGCTTCGGCTTCGTTCATGCTGCCGCCGACAGCGGAAATGTAGAATTTGATTTTCGGCTCGGTGCCGGAAGGGCGCACGGCAATCCAAGAGCCGTCGGCCAAGTAGTATTTCAACACATTGCTTGGCGATGTGTTCAAAGCGGTAATCCTGCCGTCTGAATCGGTAGCGGTTTGCGCTTGGAAATCTTCTACTTTGACGATGTCGGTGCCGTTAAACTGCTTCGGCGCATTGGCACGGAATTTGTCCATAATCGCTTGGATTTCCGCCGCACCGTCAATGCCGGTCATGGTGATGGAAACCGGCTTGTCAAAGTAATAGCCGTATTCGCGGTAGATTTCGTCGAGACCGTCGGCCAAAGTCATGCCGCGTGAGCGGTAGTAGGCGGCGATTTCGGCAAACATCACTGCGGCTTGCACCGAATCTTTGTCGCGGGCAAACGGTTTGATCAAGTAGCCGTTGCTTTCTTCAAAACCAAACAAATACTCATAGGCTTGCGTGCGCTCGAATTCGGCGATTTTTTCGGCCACGAATTTAAAGCCGGTCAAAACGTTGAATACGGTTACGCCATAGCTTTCGGCGATTTTGCCGACTAATTCGGTGGAGACGACGGATTTGCAAATCGCGCCGTTTTTTGGAAGCGTACCGGCTTGGCGGCGGGCTTCCAAAATGTATTTGGCCATAACGGCACCGATTTGGTTGCCGGTTAAGGTTAAGTAGCTGCCGTCGGCTTGTCGGATTTCTGCGCCCAAGCGGTCGGCATCAGGGTCGGTGCCGAGTAGCAAATCGGCACCAACTGCTGCGCCCAGTTTTTCTGCCAAAGCAAACGCGGCTTGGCTTTCGGGATTTGGAGAAGGTGCGGTGGTGAAGTCCGGATCGGCTACGGCTTGTTCTCCGACCAACTCAAACGACTCAAAGCCGGCTTGTTTCAAGGCACGGCACACCATCATTTTGCCGGTGCCGTGCAGCGGCGTATAGACGATTTTCAGGTCTTTGCCGTGTTGGGCAATCAATTCGGGATTGATGGTCACCGTTTTAACGGCAGCCAAGTATTTTTGATCCGTCCCTTCGCCCAGCAGCTTGATTTTGCCGTTGGCTTGGGCGGCATCGAAATCGGCTACTTGAATGGTGAACGGATCTTCAACCGCACGGATGAGTTTGGTCAACGCAGCGGCATCGTCGGGCGACAATTGGCCGCCGTCTTCGCCGTACACTTTATAGCCGTTGAATTCGGCCGGATTGTGGCTGGCGGTAATCATGATGCCGCCGGCGGCTTCGAGTTCGCGCACGGCAAAGGATAATTCAGGGGTCGGGCGCAAGGATTCGAACACATAAGCCTGAATGCCGTGTTGCGCCAACAAAGCGGCGGAATCAAAGGCAAATTCTTGTGAAAAATGGCGCGAATCATAAGCAATTACCACGCCGGCAGCTTTCGCAGCTTCGCCTTTGGCGGCAATCAGTTGCGCAAAGCCTTCGGTAGCTTGGCGTACTACATAGCGGTTGATGCGGTTGATACCGGCACCGATAACACCACGCATACCGGCCGTGCCGAATTCCAGCGGTGCGTAGAATGCGTCTTCTTTGGTTTTTTCATCCATGGCCGACAATTCTTGTTTTAAGAAGTCGGGCATGTCGGCAAAATCCAACCATTTTTGATACGTTTCTTGATAGGCCATCTGAATCGTCCTTTGAGGGTAATAAACGAATTATGGGCAAGATTATACGTTATTGTGTTGCGATGCGCCTTATAAGCCGATATACGGCAGTATCAGCGCATCAAATAGCCGAGTATGCTCGACGAAGCCACGCCGATGATGACGGTGGCCAACATCGAAAAACGGCTGGCAGCCAATACGGTCAAGGCAATGGCAATCAGCTCATGCGGTTTGTCGGACACAAAATACGGCGCAATCACCGAAATCAACACACAGCCGGGCGCCGCTTCCATCACCGCTTGGGCGCGTTTGCCCAAAGTGCGGTTGCGCAGGGCAAAAAAGCCGATGAGGCGGGTGGAGTAAGTCACGCACAGCATGGCGCAAAAAAGCAGGAAGGAATCGAGCGGAATCATTCTTGTTCCCCCAGCAGATAGGCTGTGAGCAAGCCTGATAATGCGCCGGCCGGTACATACCAAGGGCCGTCAACGCTCAAGCAGGTAATGCCCGCCGCAATCAGGCTGACAAACCAAGGCCGCGCCGCCGAAAAGCTCTTCCACAAGCCGCGCATAATCACCAAGAACACCGCCGGAAACGCCATGCCGAAGCCCCAGGCGGCCACATCGCCGAACATCGGGCCGACCGCCGCACCAATGGCGGCAAACAGAATCCATGTGGTGTACATAATGAAACACGTGCCGCCGTAATAGGCAAAATTAAAGCCGCCCAAGCCGGCCGCTTTGCGCTTTTGTGCGTCGGCCAAACCCAGCGCCCATGATTCGTCACACATAAAAAACAGAGACGGCAACACTTTTTTCATCGGCGCGTTTCTCATATACGGCGCATAAGCCGCGCCCATCAAAATATGGCGCGAGTTAATCATAAAGGTCACGCCGGCAATCAGTAGAATCGGCAGCGGCTGCGTCCACAAATCAACCGCGGCAAATTCCGAGCCGCCGGCAAAATTCATCCCCGTCATCAGCATCATTTCCAGCCAACTCATGCCTTTTTGCCCGCCTTGTATACCCAGAATAATCGCCCACGGCAATAAGCCGATGAGCATGGGCGAGCAGTCTTTGATACCGCGTAAGAATTCTTGTTTGGGTGAAGCCGTCATGGTGCGGGAAAACAGTTCAATATGAAAAAGGCGCATTATACACCCATTGATTTTCAGACGGCCTGTTGAAATACTAACCGAATGGATTAGTTCTTTATAATTATAAAAGAGCACTAAGAGAAGTGGTACAACAACGTTTTTTATCCATCGGGTAGGCCGTATGAAAAAAAATTATGCTTTTTTGTTGACCGCTTTTATCGCAGGCCAAGTATCCGCGGCCGAAATCACCGTATCCGCTGCCGCCAGCTTAAAAGATGCGTTCAACGACATTATCACGCATTATCACAAGCAGTATCCGCAAAGCAAAATCAAGCTCAATACCGCCGGTTCGGGCGCTTTGCTGCAACAGGCGGTGCAGGGCGCGCCGGTAGATGTATTGGCTTTCGCAGATGAAATCACCATGAATCAGGCACAGCAGAAAAATGTAATTGATGCCTCCAGCCGCAAAACGTTTGCGCACAATGCCTTGGTGATTGCCGCGCCGAAGAACAGCCGGTCTGCGGTGACCAAACTCAGCGATTTGCAAAGCCGGCAGTTCGGCCGTATCGCCGTGGGCAATCCGGCCGGCGTGCCGGTTGGCCGCTACAGCAAAGCCAGTTTGGAAAAAGCCGGTTTGTGGGCGGACTTGCAGCCGAAAATCATTACCACGCAAAACGTGCGCCAGTCTTTAGATTACATCGCGCGCGGTGAAGTCGATGCCGGTTTCGTGTACCGCACCGATGCCGTGTTGATGAAAGACAAGGTCAAAATCTTAGCGACGGTGCCGACGCAAAACGCCGTGTCTTACCCGATTGCGGTGAGCAAAAATACCGAGCAAGCGGCGGAAGCCAAGCGTTTTGTGCGGTATGTATTGTCGGCGCAAGGTCAGGCAGTGTTGAACCGTTATGGTTTTAGGAAGCCTTAATGTTTTGAATGGAAAATAAAACAGGCCGTCTGAAAGCATACTCTTTTTCAGACAGCCTCCAATCATCATTATCTATGAACGAAACCTTACTCGCAACCTTATTACTCTCACTCAAAATTGCCGCGGCCGCCACGCTGTTGAATACCGTGTTGGCGGTGGCGGCGGGCTTCGCTTTGGCGCGTTGGCGTTTTATCGGGCGCAATGTGCTGGATACGCTGTTGACCCTGCCGATGGTATTGCCGCCGACGGTATTGGGCTATTACCTTTTAGTGGCATTCGGCCGCAACAGTGCTTTAGGTATGTGGCTGAAAGACACGTTCGGCATCAACTTGATTTTCACCTGGCAGGGTGCGGTGATTGCGGCGATGGCGGTGACTTTCCCGCTGATTTTCAAACCGGCGCGGGCGGCGTTTGAAGAAGTGAATCCGCAATTGGAGCAAGCGGCGCGGGTGTTGGGCTTGAGTGAAGCAGCGGTGTTTTTCCGCGTCAGCCTGCCCTTGGCATGGCGCGGGATTTTGGCCGGCATTTTGCCGGCGTTTGCCCGCGCTTTGGGTGAATTCGGCGCGACCTTGATGATTGCCGGCAGCATTCCGGGGCAGACGCAGACTTTGTCGATTGCGATTTACGAAGCGGTGCAGGCGGGAGATGATGCGCTGGCGAATGGTTTGGTGGTGCTGGTGTCGGCGGTGTGTATCGTGATTTTGCTGGCCGCCGGACATTTGATGCGGGTGAAAGACGGGAGAAAATAATGCTGTTTGATATTGAATTGCACAAGAAACTGCCGTCGTTTATCTTGAATGTTACGTTGCAATCCGATGCGCAGCGTATCGTGATTTTAGGTGCATCCGGTTCGGGCAAAAGCCTGGCTTTGCAATTACTGGCCGGTTTGATCCAACCTGACAGCGGCCATATCCGTATCAGTGGTGAAACATGGTGGGACGGGCGCATAAAGCTGGCCACACAAGCACGCAAGGCCGGTTTGCTGTTTCAGGATTATGCCTTGTTTCCGCATTTGACCGTGGCGCAAAATATCGATTTCGGCTTGGCGGCAGGCTGGCGTAATCCGAGTAAAAGGCCGTCTGAAAAGGCGCAGCATTGGTTGGCTTTACTTGAATTGTCGCATATTGCCGACCATTATCCCAACCAAATTTCCGGCGGGCAAAAGCAGCGTACCGCCTTGGCACGGATGTTGATAACCGAGCCCAAACTGCTGCTTTTGGACGAACCGTTTTCCGCATTAGACGCCCAATTGCGCGAACACACCCGCCATGAAATATCGGCCTTGCAGCAGGCAGCGGGTGTGCCGATGATTTTGATTACCCATGACCGCGCCGATGCCGAAGTTTTGGGGCAGGAAATCTGGCGTATGGAAAACGGGGGATTGCAGTTGGAAAAAACATATTGATATTAGATATTGATATTAAATGACAGACGAATTGAATAAAGGCCGTCTGAAAGCGTTTCAGACGGCCTTTGATGCATTAATCAATGATTTAAATCAGTTCCAAATCCGGGCCGGCGTTTTGCGCACGGCGGCTGCGCAATTGGATATCCAAGCGCAAATCGTGGGCAGAGTCGGCATTGCGAATCGCATCTTGGAAACTGATGTCACCGCGCTCGTACAAGTCATATAAAGCTTGGTCAAAGGTTTGCATGCCTTGGGCGGTTGATTTTTTCATCAACTCTTTAATGCCGTGGATGTCGCCCTTGTGGATCAATTCGGCAATCAGTGGGGAGTTGAGCAATACTTCCACCGCAGCTACACGGCCTTTGCCGCTTTCGCGCGGCACCAGACGTTGCGAGATAAATGCTTGCAGGTTCAGCGATAAATCAGTCAGAAGCTGTGTGCGGCGTTCTTCAGGGAAGAAGTTGATGATGCGGTCGAGTGCTTGGTTGGTGCTGTTGGCGTGCAGGGTTGCCATGCACAAGTGGCCGGTTTCGGCAAAGGCAATCGCGTAGTCCATGGTTCCGCGGTCGCGAATCTCGCCAATCAAAATCACATCCGGCGCTTGGCGCAGGGTATTTTTCAGCGCCGCCATCCAGTTCTCGGTATCTACCCCGACTTCGCGCTGGGTGATGATGCAGTTTTTATGTTGGTGCACAAATTCAATCGGGTCTTCGATGGTGATGATGTGGTCAAACGAGTTTTCGTTACGGTAATCAATCAAGGAAGCCAGCGATGTTGATTTGCCCGAGCCGGTCCCGCCGACAAAAATCACCAAACCACGTTTTTTCATGGCGACATCTTTCAATACCGGCGGCAGATTCAGGCTGTCGAATTTCGGGATATTGCTGGTAATCGCACGGAATACCATCGCCGTGGCGCCACGTTGGATCATGGCATTGACACGGAAGCGGCTGGTGTCGGGCAGGCTGATGGCGAAGTTGCATTCATTGGTACCGGAGAATTCTTCGATTTGCTTGGTATTCATAATCGAAAAAGCCAATTCCATGCACTTTTCCGCCGTCAGCGGTGTGTCGTTGATGCGGGTGATTTTGCCGTCCACTTTCATGGCAGGCGGGAAATTGGTGGTGATGAATAAATCCGAACCTTTGTATTTATTCATGTGGCGCAGCCAACCGAATAATTCTTCTTTGGCGCAGGGGGGATTGTTTGGATCAAACATTTGCGTTTTCGTATTCAAAATAGTTTGGAAGGGTATTATAGCAAGGTTGTTGCTTATGGTGTTCCATCATCGAAATATACGATGAAAAATTAAGCTGTAGCGGTTTTGCGCGGGGCGGAAAGATGGCGGCTTTGGGTTATAATCCAAGCAAATCATTTAAAAAAGGCAAGACAATGAGCATGAATACAGTAGCCGTTATCGGTGCAATGGTGCAGGAAATCGAATTATTGAAAACGCGTATGGATGGCATTAAAGCGTTCCAGTTCGGTAAGTTTAATGCTTATGAAGGCACGCTCGACGGCAAGCGTATGGTGCTGGTGTTAAGCGGCATCGGCAAAGTCAATGCCGCAATCGCCACGGCATGGGTGATTCATCAGTTTCGACCCGATTGCGTGATTAATACCGGTAGCGCGGGTGGCTTGGGCAAAGGCTTGAAAGTCGGTGATGTGGTGATTGGCGAACGCGTGGCGCATCACGATGTCGATGTCACCGCATTCGGCTATGTGCGGGGACAAGTGCCTCAACAGCCTGCTGTGTTTGAAAGCGATGAACGCTTGATGGCCGTGGCCAAAGAAGCCGCTCAGGCGTTTGAACACGCCCAAATCAGCCGAGGCTTGATTGTCAGCGGCGACCAATTTGTTCACAGCAGCGAGCGTGTGGCGGAAATCCGCGGTCATTTTACCGATGTGCAGGCGGTGGAAATGGAAGCGGCAGCGATTGCACAGGCTTGCCATCAATTAGGTACGCCGTTTGTAGTGATTCGCGCGGTATCCGATTCCGCCGATGAAAAAGCCGGTATCAGTTTCGAAGAATTTTTGAAAACGGCGGCGGCGAGCTCGGCGAAGATGGTGGCGGAGATTGTCGCCAAGCTTTAAAAATCCATGCAAAAACAGTAAATTTCCGCTAAAATACACGGCTATTTTAATTCTATTCGGAAGGCCGTCTGAAAGCTTACCGTGTTTTTTCAGGCGGCCTTTTGAGCCATCGAACTTCCCGTCAAAATAACCACATGAAAAATATCCGAAATTTCTCCATTATTGCCCACATCGACCATGGTAAATCAACGCTGGCCGACCGTTTCATTCAGTATTGCGGTGGTTTGGAATTGCGTGAAATGAGCACGCAGGTGCTGGATTCTATGGATATTGAAAAAGAGCGCGGCATCACCATTAAGGCGCAAACCGCAGCTTTAAGCTACAAAGCGCGTGATGGTCAGACTTACCGGCTCAACCTGATTGACACCCCGGGACACGTTGACTTTTCTTATGAAGTGTCTCGCTCGCTTTCCGCTTGTGAAGGTGCGCTGTTGGTGGTGGACGCGTCGCAAGGCGTGGAAGCGCAAACCGTTGCCAACTGCTATACCGCCATTGATTTGGGCGTGGAAGTGGTGCCGGTATTGAACAAAATCGACCTGCCCGCCGCCGATCCCGAACGTGTCGAACAGGAAATCGAAGACATTATCGGCATTGATGCCGTGGGTGCGGTGCAGTGTTCGGCAAAAAGCGGCTTGGGTGTGGAGGATGTATTGGAAGAAATCATCGCCAAAATCCCTGCACCCGAAGGCGATGAAGATGCGCCTTTGCAAGCGATGATTATCGACTCGTGGTTTGACAACTATGTCGGTGTGGTGATGCTGATCCGCATCAAACAAGGCCGTCTGAAACTCAAAGACAAAGTGCGTTTCATGAGCACCAAAGCGGAAACGCAGGTGGAACAATTGGGCGTGTTTACGCCGAAATCGGTGCAGAAACAGGAATTGAAAGCCGGTGAAGTGGGCTTTTTGATTACCGGTATTAAAGAATTGGGTTCGGCCAAAGTGGGCGATACCATCACGCTGATGGCCAATCCCGCCGCCGAGCCCCTGCCGGGTTTCCAAGAAGTGCAAAGTCAGGTATTTGCCGGCCTGTATCCGGTGGAAAGCCACGATTACGAAGCCTTGCGCGATGCCTTGGAAAAATTGCAACTCAACGATGCGGCTTTGAAATTCGAACCGGAGGTATCGCAAGCCTTGGGCTTCGGTTTCCGCTGCGGTTTCTTGGGCTTGTTGCACTTGGAAATCGTGCAAGAGCGTTTGGAACGCGAATTCGATATGGATTTGATTACCACCGCGCCGACGGTGGTGTATGAAGTATTGATGAAAAACGGCGAAAAAATCGAAGTGGAAAACCCGTCCAAGCTGCCCGACATCAGCCAGATTGAGACCATTCTCGAGCCGATTATCACCGCGACCATTCTCGTGCCGCAGGAATATGTCGGCAACGTAATGACCCTGTGCAACCAAAAGCGCGGCGTGCAGGCCAACATGCAATACATGGGCCGCCAAGTGATGCTGACCTATGATTTACCGATGAATGAAGTGGTCATGGATTTCTTTGACAAGCTTAAATCCACATCGCGCGGCTATGCTTCTTTGGACTATCATTTTAAAGAATTCCAAGCCTCTGATTTGATTAAACTGGATATTATGGTTAACGGCGAAAAAGTCGATGCCTTGAGCCTGATTGTACACCGTCAAAGTGCCGTTCACCGAGGCCGGGAATTGGCCGCCAAAATGCGCGAACTGATTCCGCGCCAAATGTTTGACATTGCCGTGCAGGCCGCCATCGGCAGCCAGATTATCGCCCGTGAAAACGTCAAAGCCCTGCGTAAAAACGTACTGGCGAAATGTTACGGCGGCGACATCACGCGTAAGAAAAAGCTGTTGGAAAAACAAAAAGCCGGCAAACGCCGTATGAAACAGGTGGGCAATGTGGAAATTCCGCAAAGTGCGTTCTTAGCGATCTTGCAAGTGAGTGACAAATAATGGGTACGAATTTATTGTTTGCGGCCATTGCCGCTTTTGTGTTCGGCGTGGTGCTGTATCTGAAAAGCAGCAAAGTGCGTGAAGGCAACGGAGAATGGAGCGGCGGTCTGCAATGGGGCTACCTGCTGATGATGATCGGCGTGTTCGGCGTGTTGTCGTTTTTTATGAGCTTTACCGCCGTATTGTTGGTGTTTGTGGTGTTTACCGGCATTGTGTGGTTTATCCATAAAGGCCGTCTGAAAAAAGATTCTGCGCATCAAGACGAAGGCCATTTCACCGATTACATGAGCGGCTTTTTCCCGATTATCTTAATCGTGTTTGTGTTGCGCACCTTCATCGCCGAGCCTTTCCAAATTCCGTCAAGCTCGATGCGTCCGGGTTTGGTGGTGGGTGACTTTATTTTGGTGAACAAATTTTCATACGGCATCCGCACTCCGATTATCAATAATGTGCTGATTCCGACCGGTAAAGTCGGGCATGGCGATGTGGTGGTGTTTACTTATCCGGAGAATCCGAGCATCAACTACATCAAGCGCGCCGTCGGTTTGCCGGGCGATGTAGTCGAATACAAAGACAAAGTCTTGAGCATCAACGGCCAAACCATTACCGATCAATCCGAAGGCATGCAGACTTACGCCGAAAACACCCGCCAATACGGCATAGTGGATATTGAAGCCGAAGCCTTCCGTGAAAGCATCGGCAGCCACAGCTTCCAAGTATTGAAGATGGCCGAACAGCCAAGCTTTCTGCCACAAGCCGTGCGCACCAATTTTGCTTACCGCGAAAACTGCGAATATGTGCAAGACGGTTCAGCCTTCAAATGCACCGTGCCGGAAGGTCATTATTTCATGATGGGCGACAACCGCGACAACAGCGAAGATTCCCGCTACTGGGGTTTTGTGAGCGATAAACTGATTGTCGGCAAAGCATTTTTTGTGTGGATGAACTTCGGTGATATGAGCCGAATCGGTACATCGATTAAATAAAAGCGGATAATAAAAGGGCCGTCTGAAAGTTATGAACTGCACCCCAAAAGTTGGACACCCCTCCAACTTTAAAAGGTGCAGTTTTCTTATGTCCAAATATAACCTACACTTCAAATACCGAGCCGTACTCCATTATCACCAAGTGCACAGCCAACAGCGCACCGCAGAGCACTTCAACGTCTCGCGCACCCACCTGCGCCGTTGGATAGCCGCCTATCGGCAAGGCGGTATCGCCGCACTTCAACACCCGCAGGCTACGTTTATGAAGACCAAACGCAAAAACCCGTTTATCGCCGACAAACCCGACCACGAAAAAACCCGGGCGGAACTGATTGAAGAGTTACGTTACATGAGGGCGGAGAACGACTACCTAAAGCACATGAAAGCCCTCAACGAAAAGAACGCCGCCAAAGCTGCGAAACCGTTCAAACGTTGAGAGCGAAGCACCCGCTGAAATATCTGCTGCACAGTGCCGGCATTCCCAAAAGCAGCTTTCATTACCATATCGGCAAAGCCGATCCCGATGCGGCGGCCAAAACCGCAGTAAGTGAAGTCTATCGCCGACACAAAGGCCGCTACGGTCATCGGCGGATTGCCGCCGTATTGTCGTGGAACAAAAAGAAAGTGCAGCGCATTATGGGTTTGTTGGGACTGAAAGCCAAAGTCCGCAGCAAAAAAGCCTACCGTCCGCAGGTAATAGGAGAGGCTTCGGATAATATTCTTAATCGTGAATTTACTGCCGGCAAACCGGCAGACAAATGGCTGACCGATGTGACGGAGTTCAAATGCACAGACGGGAAGCTGTACTTATCGCCGATATCGGATGTGTTTAATCGGGAGATTGTGGCCTATTCTTTAAGCCGCAGAGCAAACAGTAAACTGGTGGCGCAAATGTTGGATAAAGCATTTGGCCGTCTGAAAGGCCAAACGCCGCTGCTGCATTCCGACCGGGGTGTGCTTTACCGCACCGGGGCTTATCGGGCGAAACTGGCTGAGAAAGGAATGGTGCAAAGCATGTCGCGTAAAGGAAATTGCTGGGACAATGCGCCGATGGAGCGTTTCTTCGGTACATTAAAAGAAGAGAGCTTCTATCAGGAAGGTGCGTTGTCGGTGGCAGAGCTGACAGAGGTAATAGATGATTACATACGTTACTACAATCATGAGCGGATTAGTTTAAACTTAAAAAAGCTGAGTCCTGTCGGCTACAGAACCCAGCTTGAAAAGGCTGTTTGAGAAAGATTCTTAACTTGTCCAAGTATTGGGGGCAGTTCATGTTTTGCAGACGGCCCTTTTACTATACCGATTAATCTGCCGATTTGCTTTTAAGCGATCCTAAATAAATCGCCAGCAGCGTCATGGCTGCTCCCTGCCATTGCAGGCCGTTGATGGGTTTATCGAGCCAGAAATAGTCGATCACCAAGGCCGCGACGGGTTCGGAAAGCAGCAGCAGGCCGGTCAGCGAGAGCGACAGCAGCGGAATGGCATAAGCAATCAAGCCCCAAGCGAAACATTGCATCACCACGCCGTAAATCAATACCAAGCCGATATCGCGCAAGGTGGTCGGGTAAAGTGAGCCCGCATCAAACATCAACGCCGGAATAATCAGTGACAATGTGCCGCCGAAACTCAAAATCATCATTAAAGGAAACAGCGCGGTTTGTTCAATTTGATGGGTTTTGCGGATAAACACCATCGATAAAGCCAACATCGCGCCGGAAGCAATGCCGCTGACAAAGCCCCAAACTGCATTGCCGTTGTAGCCGAATTCCGGGCTGCCGATGAAGGCCACGCCGGTGATGGCAATCAGCAAACTGAGCATTTGCAGCTTGTTTAAGCGTTCGCCGAAAAAGAAAAAACCGATGGCGGATAGGAAAAAGATTTGCAGGCTGTTGAGCAGGGTGGAAATGCCGGGGCCGACAGCGTGGATACTCTCGTGCCACAGTGCCAAATCAAAGGCGAGGAACACGCCGGAGAGCAGGGCGGTGTAAATGGCTTTTTTGTTTTGCGGCAGCTTTTGGCCGAAAAAGCGCGCCAAAAAGAAAAACACCACACCGGAAACCGCCAGCCGCCAAAAGGCAATGGCATAAGAGCCGACATCGACAAATTTCACAATCAGGCTGCCTAAGCCGAAAATAATGCAGCCGACCACCAGCAGCGGTGCGGCATGCGGGGCGTGCCGTTCAGACATGATGTTTCTATAAATACGGATAAATCGAACTTTGGATTGTGCCATATTTTTGACGCAAATAGAATCATCATCCGAGGCCGTCTGAAACAAAAGGCCGTCTGAAAAGCATGGTTCCTATACTTTCAGACGGCCTCATACGCGGCTTATACCAAATCTTTTACCGCTTCTTGCTCTTCCAGCAATTCGTTTAAGGTCAAGGCAATACGCTGTTGGCTGAATTCATCGGATAAATCCAAACCTTGCACAATTTGATAATCGCCGTTTTCACAAATTACCGGAAAACCGAAAATCACATCTTCAGGAATGTTGTATGAGCCATCCGACGGCACGCCCATGGTGACCCATTTGCCGCTGGTCCCCAAAATCCAATCGCGCAAGTGGTAGATGATGGCATTGCCTGCCGAAGCCGCCGAAGAGGCACCGCGTGCTTCGATAATGGCTGCGCCGCGTTTGGCGATTTTCGGCATGTAAACATCGGTGTACCAAGTTTCATCGTGGATCATATCGACCACCGAATCGCCGTTGCTGGTGGCGTAGCGGTAATCGGCATACATGGTCGGGCTGTGGTTGCCCCATACGCACATTTTTTCTACTGAGGTGACCGAACGATTGATTTTTTCAGCAATTTGGCTGACTGCGCGGTGATGGTCGAGACGCATCAAGGCGCTGAAGTTTTTCTTCGGAATATCCGGTGCCGATTTCATGGTGATGTAAGTATTGGTGTTAGCCGGATTGCCCGCCACCAAAACTTTCACATCACGGCTGGCCACTTTGTTCAAGGCTTCGCCCTGTGTTTTAAAAATCGCCGCATTGGCATTGAGCAAATCCGAACGCTCCATGCCTTGCGTGCGCGGACGGGCGCCAATCAAAATCGCAATATCCGCATCTTTAAACGCCACTTCCGGATCATCGGTGGCAAACACATCCAGCAGCAGCGGAAACGCGCAATCGTGCATTTCCATGATGACACCCTGCAAAGCTTTTTGCGCATGCGGCAGATCCAGAAGCTGCAAAATCATAGGCTGGTCGCGTCCCAGCATAATCCCGCCGGCAATGCGGAACAAAGTCGCATATGCAATTTGTCCGGCCGCACCGGTGATCGCAATACGGATAGGGGGGTTCAAAGTCATCATCAATCTCCGCAAGAAAAACAAAAGTTTAAGGAAGTAGGATTATAACAAAGACTGACGGCAATAATATGGCAAAATAAAAGTTTTCTTACAAAAATAGCGAAGGCCGTCTGAAAGGCAGCAACATATTTCTGCTTTTCAGACGGCCTTGATGGCATGATTATTCACAATTCAAATTTTTGACCTTTTCCGGAAAATCATGCAGCGCGATTTCACACATTTTCACCCGCTGTTTTTCATCGGCGGCAGGCAGTGATTGGCGCAAGAATGTTGTGTTACCGCTTTGAAACAACGCCTTTTTCTCCCCCGCTTTTCGATAACACGCCTCCGCACGTTTGAAATATTGTTGGCAAACCGGCGGCAGCTCTTCCAAAGCCAAAGGCTTGTGTTTGTGCATACTGTGCGCCGAAGCGGCGGAAGCCGAAACTGCCATGGCTGCCAGCAGCCATTTGAAAGCATGGTTCATCATGGATTCCTTTAAAGAATTAACTTGGTCATTATAAAACTGTATGTCTCGAAAATCAGAAGAGTGTGTAGAAAGTTTGATAAAAGATAAATAAAAGGCCGCCTGAAAGATTTCAGACGGCCTATCAAGCTCAATCATTTATAAAGCTTGCTCTTCCTTATTCAGGTTTTTTTCCGGTTTCGGTTCAATAACCGTTGCGGCCGGTGCTTTTTCGACACCCAAATCAGCCGGCACTTCTATAAACGGCAGGTTCAACGCGCTGCCGGTGGCGCGACGGATTTCATTGGTAAATGCTGCACTGCCATTGATTTTTTGACCGTAAGACGGCACCATTTCTTTCAATTTCGCTTCCCAACCTTGTTTCATCTGCTCAGGGAATGCTTTCGGCAGCAGGCTCAGCATAATAGAAGGTGAGGTCGAAGCACCCGGCGAAGCACCAAGCAGGGCAGCTATGGTGTGGTCTTTATCGGCCACGATTTCGGTGCCAAACTGCAAAACAGAGCCTTTTTCAGGATCTTTTTTGATGATTTGCACGCGTTGGCCGGCGGTAATCAGCTTCCAAGAATCCTGTTTCGCACTAGGATAATATTTTAGCAATTCCGTTTGGCGGTCGGCATCTTTCAGTACTGCTTGCTGCACCAAATAGCTCACCAAATCCAAATTGTCTGAACCGACTTTTAACATCGGAATCACATTGTTGTTGTTCACAGAACCGAATAGATCAAACCATGTGCCGGATTTCAGGAATTTTGTGCTGTACAGCGCAAACGGGCCGAACAGTATCGATTGCTTGCCGTCAAGGAAGCGTGTATCCAAATGCGGCACCGACATCGGCGGCGCACCGGTTTCGGCCTGACCATACACTTTCGCACGGTGGCGTTTGGCTAACGCTTCGTCTTGGAACGATAAAAATTGGCCGCCCACAGGGAAGCCTGCATAGTTTTTCGATTCAGGAATGCCGGAAAGTTGCAGCAATTTCAATGCCGCGCCACCCGCCCCGATAAACACGAATTTGGTTTTAACCGTTTTTTCCTGACCGTTGGCCAAGTCCAACACCGTTACATTCCACGTTTTATCGTCGTTCTGATTCAACGCACGCACTTCATGCTGCACATTCAGCTTGAAATTTTGACTTTTTTGTAAAGAAGCCGCCAACTGTTTGGTAATCACACCGAAGTTTACATCCGTACCCAACGGCATATAAGTCGCCGCCACTTTCTGATTCGGGTCACGGCCCTCAATCAACAAAGGCGCCCATTTGCGGATTTGTTCTTGGTCGGTCGAAAATTCCATACCGTAAAACATCGGATGTTGCGTCAGCGCCGCATGGCGTTTGCGCAAAAATTCGATATTGGCATCACCCCAAACAAAACTCATGTGCGGCACGGCATTGATGAAATCCTGCGGATTGCCCAAGCGGCCTTTACGCACCCAATGCGCCCACAATTGACGTGATACCTCAAATTGTTCGGTAATGCGCAAAGCACGTTCGGTTTCAATCACGCCGTTTTTCTCAGGCGTGTAGTTCAATTCGGCAAAGGCAGCGTGACCGGTACCGGCATTGTTCCAGCCATTCGAGCTTTCCAATGCCACCGCATCCAAGCGTTCAAACGCCTCGATTTTCCAATCCGGCTCCAACTCTTGCAGCAGCGTCGACAGTGTCATGCTCATAATACCGCCGCCAATCACCACCACATCTACCGGCTGCTCGTTTTCAGCTTGCGGTTTATTCGGTTTGACCAGCGGCCAATTTAAGAAAATTACAGCGGCTGCAACAGCAAACAGCAGCAGTAAAATGAAGGATTTTAATAATTTTTTCATGATGTATATGTATTTAAAAGATAAAAGTGCAGTAATTGTATCATATAAAACTTGATATAAATCAAATCTTGATGATTGAAATAAACAAAGAGGCCGTCTGAATGTTGCAAAGTTTCAGATGGTCTGAGACCTTTGCAAGCTCCTCAGATTTGAGTGCAGTTCGAAGTTAGAGCAGTGCAGAAGGCGCAGACATATCATGAAGATAGGCAAGCTTTCGAGCAGCGCATAACGAAGAAATGTGCCAAAGATGGGGAGCTTGCAAAGGTCTCAGCCTCAGAATAATAAGATTGATTAGGGCAATAAAAAAGCAGCCCAAAAATACATCAGGCTGCTTTTTTAAAAGATTGGTCGGAATGAGAGGATTCGAACCTCCGACCCCCTGCACCCCATGCAGGTGCGCTACCAGACTGCGCTACATTCCGGTTGATAAGTAGGAATTATAAAGATTGTCGGGTGGTTTGGCAAACGGAGAGTATACCCACAACATAGATATGTTTAATTGTGGAATAGCAAACCTGAATTTTAAATAGTAGGTCGGATACTTGTATCCGGCATTTGCTTTTGTTATGGAAGTATGTATTCAATGTAGAAAATTATCAGATTCAAGAATTCGACCTACTTCTCAATATCTATTCCGGCAAAAACAGGTAGGATGGTGCGAACCCGCAGTTCGGCATGATGGGTTGCTAGAAATCCTACAGTGACGGGTTATCTACAAGATGTTTTCAGACGGCCTCGCTGGAAATCATAGACACCCTGCACACCCGCCCCGCCCACAAAAAAGCCGCTGACCCCACCGACCCGCTCGCCTTCGCCCGCAGCAAAGAAACGACGTTTCTGTATCGGTTAAAAAAGTGCAGCAGCTGATTTCAGGTTTAAATTGAACAATGCCGTCTGAAAATAAAGTTTTCAGACGGCATGGACGTGGGGATTATAGTGAATCAACCAAATTTTCTGTACAAACCGGTAAATCAATGATAGTTGAAATATGGTTTTGGTAGGCAGCAAGTTGCCCCCCTACGACAGCTAATCCTTTCCCGCCAACGGTAGGGTGCGTGCCAAAGCACGCACGGGTTCTTTAACTCACATTGATGCCGTCTGAAAATTGGGAACTGGCCGTTTACGTTGTCATACTTTTAAAGTGAATTCACTATAGAAAACAGGTGTACGCAAAGGCGTACACCCTACATACGGGATTTAAGTTTTGCGGGCTATGATTTTGCTTTACCTTAGCGCAACATCGGTTTCAAATACTTCCCGGTATAACTCCCCTCAACCTTTACCACTTCTTCCGGCGTTCCTTTGGCAATAATCCTACCGCCGCCGTCGCCGCCTTCCGGTCCTAAATCGACAATATAATCGGCGGTTTTAATCACATCAAGGTTGTGTTCGATGATGACAATCGAGTTGCCTTTGCCTTTCAGACGGCCTATGACTTCTAACAATAAAGCGATGTCGGCAAAATGCAGGCCGGTGGTGGGTTCGTCCAAAATGTATAAGGTGCGGCCGGTGTCCCGTTTGGATAATTCCAAGGCGAGTTTGACCCGTTGGGCTTCGCCGCCGGACAGGGTGGTGGCGGATTGGCCGAGACGGATATAGCCGAGTCCGACATCCATCAGGGTTTGCAGCTTGCGGGCGACGGTAGGGACGGCATCGAAAAATTCCCGTGCTTCTTCGACGGTTAAGTCCAGGACTTCGCTGATGTTTTTGCCTTTGTATTGCACTTCCAGCGTTTCCCGATTGTAGCGTTTGCCGTGGCAGACTTCGCAGGGAACATACACGTCGGGCAAAAAGTGCATCTCGACTTTAATCACGCCGTCGCCTTGACAGGCTTCGCAGCGGCCGCCTTTGACGTTGAATGAGAAACGGCCGACGTTGTAGCCCCGCTCCCGTGATACGGGTACGCCGGCGAAGAGTTCCCGAATCGGGGTAAACAGGCCGGTGTAGGTGGCGGGGTTGGAACGGGGGGTACGGCCGATGGGCGATTGATCGACATTGATGACTTTGTCGAGGTGTTCCAAACCGTGGATTTCTTCGTAAGGTGCCGGTTCCTGCTGGGCCCGGTTGAGTTCCCGTGCGGTGATTTTGGCAAGGGTGTCGTTAATCAGGGTGGATTTTCCGCTGCCGGATACGCCGGTAATGCAGGTAATCAGCCCCAACGGTAATTCTAGGGTAACGTTTTTCAGGTTGTTGCCGCCGGCACCTTTCAACACCAGCATTCTGTCGGGATTGACCGGCGTTCTTTCAGACGGCACTTGAATGGCTTTCCGGCCGCTTAGGTATTGTCCGGTTACGGAATCCGGGCAATCTGCGACTTTGGCGGGCGTGTCGGCAATCAGCACCGTACCGCCGTGTTCCCCTGCTCCGGGGCCCATATCAACCACAAAATCGGCTTCCCGAATGGCATCTTCGTCGTGTTCGACCACAATCACACTGTTGCCCAAATCCCGCAGGCGTTTGAGGGTAGCGAGCAGGCGGTCGTTGTCCCGCTGGTGCAGGCCGATGGAAGGTTCGTCCAACACATACATCACGCCGGTCAAGCCGCTGCCGATTTGGCTGGCAAGGCGGATACGTTGGGCTTCGCCGCCGGACAGGGTTTCGGCGGAGCGGGAAAGATTAAGGTAATCCAAGCCGACGTTAATCAGAAAGCCCAAACGCTCGGTGATTTCTTTCAGGATTTTTTCTGCAATTTGCTGTTTGTTGTCGCTTAATTCCAGATGTTCAAAGAAATTTAAAGTTTTGTTCAACGGCCACGAAGAAATTTCGTGCAGCGGTTGTTTGCCGACATAAACATAACGGGCTTCTTTGCGCAAGCGTGCGCCGCCGCAGCTCGGACAAGCCCGATGGCTTTGGTATTGCGATAATTCTTCACGCACGGTCGGCGAATCGGTTTCCCGATAGCGGCGTTCCAAATTCGGCAAAATGCCTTCGAATGCGTGTTCCCGCTGGAACGTGCCGCCCCGCTCGCTCAAATAGGTAAAGGCAATCACTTCTTTGCCCGAACCGTTGAGAATGATATTTTGGATTTTCTTCGGCAAATCTTCAAACGGCGTATCCACATCAAAGCCGTAATGTTTTGCCAGCGACTGAATCATTTGAAAATAAAAAGTGTTGCGCTTGTCCCAACCTTTGACGGCACCGGCGGCCAAGGACAATTCGGGGTGCATCACCACCAGTTTCGGATCGAAGAAATTCATGCTGCCCAAGCCGTCGCAAGTCGGGCATGAACCCATAGGATTGTTAAACGAAAACAGGCGGGGTTCTAATTCCTGCAAACTGTATGAGCAGACCGGACAGGCGAATTTGGCGGAAAACCAGTGTTCTTTGCCCGAATCCATTTCCAAGGCCAGCGCACGGTCGTTGCCGAAACGCAGCGCCGTTTCAAAACTTTCCGCCAAACGCTGCTGGATATCGGCTTTGATTTTAATGCGGTCAATCACCACATCGATATTATGCTTGATGTTTTTTTCCAGCTTCGGCACTTCGTCCAAAGTATAAACTTCGCCGTCCACCCGCACCCGCGCAAAACCCTGCGCCTGCAAATCGGCAAAAAATTCGACAAACTCGCCTTTGCGTTCCCGCACCGCCGGTGCAAGAATCATCATACGGGTGTCTTCGGGCAACTGCAACACCGTATCCACCATCTGCGAAACGGTTTGGCTGGAAAGCGGCCGGTTGTGTTCGGGACAATAAGGCGTACCGACACGGGCATAAAGCAAGCGCAGATAATCGTGGATTTCGGTAACCGTGCCGACCGTTGAACGGGGGTTGTGGCTGGTGGATTTCTGTTCGATGGAAATCGCCGGCGACAGCCCTTCGATTAAATCCACATCGGGTTTGTCCATCATCTGCAAAAACTGGCGGGCATACGCCGACAGGCTTTCCACATAGCGGCGCTGCCCCTCGGCATACAGCGTGTCAAACGCCAGCGAAGACTTGCCGCTGCCGGAAAGGCCGGTAATCACCACCAGCTTGTGGCGGGGAATGTCCAAATCGACATTTTTCAAATTATGGGTACGCGCGCCGCGGATACGGATCGTGTCGTTGTCGGAAGCGTTTTTGCGGTGATGGTTGCACATAGTGTCTAGGCCGTCTGAAAATAAAATCAAGAATAGGATATTGTAGCACTTTTCGTCAGTTCAACTGATGATGTGCGCCGTCGATTTTTTCAGACGGTCTGACTATTTACGCCGATAATCCGTTATAATCACCCAAACTTTACGAATAGAATAAAGGAATCTGCATGAACAAACCTTCTTATCCGCACCCGATTATTGCCCGCGAAGGTTGGCCGTTTATCGCCATCGGTTTTATCGCCGGCGTGTTGGTGACGGCTGTCAACGGCTGGTTGTCGCTGCCGTTTTGGCTGTTTACCATTTTCGCCTTGCAGTTTTTCCGCGACCCGGCGCGCTACATTCCGCAAGATCCGGATGCGGTGTTGAGCCCGGTTGACGGCCGCGTGGTGGTGGTTGAGCGTGCGCAAGACCCATACCGCAAAACTGAAGCCTTGAAAATCAGTATTTTTATGAACGTATTCAACGTGCATTCGCAGAAATCGCCGGTTGACGGCACGGTTGAAGCAATCGAATACAACCGCGGCAAATTCCTGAATGCGGATTTGGACAAAGCCAGCACCGAAAACGAACGCAATGCTGTGTTGGTTACTACCGCAACCGGCCGTGAAATTACCTTTGTGCAGGTGGCCGGTTTGGTGGCGCGCCGCATTTTGTGTTACACCCAAGTCGGCCGCAAATTAAGCCGGGGCGAACGCTACGGCTTTATCCGCTTCGGTTCGCGCGTCGATGTTTACCTGCCTTTGGATGCCAAAGCCGAAGTGGCCATCGGCGACAAAGTCACCGGTGTAAGCACTATCTTGGCGCGTTTGCCGTTTCCGTCACCGGATGCCAAACCGTTTGACGATGCGCCGGTGAATACCGCAAATGCAGCGTTGCAAACAGTGGCAACAACTTCCCCGCAAACTGCCGAACCGGTGATGACTGCTTCGGAAAATATTACGGAAGTCAGCCAAGCGGCGATTGAAGAAGCGGCGGACAAAGTGCGCGAAGCTGCGGCTAAGGCTGTTCAGTCTTAATTGCAGTAAATGATCAAAAGGTTTTCAGGCGGCCGTCTGAAAGCCTTTTTTTATGCGTGAAACAAGCGCACGTTTGGCGTGTTTGACGTAGAATAGGTGTTTTGATTCAGGCTGAGACCTTTGCAAAATCCCCATCTTTGGCACATTTCTTCGTTATGTGCTGCTCGAAAGCTTGCTTATCTTTTTGATATGTCTGCGCTTTCTGCGCTGCTATAACTTCGAACTGCACTCAAATCCGGGGTTTTGCTAAGGTCTCAGGCCGTCTGAAAAAAAGGAAATCTCTTGAGTAAAGCCCGTTTGTTCCCCGTTGATAAATCTTTGGAAAAACCCGAGCGCGTGATGTTGGTCGGGGTAATGTTGAGTGCGGATTATTCCGGTACCAATGAATTGCGCGAGCAGTCTTTTCAGACGGCCTTGGAAGAAGCTGCCGATTTGGTGCGGGCGGCCGGCGGCGATTTGGTGCAGGTGGAAACAGCCAAACGCGATAAGGCGCATACCGCGCTGTTTGTCGGTACGGGTAAAACTGATGAATTGGCCGCAGTGGTGAAACAGCATGATGTGGATTTGGCGGTGTTCAACCACGAGCTGACACCGACGCAGGAACGCAATCTGGAAAAAACGCTGCAATGCCGTGTTTTGGATCGGGTCGGGCTGATTCTGGCTATTTTTGCCAAACGGGCGCAGTCGCAGGAAGGCGGCAAACTGCAAGTGGAACTGGCGCAGCTCTCGCATTTGAGCGGACGGCTGGTGCGCGGCTACGGGCATTTGCAGAGCCAAAAAGGCGGTATCGGCATGAAGGGGCCGGGCGAAACGCAGTTGGAAACCGACCGCCGCCTGATTGCCCAAAAAATCGCCGCCTTAAAAAAACAGCTTCAAGAAGTGAAAAAACAGCGTGCCACCCGCCGCAAATCCCGTCAGCAAGGCCGTCTGAAAACCTTTGCCATCGTCGGCTACACCAACGCCGGAAAATCCAGCCTGTTCAACCGTTTGACCAAAGCAGACGTATTGGCGCAAGACCAACTGTTCGCCACGCTCGATACCACCGCACGCCGCTTGTTTTTGTCGCATGATGCCAGTGTGATTCTCACGGATACGGTCGGCTTTGTGCGCGATTTACCTCACAAGTTGGTGTCGGCTTTTTCCGCTACTTTGGAAGAAACCGCGCTGGCGGATGTGTTGCTGCATGTAGTGGACGCATCAAATCCGGATTTTCAACGCCAAATCGATGATGTGAACGAAGTATTGCATGAAATCAAAGCGCATGAAGTGCCGCAATTGGTGGTGTACAACAAAATCGATTTGCTGCCCAAAGGCGGGCGCAAAGCCGGTGTGTTACGCGACCATCGCGGCAAGGCAGTGGCGGTGAATATTTCAGTGGAGAAAAGTGTGGGGTTGGAAGCCTTACGCGAAGTGATGATTGAATATGCACTGGCGGATAGGCCGTCTGAAAGCGATAGCGAAGATTAAAGATAGATAAGATAAACGAAGCCGGTAGGCGTAGGTCGGCCGTCTGAAGTCAAAGATAAATCAGGGAGGGTTCACCAATGAAATTCAGACGGCCGGAAGACATCGATCAAATTGTTATGCAAGCGCAATGATTTGATGGAGAAAAAGTCGGGTTAGTGGGCAGTAATCTGCTTCACGTTCACGTGCTTTTTGGGTTTTTTCTGTAGGTTTTCATACAAGACCCAAACGGCCAAGCTGAGGTAAACAGTACTGGATAAGATGCCGATTACGGCAAAGATAGGCATAAGGCGATCAATCATGACAATTCCCAGTGAGTTAATTTAGATATTTTTCGTCAATGTGTATTTTGTTGCGCAGATGATTCTGCTTTATTGTTTTCCGTCTTATGCGGAATATGGGTGCAGTATGCGATTTAAATTTTCACAGGTCAATTGAAAATGTATTAAAATTTTAAAAAAAGTTCCATTTTTACATTCGGATAATCGGAATAATTTACGGATAAAAGGAAAATTAATCGGCCTTTTATTTTTGTATAAAAGGTTAGTTTGTTGAAAAGTATAAATAAATTATTATCAAAAAATATTTTTATTTTATTTTGAATAAACAGGCAGTCCGAAAATAGTTTATGCAATAATGAAACACTAATTTTAGATATAGAATATTAAGTATAAACTCCATAAAGTATGATTGTTGTGTGCTAATGCGATAATCGCAATTTACTATCATGAAGAAAAATTGTTTTCACTGCGGGCTCGAAATCCCCGAGCATATACATTTACCCGTCATTTATGACAATGAAGAGCACGAAACATGCTGTATGGGTTGTCAGGCGGTGGCGCAAAGCATCATTGATGCCGGCTTGGGCAACTACTATAAACAGCGCACCGCCGATCCGGAAAAAGCCGCTTTGCCCGGGCAGGATATTTTGTCGCAACTCAAGCTCTATGATCTGCCTGAGGTGCAGGCCGAATTTGTCGAAGTGGGCGAGGGTGACGAGCGCGAAGCGGTGTTGATGCTGGGCGGCATTACTTGTGCGGCTTGTGTTTGGCTGATTGAGCAGCAATTGCTGCGCCTGCCTGGGGTAATACGCGTGGATTTGAATTACAGCACCCACCGCGCGCGCGTATCGTGGAATAACGGCCAAGTTGCGCTTTCCGATATTTTATTGCGCGTACAGTCAACCGGTTATACCGCGTCGCCTTATGATGCGCAAAAAGTGGAAGAATCGGCCAATAAAGAGCGCAAGCAATTTATCGTGCGCTTGGCGGTGGCGGGCATGTGTGCCATGCAGACCATGATGTTTGCTTTGCCGACTTATCTCTACGGCAACGACATCGAACCGCCGTATCTGCAAATTCTGCACTGGGGCGGGTTTTTAATGGTGTTGCCGGTGGTGTTTTATTGTGCCGTGCCGTTTTATAAAGGTGCGCTGCGTGATTTTAAAAACCGCCGCGCCGGTATGGATACGCCGGTTGCGATTGCGGTGTTGATGACGTTTGCCGCCGGTGTTTACAGCATGGTGCAAAGCACCGGCGAAGGCATGTATTTCGAATCGATTGCCATGCTGATGTTTTTCCTGCTCGGCGGCCGTTTTATGGAACAAATCGCGCGGCGGAAAGCCGGTGACGCGGCGGAACGCCTGGTAAAACTTGTGCCTGCGTTTTGCCACCGCCTGAAAGATTATCCGAATAGCGATGAAACCGAGGAAGCCGTGGTTGCCAAATTGCAGCGCGGCGAAATGATTGTGGCGAAGCCGGGCGAAGTGATTCCGGTCGACGGCACGGTATTATCGGGCGAAAGCGAAGTGAACGAAGCCATGCTTACCGGCGAGAGCATGCCCGTAGCTAAGCACGTTGGCGATAAAGTGATTGCCGGTACGCTCAATGCCGCCGGCCCGCTGATTATCCGCACCGATACCGTCGGCAGCGAAACGCGCTTGTCACACATCGTTAAACTGCTCGACCGCGCCTTGGCGCAAAAACCACGCGTGGCTGAGCTGGCCGAAAAATATGCATCTAATTTTGTTGCGGCCGAATTGATTTTGGCGGTTCCCGTATTTATCGGCTGGGCATTATACGCCGATGCACAAACCGCCTTGTGGATTACCGTGGCGCTGTTGGTGATTACCTGTCCGTGCGCCTTATCGCTGGCCACACCGACTGCGCTGGCGGCTTCCACCGGCGTGCTCGCCAAAGACGGCGTGTTGATTGGTGGCAAAAATGCCCTTGAAGCCTTGGGACAGATTGATGATGTGGTGTTCGACAAAACCGGCACACTTACGCGCGGCGAATTATCCGTCAGCCGCATCATCGCTTTAGGCCGTCTGAATAATGAAGATGGCTTAGCCATCGCACAAGCTTTGGAACAGCAATCCGAGCATCCGATTGCGCGCGCGATTTTGAATCACACGCCTGATAAAACGTGTTCGGACGGCCTGGATGTCGGCCAGCGGGTAAACCGGGTAGGCCACGGTGTCAGCGCGCAAATTACCTTTGGCGGACAAACACAAGTCTGGGCATTGGGGCGTGCCGGATTTGTCGCCGAAATCGCCGGCACATTGCCGCCGGGTGCCGACATCGAACACAACGGCAGCATGGTGTTTCTCGGCAACCAAAGCGGCTTTCAGACGGCCTTTTTACTGGAAGACGAAATCAAAGCCGGCGCGTCGGAAATGTTGGCCGGTTTGAAAGCCAAAGGCATCCGCCTGCATTTATTGAGCGGTGATAGAAAAGCTGCCGTCGCCCATGTTGCTCGAACCTTGGCTTTGGATGCTTATCAAGCCGAAGCCACGCCGGAAGATAAATTGAACTATGTCGAATCGCTGCAAAAACAAGGCCATAAAGTATTGATGGTAGGCGACGGCATCAACGACGCGCCTGTGTTGGCGCAGTCTGATGTATCCGTGGCGGTGGCCGGCGGCGCCGATGTGGCGCGCGACGGTGCCGATGTGGTGTTGCTCAACGACGATATACGCATCATGCCGCTGATGATCGAGCAAGCCCGGCGCACACGCCAAATCATTCAGCAAAACCTGACTTGGGCAACGGCTTACAACCTGATTGCCGTGCCGCTGGCGGTGTTGGGCTATGTCAAACCATGGATTGCCGCGCTGGGCATGAGCTTGAGTTCACTGCTGGTGTTGGGGAATGCGTTAAGGTTGTTGAAACGCAAGTAGTTTTGTAGCTCGATGGGGAATTGAAGGCCGTCTGAAATCTTTTTTAAAACTTTTTCCGACGGCCTTTAACTAACGGGTATCTGCATATAAAAAATGATTAAATTAACTTTAAGAAATACCTATATAATGAGAATTTTGAAGAATTTATCCCCGAAACTGCCGGTAACTTTCACCAATGGATAGATTTAGATGTCGGTATAGAAGGAGAGCTGGGGGTATCAATATTTTCAGCCTGTGTTTGTCCTCCTAAATGGATGGCACATAATGAATTACAGAAAAGAAGGTTTTTTTGGTCAAATGCGTTAATAATAGAAGAATTTAATTATGTAACCATCAAAAATCAAATCAACAAAATCTTGTTATACTCTTCAAAAGAGACTTGGGGTTTATCTTTATCAAATTTATTAAAATTTTCTCCTGATCGTTTGAAGATTATCATCCAAATTTGTAGAACTTGCCGTACGCTTGCCCAACAAGTCAATCGAAGGCCGTCTGAAAAATGGGTTTCAGACGGCCTTCGATTGACTGGCAGCTTTTTGCCATTAAATCACGCAGCCATTGGTGTGCCGGATTGCGGTGGGTGCGTTCGTGCCACACTAAGGCATTGCTGAATCCGGTAATATCGACCGGCGGCGTAAAATGGCTGATATCGGCGTGTTCGGCAATCAGGCGGTAAGGGATGAGGGCGCATAAATTGCTGTGGCGCACGATATCGGGCAGCACCAATGCGCTTTGCACCGATACGCGGCGGTTGAGGCCGAGGTCGTCTAGGACGCGGGCGGGCGTGTTGTTGTAGGCATTGTCTTCTGATGAAGCGGTAACATGCTGCAAGATGCGAAATGCAGTTAAATCGGGCTGGCGGTCTTGCTGCAAAATAGGGTGGCCTGTGCGCACGGCGCAGACGTAATGGTCGTCAAACAAGATGCGCACATGCAGATTGTCCGGCGCTTGTCCGGGCGTGGCCAGTACAAAATCGAGCTTGCCGCGTTCCAAATCTTCCTGCATGCTGCGCGGATTGAGTAAGGCAACGTTGATTTGAATGTTGGGCGCTTGGTGGTGCAGTATAGACAGTAAAGGCGTGATGATGGTGCACATGGCGTAATCGCTGGCGGCGATGTTGATTTTGAGTTCGGCACGGGCAGGGTCGAATTCGGGTTCGGTCAACAAGCCTTGGGCCTGATCGAGAATCTGCTTCACAGGAATGGCCAAACCCAAAGCACGGTCGGTGGGCAAAATACCGTGTTGGGTGCGGATAAACAGCGGGTCGTTGAAGCTGTCGCGCAGGCGGGTAAGCATTCCGCTCATGGCCGGTTGCGATATGGAAAGCTTCTCGGCGGCGCGGGTGACGTTGCGCTCGTCAAGCAGGGCGTTAAGGGCTTTGAGCAGGTTCAGGTCTAGGGTTTTGATGGTTTGCATGGCGTGGATAAAGGCCGTCTGAACGGGCAAAGTGGAATCGTGATTAAGGCCGTCTGAAAGAAATAGGCTGAGATTTTTACGCTACTCAATTTAAATTAGGAAATCTATGCTCGTCATTCCCGCTTGGGCAGGAATCCGGAACTTTAATTTTATATTTCTGAAACTGATAAATCCGGGTTCCCGCTCACGTCGGAATGACGGATTGCAGGTTTCTTAAAAATCTGCCGGTTTTGTGAAAGTCTCAGGTTTTCAGACGGCCTTTCATGAGGAAAAAAATTAGAAATAGCCTGCTTTTTTGCGCTCTTCCATCGCCGCTTCGGAAACGCGGTCGTCCATGCGGGTGGCGCTGCGCTCGGAAATGGTGGCGGAAGCGGTTTCGGCGATGATGTCTTCCGGTGTGGCGGCGGTACTGGCGACAGGGGCGGTGCAGGAAATGTCGCCGACGGTGCGGAAGCGTACGTCACGAATCACGGATACGTCGGCGTCGCGTTTCGGCGTGAGCGGGGTTACCGGAATCAGCAGGCCGTCGCGCTCGACCACTTCGCGTTTGTGGGTGTAGTAAATCGGCGGCAGGGCGAGTTTTTCGCGTGCGATGTATTGCCAGATGTCGAGTTCCGTCCAGTTGGAAATCGGGAACACGCGCATGTTTTCGCCTTGGAATAATCGGGTATTGTAAAGCGACCACAATTCAGGGCGTTGGTTTTTCGGATCCCATTGGCCGAATTCGTCTCGGAACGAGAAAATCCGCTCTTTCGCACGCGCTTTCTCTTCGTCACGGCGTGCGCCGCCCATCAGCGCGTCAAAACCCTGTTCTTCAATGGTTTCCACTAAGGTAATCGCTTGCGCGGCGTTGCGCGAATCGGTTTCCCGACGCAAAACGACCGTGCCTTTACGGATGGATTCTTCCACGCTGCCCACCACCAACTGTACACCCGTGCGCGCTACGGTTTCATCGCGGAACTGAATCACTTCGGGATAATTGTGGCCGGTATCGACATGCAGCAGTTTAAACGGCAATTTCAGCGGACGCCCCTCGATTTGAAACGCCTTTACCGCCAGCGACAGCAACACAACAGAATCTTTGCCGCCGGAAAACAGCAACGCTGGATTCTTGGCCTCGGCGATGACTTCGCGGATAATGTGGATGGATTCGGCTTCAAGCCAGTCGAGATGGTGGTTTTGGATAGACATGCGGTTTCTCTTTTGTGTAGTGCTTGATAGTGCATACTGTAAACAGACGGTCTGAAAAAGGGAAAGAATGGTTTGTTTGATATAAAGATGATTTTGTTATATTGCTGAAGTGGGTATTTCACGGCATCTTTGGCTTAAACACAAAAAGGCCGTCTGAAAACATAAGTTTCAGACGGCCTTTGTTCAAACCGAATCTTACAAATAAACAATCTCGCCGCTGCGGCCTTTACTTTCTTCGCTCGCCCACCAAATGAATTGCGGCAACACGTCTTCATAGGTTTTGCGTTCGCTTTGCGCTTCGCCGGGGTGGGATTTGATGCGTTGCGGCGAGTTAATCGGGCCCGGCACCAAGATATTGGCGCGCAGGTTGGGGAAGCGCTCCCATTCGTCGGCGATGACTTTGCCCAAGTAGTTGAGCGCGGCTTTGGAGGCGCCGAAGCCGCCCCAGTAGGCTTGCGGGGTTTCGCCGTGGCTTTCGCTGACGAACACGACTGAAGCATCCGGCGATTCTTTCAGCAAGGGCGAAAAGGCGCGGGTCAAACCCATCGGAGCGATGGTGTTGATGCGGAATTGCTTGATCCAATCCGGCACGGTTTGGAAATCTAATGGCGACAGAGCGTTGAAATAGCTGGCGCAATGCACGATGCCGTCAAGTTTGCCTTGGGTGGCTTCGGCTACGGTGGCGGCCAATTGGTCGAATTCTTTGTCTTCGGCGGTCAAGAGGTCAAAGCAGATGGCGTAAGGCTCGGCGTGGCCGGCTTCGACAATCGCGTCGTACACTTTTTCCAAACGCTTTTGGTGGCGCGCAATCAGAATCACGGTAGCGCCTGCAGCGGCATATGCCTTGGCCACTTGTTCGCCCAAACCTTGAGATGCGCCGGTTACGATGATGGTTTTATTGCTGAGTGTCGGCATCGGATATCCTTGTTTTCCGGTTGATGCCGCCGGAAAACTTCTTATACATGTAAATAAAAATGTTTTCAGACGGCCTTTTCTTTATATTATACAATATTGGTTTTCTATTTGGTTACATCAAGGAATACCTATGAAAAAAATCATCACTTTATTATTGAGTTCATTATTGAGCGTAAGCAGTTTCGCCGCTCCTGCCGTTTTCCCTGTTTCAACGTCTGTTAATCACGAAGCCAAGCTCTCTTCAACTATTTTATTGTGGATGCGTGCCGATAAACCACGCCAAGTGAGTATGGACAGATGGGCAGGGCCACACGCCAAAATTATTAGTGCCAATCCAAGTTTGAGCGAATACCGCCAATTACATTTTAAGGAAGTGAATACAGGGCTGTGGCCTGCGATAGAAGGCGTGCAAACCCAAATTCCTGCGGACAGAAAAATAGACGGCGTTGCCGATGTAACGTTAAAAAGCTATGATGCCATCGCCCTTGGCGAAAAACAAAGCCGACTGGCACAAGCCGATGAAATCAATTTATTTTCACGCACGCTGTTATATGCAGCTTCGCCTGATAACTCAAAATGGTATCAACTTAACGCACAACCGACACAAACACGCGTGATGGTGTTTATTCGCAAGCGTGATGGAATCAGTGAATCACTTTTCCAACAGTTTATCAACCAAGAACTTGCCCCAAGCCTGGCGAATTTAAATGCTAACGGTTTAACCGAACTTCGCAGCCACGTTTATGGCAAATACAATCAAGCCCAATGGGATTCGCCCAATGTGGCACACGACAATCCGCCGGAAGCACAATTTCAAGCGGCGTTAATTTTAGGTTTTCAAAGCCCTCAAGCGATGACTGAGTTTTTTGAAAGCGAGGCTCTTAAACCAATTTCACAACGCCTTGCTCAATTCAGCCAAGCAGTTCACGCCTATCAACTGGAAAAAACACTAATATTTATCGACAATGGAAAGCAAATGCCAGCACGCTAGTCTCTTGAAAAATAAGCAATAATCTGGGGCGTATTGTCAAAATGTATTTGCGGATTTTCTCACCAAAAGATGCCGGTGAGCACGGTTAAAGAATGTTAACAGTGTATCGCAGTTTGCTAACCTTTACAACAGGCTCAAGTGCCCGAGTTTGGCTTCGGCGCGTCGATAAGCAGCATGGGTTTCAATCCGCTGCACATAGGCCGCAATATTCGGCAAATCCAGCGCGCTGCGTGCAAGGGCGGCCTGCAGCGGAAAGCTCATCATTACGTCGGCGGCGGTGAGTGTGTCGCCCAAGAGCCAAGTTTGGTTTTTCAGACGGCCTTCGATAAAGGTCAAATGTAGTTTGAGTTGCGGCTGCAGGAAGCTTTCCTTTACGCCGCCGGTGATTTTGTGCGCAATCGGGCGTGCGAAAAACGGCATCGGTTTTTCATCAATCTTGCGGAACACGAGCGACATCACCAACAGCGGCATCAGCGAGCCTTCGGCATAGTGCAGCCAAAACAGGTAGTCGGGGTAAGCCGCGCTGTCTGTTGCCGGTTTGAGCGTGGAATCTTTACCGTAGCGGCTAATGAGATATTCCACGATCGCGCCGCTTTCGGGCAGCGTCAAATCACCGTCTTGCAGCAGCGGCGATTTGCCCAAAGGATGGATTTGGCGCAGGCTTTCCGGCGCGAGCTTGGTGGCTTCGTCGCGTGCAACGACATTGGCCTGATAATCGAGATTGAGCAATTCGAGCAGCCAAGCGATGCGGTAGGCGCGCGATTGGGTGAGGGCGTGGAGGGTAATCATGGGTGTCCTTTCAGACGGCATGGAGTAAAAATCAAAGATGATTCAATGCAAAGAAAGTGTTTGGGCGAAGATAATCAAATGTTTGCTCTGCGGAAAAACAGCGTATCGGAAAAACCGTCGTCAAAACGGCCGCTGTTTGTCCATTCTTGTAAGCAAAAATCCGCCGCGGCTGCGCCTGATTGAACCGCCGCTTCCAGCGTCGCCGGATAGCGCGGGTGCAGGTAGTCGCCGCAGGGGTAGATTTTGCAGTGATGCAGCCAAGCCAAATCAGGAAGGCGGCGATTGGCTGTGGCGGCGACGGTGGCGCGTTTTTCCGTAATCACGCGGTAGGCGGCCGGTTCGCCGATATCGGGACAAACGCGTTTGATATCGGCATGGATTTTGGCCGCCCATTCGTCTGTTTTTACCGCACCGACACGGTCGCACACGCTTACCACAGCGGCAATTTCCTGAGGCGGCAAACCGAGCGCACCGCGTGCAATCAGCCATTGCGCCGTGCCTTGGGCAAAGCCCGTCATCGCCGCAGGCAGCTTGAGCGGTTCGTTATAGCGCAGATACACGGTGGTAATCGGGCAATATTCGATATTTTGGTAGGCCGTCTGAATATAATCCGGCGTTTCAGACGGCAACAAGGCTGCGGCATGATAAGGCGCCACGGCCAAGATCGCCGCATCAAATGTCTCGCTGTTGACCGATACTTGGCCGTTAGGTAAGGTTTCCAAACGCGGCACGCGCGTTTCCATGTGAATGTCCGCGCCGCGTTCACGCAGGAAGGCCAAGGCAGGCTCGGCAATGATGTTGCCCAAATCCGTTTTCGGCAGCAGATAGTCGCTACCGGCCTTATCTGTCCACACGCCGTCTGAAAGCACGTTACACAAAATATTCAAACTTGCCTGCTCCAGCGGCGTATTGAGCGCGCCCCACACCAATGGCTGCCAGAACTGGGCAATCAGTTTGCGCGGCGTTTCGCGCTGATTCAGCCATGCGCCGACACTGGTGTCGGGCAGGTTTGATCGGTGGCGGCTTTGCAGCGCGCGCATATCGCGTAATAATTTGATTTTATAAGAAAACGAAAGATTTTTGCCTCGCAGTAAGCCAAACAAAATATGCCAAGGCGCAGGCAGGGAGGCCGTCTGAAAACGCAAACCGTCGTGCAGATACCATTGCAGCGGCAACCGCACAAACGCATTCTGCTCGCGCACACCGATTTGCTTCATCAAAGCCAACACACCGTGATACGCCCCAATCATAATGTGCTGGCCATTGTCCAAAAACGAAAAACCGCCCTTATCACCGCCAAACGAACGTGCCCGCCCGCCCGCCAGCTTGCCAGCTTCAAACAGCGCAACATCTGCACGGTGCACGAGCTTTACCGCCGCCGATAAACCGGCCCATCCGGCACCGATGACAGCAATTTTGGGTTTGGACTGTTGATTAGGAAACATGGTTTTTCTTTTTTGATTGGGGTTGGTGGAAGGGTTTAGACAGCCTGAAAACTCGGTGTCATGGGATTATAGCAATGATTAAAGAGTGTGGGTTGCGTAGCGCGGGGGAGCTTTGGTTGGTATGGTATTTCGAGAAAACCGATGCCGTCTGAAGAGTTCAGACGGCCTTGTATATTGCACTTCACGCAAGGGGGTGTAAATCTTCGTTAATGCCCATTGGCAGGTTTAACCGACTTTCAATAGGTCTGACCAGACGGCATGAAGCCCGAATTTAACGAGTTTTCAACATCTCACAAAAAATCATCAACCGCTTTGGAAATGAACGTACGTCAATTTATTAAAACATCCGGCCTTTTCCATTTGATCGAATCCTAAACCCAAACACCCAAGTTTTCAGCGCAATCCGTTTCTTTCTCGGTGAAGGAATGGCGATTTTGTATTTCAACACATTCTGTGCGCCGTCGCGTTCGATTTCGTTTAATAAGGCATAATAAATCGCAGCCATCACCAAGCCGACTTTTTGGTTTTTTTTGTCGGCGGCGGGCAATAGGGCGAGGGCTTGGCGGTAGGTGTCGCGCGCGCGTTGGATTTGAAAGCCCATAAGTTCGCCGAATTCGGGCGTGGGCTGATATTGCATGATGGCGGCGGCGGGTACGTTGAAGCGTTGCAGCTCTTCCATCGGCAGGTAGATGCGGCCGTTGCGGGCATCTTCGCCGACATCGCGGATGATGTTGGTCAGTTGCAGCGCCAAGCCCATTTGGTCGGCGTAATCAAGGGTTTGTGGGTTAGTAAAGCCTAAAATGCGGGCAATCAGGCAGCCGACTACACCGGCGGCGCGGCGGCAGTAAAGTTTGAGTTCCTCAAACGTGGCGTAGCGGGCTTGATCCAAATCCATCTGCATGCCGTCGATGAGTTCGACAAATTCGCTTTGCGGCAGATTGAAGGTGCGGGCAACGGGCTGTAAGGCTTGGTTGACCGGGTGTTCGGGCAGGCCGTCTGAAAAGGCGCGCGCCAAGTCGAGGCGCCACCAGTTGAGCGTGGTTTGGGCGATGTTTTTGTCGCTGCAATCATCGACTGCATCGTCGAGCTCGCGGCAAAAAGCGTATAACGCCGTCATTGCATCGCGCCTGTGTTCGGGCAGGAATTTGAAGCCCGATAAAAAGCTGGAACCGCTTTCGGCGGCTTTTTGGCGGCAGTATTCGATGGGTTGCACGGCGTGTCCTGTGGGTCGATTATGATGATTGTGACGGAATTGTATAGCGATTTGGGGTTGAACTGAAGGCCGTCTGAAAAAATTGTGTTTTTCAGACGGCCTGAGATTTTTGTCAAATTCAATTTGAATCAGGAGATGTATGCTTGTCATTCCCTCCCGGGCGGGAATCCGGAAATTAAAATTACCGTCGTAGCTCAATATTCCTGAAACCGGTAGGTCCGGACCCCGTCCGTGCGAGAATGACGGCTAAAGATTTCTGAAAATCTATGCGTTTTCCAAAGGTTCCGACCTTCGATACCGTGCAGGGCTGAAAAGCCCATTGAGATTGGCTATTATTCCCGACTAAACCACTCAACTATCGGCGTCAAATCTGTTAGAATACGGCCGATGACACAATAAAACCAAAAGGCACACCAACCATGGCACTTTTGCAAATTTCCGAACCCGGCATGTCTGCCGCACCGCATCAACACCGTTTGGCCGTGGGCATCGATCTCGGCACCACCAACAGCCTGGTCGCTACCGTGCGTAGCGGCAGCGCTGTTTGTCTGTCTGACGAGCACGGCCGCAAAACTTTTCCTTCTGTCGTGCGCTATTGCGAAGACGGCCGTGTGGAAGTCGGCGCGGATGCCCTGAAAGCGCAAAAAATCGATCCGATTAATACCATCAGTTCGGCCAAGCGTTTAATCGGCCGCACTTTGGCCGACTTATCGAAAGAAACGCATTACCTGCCTTACCGCTTCGGCAACAACGAACGCGTGATTGAATTGAACACGCGGCAGGGTGCGAAAACGCCGATTGAAGTGTCGGCGGAAATTCTGAAAGTTTTGAAAACGCACGCCGAAGAGAGCTTGGGCGGCGATTTGGTGGGGGCGGTGATTACTGTGCCGGCGTATTTTGACGATGCGCAACGCCAAGCCACTAAAGATGCGGCGCGTTTGGCCGGATTAAACGTGTTGCGTCTGCTCAACGAGCCGACCGCCGCGGCGATTGCCTACGGTTTGGACAACGGCTCGGAAGGCACGTTTGTGGTGTACGATTTGGGCGGCGGCACCTTTGATGTGTCAGTGTTGCAGTTGACCGAAGGTTTGTTCCAAGTGAAGGCCACGGGCGGCAATTCCGCTTTAGGCGGCGATGATTTCGACCATCGTTTGTTCTGCCATATTTTGGAACGCGCCGATTTGTCGAAACTCAATGAGCAAGACAGCCAATTATTGCTGGCCTTGACCCGCAAAGCCAAAGAAACCTTGACCACCGAAACCGGCGCGGCCGTGCAGGCCACGCTTTCAGACGGCCATAAGGTTGATGTGACCATTACGCGCCAAGAGTTTCATCAATTGACACAGCATTTGGTGCAAAAAACCATCGAACCGGTGAAGCAGGCATTGAAAGATGCAGGTGTGACCAAGACCGATATTAAGGGTGTGATTATGGTGGGCGGTTCGACGCGTATGCTGCACGTGCAGCAAGCGGTGGCAACCTTCTTCGGCCAAACACCATTGAATAATCTGAATCCTGATGAAGTGGTGGCGCTGGGCGCGGCGATGCAGGCCAATGTGTTGGCCGGCAATAAAACCGACGGCGAATGGCTGCTGCTCGATGTGACGCCTTTGTCGCTCGGTTTGGAAACCTACGGCGGCTTGGCGGAAAAAATCATTCCGCGCAACAGCACCTTGCCGGTGGCGCGCGCGCAAGAGTTCACCACGTTTAAAGACGGCCAAACCGCGATGACGATTCATGTGGTGCAGGGTGAACGCGAGCTGGTATCCGATTGCCGCAGCTTGGCAAAATTCACCTTGCGCGGCATTCCGCCGATGGTGGCCGGTGCGGCGCGTATCCGCGTGATTTTCCAAGTGGATGCCGATGGTTTGCTGTCTGTATCGGCGCAAGAGCAAACCGTCGGCGTAAGCGCGCAAATCGAAGTGAAGCCGTCTTACGGTTTGGACGACGATACCATCACGCAAATGCTGAAAGAAGGTATGAGTAACGCCGCCGACGATAAAGCCGCGCGTGCGCGCGCCGAAGCCACAGTCGAAGCCGAAAGCCTGATGGATGCCGTCAAGGCCGCGCTTGAGCTCGACAGCGATTTGCTTGAAGCTGAAGAGTTGGCCAAAATCGAAGCCGGCATCACCGCTTTGCAGGACCATGTGCAAAATGGCAGCGCCGATGAGATTCGCACCGCCGTGACTGCGTTGAGCCGCAGTACCGACGGTTTCGCCGCCAAGCGCATGAACCGCAACATCCGGCGCGCGCTGATGGGGCAGAGCGTGGACAATATTTAAGCAGTTTCAGACGGCCTTCTTTCTTCAAGGCCGTCTGAAAAAAGAAAGCCGATATGGAATCACTCAATCAAGATTTATACGAACGAATCAGCGCATTGTGCGATCAAGGCGATGAGTTGGCGGATGAAGGCCGGTTTGACGAAGCGGTTAAGCAATATAAAGAAGCATGGAGGCTGCTGCCCGAGCCGAAATCACAGTGGGAAGCAGCAACATGGATTTTGGCCGCGATGGGCGACACGCATTTTTTAAACGGCAAATACCGCCAAGCCGTAAAAAATTTGACCGAAGCATTGGCCTACATCAATGCGCTGGATAATCCGTTTATCTATCTGCGCTTAGGACAAAGCCGGTTTGAATTGGGCGAAGAAAAAGCCGCGCTCGAAGCCTTACAGACGGCCTATGACTTGGGCGATGAAGAATTGTGGGAAGGTGAAGATGAAAAATACCTGCAATTTTTGGCGGCCAAAGTGGATAGTATTGTCATATCCTGATATTTAGGCCGAGACTTTTGCAAAATTTGTAAATTCCTGAAATTTTTAAGCCGTCATTCCCGCGTAGACGGGAATGACGAGCATAGCTTTTTGACTCAAATTAGGGTTGCAAATATTTCAGGCCGTCTGAAAGATTACGAAAAAAATCATGCGCTTGTGGCAGAATCTTTAATTGGCCAATTGCCGTGCCGGCAGCTTTGGGCCCGATACCGTGAACGTGCTGCTTTGCGTGCGCAGGTTGGGGCGGCCGCATGCGACGGCGGATGATGTGTTTAGCCATCTGCCGTATAAGCTTTTTCAGTATCATGTGCTGATTATGCAGGAAATGTACCGGTGGTTATCGGCCTGATGAAGCGTGGTTCGACCCGCTGTATCGCGGCAAACCGAACCGCCTTATGCCGATCACACGCCATTGTCGGCCGGCAACCCAATTTATCTCCGAGCATGTGCGGATTATCTGCAAGAGTGCTTGGACAATTTAAAGCAAAAAGGCATCGTGTTACGCATGCCCGACACAAACCATTGACATCAACGAGAACATAAAAATGCCGAAAATTACCGTATTACCACACGCAACATTGTGCCCTGAAGGCGCGGTTATCGATAACGCACCGGAAGGCAAAACTGTATTGGACATTTTGTTGGATTACAACATCGAAGTCGATCATGCCTGTGAAAAATCCTGCGCCTGCACCACTTGTCACGTGATTATCCGCAAAGGTTTCGACAGTTTGGAAGAGCCGACTGAAATCGAAGAAGACTTGCTCGACCAAGCATGGGGCTTGGAAGCCGATTCGCGCTTGAGCTGCCAAGCGGTGGTGGCTGATGAGGATTTGGTGGTGGAAATTCCGAAATACACTATTAATCATGCGCGCGAAGATCATTGATTAACCAAAAGGCCGTCTGAAACCATCATTTGATTTCAGACGGCCTTGAGCACGAAATTGAATATACCAAAATTATTTCTGTTTATAACCGCCAAAGCTGAAACGGGAAACCTTAATGGACTGAGCTTTGGGCAGGTTTGCTTGCGCTGCGGCATAGTTTTCCGTTTTCGGTTGGGTGTTAATCCGGCTTAAACTCTTACCGAGTGACGAGATAATGCTTGGCGCTTCCGGTAGAGAATAAGCAGAAGATTCGTTGGGTAATTGGGCAAAGGCATTGTTTGCAGGGAGGGTGGAAAGCGCTGGTTCATCGGCTGTCAAACCAAAGCCATTAATCATTTGCAGCACAATGTCTTCGCAATAAGCTTGCTCAATGGCACCTTTTACTTTCACATTCGCCAATGATACCGATATTTGGCCGCAGCCGAGCACTTGTTCTGCAATGCGCCGATAGAGATTCCAGCGTTTCAAACGAATCACGGCCGAATTGGCATTCAGCGGAATCGGTTGCAGGCGCACTTGCCCTTGCTTGCTACCGCAATGGATGCGCAAAGTGACTTGGGTCAGGCCGTGTTGTTCGTCCAAGGTATGGTAGATATGGCGGATGAGCAGAATCAGACGGTCAAGCGGGTGTGCTTTGGCAAAATAATCAGGCTCTTTGGGCACGGAGCCGTAAACCAATTTAGACAGCTTGGCATTCAGCGCATTGTTCATCGGCGATTCCTTATTAATTACTGCTGGAAATAGAATTTAAGAGCATTTTGCGCTGATTTAGTTGCATGGCCGAATGTAAATTAGAGTATATTAGCCATTGCCGAACCTGATTTGACCGCGGCAATTGTTTGCTTTACATTAAAATGGTTTCAGACGGCCCAAGCCGCTACGCATCGAAAGGAAATACTCATGAAATGGACCGATACCCAACGCATCGCCGAAGAATTGTATGACGCACACGGCGACATCGACCCGAAAACCATCCGCTTTACCCGCTTGCGCGAATTGATTATGGCTTTGCCTGATTTTGATGACGAACCGGCACATTGCGGCGAGCGCATTCTCGAAGCCGTGCAACAGGCTTGGATTGAAGAAGCCGAATAATGGGTTTACAGGCTGTATGTTCGCGCTGCGCATGGTTTGGGCGGCGCGGCAGATTGCCAAAGAAGACACGCCGTCTGAAAAAATTGCAGACGGTGTGTTGGATGAAATGCCGCCGTTTTGCCGATGGCGCAGTGTTGCGCTGCAGCATGGAGCAGGATGAGGGCAATTTTGATGCCGCTGTTTGTTTGCCGTGTGAAATCAGCTGTCAGGTGTTGGCGCATCCCGGGCATGGCCGTATCACACCCGAGCGTAAACGCTTTACTGATTCGTGCCGCCATTGTTTTGGTTGAAAATGCAGAAGCAGGATTAAGATTGGATGACAGGCCGTCTGAAAGCTAATACTTTCAGACGGCCTATTTATTTTTGATGAACAAAATTCATATTTGATTATCGGTATTCCAAGTATTTTCTGCCGGATTGTTCTGGCTGGCCATGAACCTTTTGAACAGGCCGTCTGAAAAAGAAAACGCTCTTTTTCAGGCGGCCTTTTTCATATTTTTCTGAATTATAGTGAGTCCATTTTAAAATAGTACGGCGTTGGCTCGCCTAGCCGTATTATCTATACTGTCTTCGGCCCGCCGCCTTGTCCTATTTTAAAGTGAATCCACTATAAAAAGAATTATGAAAAGATAATTAAAGTGCTGATTTTCTATATTATTAAAATAATTCATGATTAATTTGAAAATTTTGAAATTGACTCATGGTAAAGAAGAAAATAAGATGGCGTTAACAGGAACACAGCACCATTGCACAAGAGGTAAAAGCATGAGTTACGCAAAAGAAATCAATGCACTGAACAACAGTTTGTGTGATTTAAAAGGCGATATCAACGTATCGTTTGAATTTTTCCCGCCGAAAAACGAGCAAATGGAAACCATGCTGTGGGATTCGATTCACCGCCTGAAAAAACTGCATCCCAAATTTGTTTCAGTGACCTATGGTGCCAATTCGGGCGAGCGCGACCGCACGCACGGCATCGTGAAAAACATCAAGCAGCAAACCGGCTTGGATGCTGCGCCGCATTTGACCGGCATTGATGCATCGCCTGAAGAATTGAAACAAATCGCGCAAGATTATTGGGACAGCGGTATCCGCCGCATTGTGGCGCTGCGCGGTGATGAACCGGCAGGTTATGCGAAAAAGCCTTTTTATGCCGAAGATTTAGTGAAAGTATTGCGCTCGGTGGCCGACTTCGATATTTCCGTGGCGGCTTATCCGGAAGTACACCCCGAAGCCAAATCGGCGCAGGCGGATTTGATTAATCTGAAGCGCAAAATCGATGCCGGTGCCAATCATGTGATTACCCAGTTTTTCTTTGATGTCGAAAGCTATCTGCGTTTCCGCGACCGCTGCGTGATGGTCGGTATTGACGCTGAAATCGTGCCGGGTATTTTGCCGGTAACCAATTTCAAGCAGTTGGGCAAGATGGCGCAAGTAACCAATGTTAAAATTCCGAACTGGCTGGCAAGAATGTACGACGGTTTGGACAACGACCAAGGCACCCGCAATCTGGTTGCCGCCAGCATTGCCATCGATATGGTGAAAGTGTTGTCGCGCGAGGGCGTGAAGGATTTCCATTTTTATACGCTCAACCGCAGCGAGCTGACTTATGCAATCTGCCATACTTTGGGCGTGCGTCCGATTAGTGCATCATAATGTTTTAAGTTTTAGATTTTAATTTTAATCATTTATCCAACAGGAGAGTCAATATGGCCACATTACATTTTTCAGGTTTCCCGCGTGTGGGTGCCTTCCGTGAATTGAAATTCGCCCAAGAAAAATACTGGCGCAAAGAAATCAGCGAACAAGAGCTGCTTGACGTTGCCAAAGATTTGCGTGAAAAAAACTGGAAACACCAAGCTGCGGCGGATGCCGATTTCGTGGCGGTTGCCGATTTCACTTTCTACGACCATATTTTGGATTTGCAAGTGGCTACCGGTGCGATTCCGGCACGTTTCGGCTTCGACAGCCAAAACCTGACTTTGGAACAATATTTCCAACTGGCACGCGGCAATAAAGACCAGTTCGCCATCGAAATGACCAAATGGTTCGACACCAACTATCACTATTTAGTACCCGAATTCCACGCCGATACCGAATTTAAAGCCAACGCTGCACACTATCTGCAACAATTGAAAGAAGCCCAAGCGTTGGGCTTGAAAGCCAAACCGACCATCGTCGGCCCGCTGACTTTCCTGTGGGTAGGTAAAGAAAAAGGCGCAGCCGCATTCAACCGTTTGGATTTGTTGCCGAAACTGCTGCCGGTTTATGTAGAGCTGCTGACTGAATTGGCGCAAGCCGGTGCCGAGTGGATTCAAATCGACGAGCCTGCTTTGGCGGTTGATTTGCCTAAAGAATGGGTTGCCGCTTACCAAGAAGTGTATGCCGAGTTGAGCAAAGTAAATGCCAAAATCCTGTTGAGCACGTACTTCGGTTCGGTTGCCGAACACGCCGCTTTGCTGAAATCCCTGCCGGTTGACGGTCTGCATATCGACCTGATTCGTGCGCCCGAACAATTGGCTGCATTTGCCGATTACGACAAAGTATTGTCTGCCGGTGTGATTGACGGCCGTAACATCTGGCGTGCCAACCTCAACCAAGTATTGGAAACCGTAGAGCCGCTGAAAGCCAAATTGGGCGACCGTTTGTGGATTTCCAGCTCATGCTCGCTGCTGCACACGCCTTACGATTTGTCGGTCGAAGAAAAACTGAAAGCCAACAAACCCGATTTGTACTCATGGTTGGCATTCACCCTGCAAAAAACCCAAGAGTTGCGTGTGTTGAAAACCGCATTGAACCAAGGTCGCGAAGCCGTTGCCGAAGAGTTGGCAGCCAGTCAGGCTGCTGCCGATTCCCGTGCCAACAGCAGCGAAATCCACCGTGCGGACGTTGCCAAACGTTTGGCAGACCTGCCTGCCGATGCCGACAAACGCAAATCACCGTTTGCCGACCGCATCAAAGCCCAACAGGCATGGTTGAACCTGCCGCTGCTGCCGACAACCAATATCGGTTCATTCCCGCAAACCACCGAAATCCGCCAAGCCCGTGCCGCCTTCAAAAAAGGCGAACTGTCTGCCGCCGATTACGAAGCTGCGATGAAAAAAGAAATCGCTTTGGTAGTTGAAGAGCAGGAAAAATTGGATTTGGACGTGTTGGTACACGGCGAAGCCGAGCGTAACGACATGGTGGAATACTTCGGCGAATTGCTGAGCGGCTTTGCCTTCACCCAATACGGTTGGGTACAAAGCTACGGTTCGCGTTGCGTGAAACCGCCTGTGATTTTCGGCGACGTAAGCCGTCCGAACGCCATGACCGTTGCTTGGTCAACCTATGCCCAAACCCTGACCAAACGTCCGATGAAAGGTATGCTGACCGGTCCGGTAACCATTCTGCAATGGTCTTTCGTGCGCAACGATATTCCACGTTCGACCGTGTGCAAACAAATCGCACTGGCGCTGAACGACGAAGTTTTGGATCTGGAAAAAGCCGGTATCAAAATTATCCAAATCGACGAACCGGCCATCCGTGAAGGTCTGCCGCTGAAACGTGCCGACTGGGACGCATATCTGGATTGGGCGGGCGAATCTTTCCGCCTGTCATCAACCGGTTGCGAAGACAGCACCCAAATCCACACCCATATGTGCTACTCAGAGTTCAACGACATTCTGCCTGCGATTGCCGCTATGGATGCCGACGTAATCACCATCGAAACTTCACGTTCCGATATGGAATTGCTGACAGCCTTCGGCGAGTTCAAATACCCGAACGACATCGGCCCGGGCGTGTACGACATTCACAGCCCGCGTGTACCGACCGAAGCAGAAGTCGAACACCTGCTGCGTAAAGCCATCGAAGTAGTGCCGGTAGAACGTCTGTGGGTGAACCCGGACTGCGGTCTGAAAACCCGTGGTTGGAAAGAAACCATCGAGCAGCTGCAAGTGATGATGAACGTTACCCAAAAACTGCGTGCCGAATTGGTTTGATTTTGAGCTGATTTTAATTAAGTAACAAAGGCCGTCTGAAAGAGGAAATCTTTCAGACGGCCTTTTTATAGTGAATCCACTATATATTTGGTTTGTTTAGCACAAAAAAAACGATGTCCCTTAAGGCCGAAGCTTTAAGGGACAGAGCGTTGCGGCACACCTTTCGGTGGCCTTATTGTAGCAACGTTTCTCATTTCGCAGTGCAACAATGGAGCTGATTCTACGTTGGGAAAATAGCTTTGTCAATAATAATTTAATTGCATAAAAATACCCGGATGAGGTATATTTATATTTAACATTTCTATACAAAGGGTTAACGATGATTACCGCAAGATTGAAACCGATGAATTATATTTTGGGCCTGGATATCGGCATTGCTTCAGTCGGTTGGGCTGTGATTGAAATTGATGAGCAGGAAATGCCGAAGCGTTTAATAGACGTGGGCGTGCGGGTATTTGAAAAGGCTGAAACGGCTAAAGAAGGGGAATCTTTAAATAAAGTCCGCCGTGAAGCGCGTAGTCAGAGACGTATTATCCGCCGCCGTGCTCATCGTTTGTTGCGCGCGCGACGGCTGTTAAAGCGCGAAGGGGTTTTGCAGGCGGAAGATTTTGATGAAGCAGGCTTGGTCATCGGCTTGCCCAATATGCCTTGGCAATTGCGCGTGGCTGCGCTTGATCGGAAATTGATGCCGAAAGAGTGGGCGGCGGTGTTGCTGCATATGATTAAACACCGGGGCTATCTATCGCAGCGGAAAAATGAGGAGCAAAAAGCGGCAAGCGAAGGCGATAAGGAAGCAGGTGCGTTGCTCAAAGGAGTAAAGGCCAATCATAACGCCTTAAAAGACAAAAAATTCCGTACACCTGCTGAATTGGCCGTGAAAAAATTCGAGCAGGAAACCGGTCATATCCGTAATCAGCGCGGTGATTATTCGCATACGTTTAACCGAAAAGATTTGCTCGCCGAATTGGATTTATTGTTTGAAAAACAAAAAGAATACGGCAACTCTCATGTTTCAGACGGCCTGAAAAAAGCAGTTGAAGATTTGCTGATGGTTCAACGGCCTGCTCTTTCCGGCAATGCGGTGCAGGAAATGTTGGGACATTGTACTTTTGAAACTGCTGAATATAAGGCCGCTAAAAATACTTACACCGCCGAGCGTTTTGTTTGGTTGACGAAGCTGAATAATTTGCGGATTTTGGAAAATGGCACAGAGCGGGCACTAACGGATAGCGAGCGCAGCCAACTGATTGATTTGCCGTATCAAAAATCTAAGTTGACTTATGTGCAAGTGCGTAAGAAATTGGAATTGAATGAAACCGCTTATTTTAAGGGGTTGCGGTATGGCAAAGACAATGCTGAAAATGGCATATTGATGGAAATGAAAGCCTATCATGCCATCAGCCGGGCTTTGGAAAAAGAAGGTTTGAAAGATAAGACATCGCCTTTGGTATACAGCCCTGAATTGCAAGATGAAATCGGAACGGCATTTTCACTGTATAAAACCGATGATGATATTCGAGACCGTTTGAACGGATTATTGCCGGAAGCAGAGTTAAATGCGCTGCTTTTTCATTTAAATTTCGAGAAATTTATTCAAATTTCGCTTAAAGCGTTGCGTAAAGTTCTGCCATTGATGGAGCAAGGGCAGCGTTATGATGAGGCTTGTCGGTCGGTTTACGGTGATCATTATGGTCAGAAAGAAAAGCGTGAAGAAATGTATTTGCCGCCGATTCCGGCTGACCAAATTCGTAATCCGGTAGTGTTGCGCGCCTTGTCGCAGGCACGAAAAATCATTAATGCCGTGGTGCGCAGATATGGATCGCCAATGAGGATTCATATCGAGACAGCGCGTGAAGTCGGTAAATCTTATAAAGACCGCAAAGATATTGAAAAACGCCAAGAAGAAAACCGCCGTGATAGAGAAAGAGCGGTGGCGGAGTTTAAAAAACGTTTCCCAAATTTTGCCGGTGAACCCAAAGCCAAAGATATTTTGAAAATGCGTTTGTATGAGCAGCAGCATGGGCAATGCTTGTATTCAGGTAAAAAAATTGATTTAGACCGTCTGAATGAGAAAGGCTATGTCGAAATTGACCATGCGTTGCCATTTTCACGAACATGGGATGACAGCTTTAATAATAAAGTGCTGGTATTGGGCAGTGAAAACCAAAATAAGGGCAATCAAACGCCATACGAATATTTTGATGGCAAGGAAAATAGCCGTGAATGGCGGGGATTTGTTGCGCGTGTACAAACCTGCCGTTTTCCATACAGTAAAAAACAAAGAATTTTGCTACAAAAAATTGATGAAGAAGGTTTTAGAGAACGCAATCTTAACGATACCCGCTATGTGAATCGTTTCCTGTGTGAATTTGTAGCCGATAATATGATGTTGAAAGGCAAAGGCAAGCGTCGCGTGTTTGCCTCTAATGGCCAAATTACCAATCTTCTACGCGGCTTCTGGGGTTTGCATAAAGTACGTTCCGATAATGACCGCCATCATGCCTTGGATGCCGTTGTGGTGGCTTGTTCAACGGCTGCTATGCAGCAGAAAATCACCAATTATGTGCGTTATCGTGAAATGAATGCATTTAATGGTGAGATGATTGATAAAACAACCGGTGAAGTAACACGATTAAGTTTTCCGCAGCCTTGGGATTTCTTCCGCCAAGAAGTAATGATTCGTGTATTTGGCCGTCCGGAAGGTGACCCGCAATTTGAGATAGCTGATACGGCAGAGGATTTAAAAGCTTTGTTGGCAGATAAATTGTCTTCACGGCCTGATGCAGTACATGAATATGTGACACCGCTGTTTGTTTCTCGTGCGCCAAATAGGAAGATGAGCGGGCAGGGGCACTTGGAAACCATTAAATCGTCTAAACGTTTAGCTGAAGGTATCAGTGTCTTACGTGTGCCTTTAATGCAGTTAAAACTTTCGGATTTAGAGAGAATGGTCAACCGCGACCGTGAACCTAAAGTATATGAAGCTCTGAAAGCGCGTTTGGAAAACTATGGAAATGACCCTGCTAAAGCCTTTGCAGAGCCATTTTACAAATTAGATAAAAATGGTCTTCCTACCCAGCAAGTTAAAGCTGTGCGTGTCGAGCAAGTGCAAAAATCAGGGGTGCTTGTACGAGAAGAAAACGGCGTAGCTGATAATGCCACAATGGTCAGAGTAGATGTATTTGAGAAAGGTGGCAAATATTTCTTAGTACCTATTTATAGCTGGCAGGTTGCCAAAGGAATTTTGCCGGATAGGGCGATTGTGGCTTTAAAAGATGAGTCAGAGTGGGAAAAAGTTGATGACAGCTTTACTTATCAGTTCACGCTTTATGCTAATGATTTAATCAAGATAGGATTAAAAAAGGGTACATTCTTTGGTTATTACATTGGTCTTGATAGAACAACTGGTGCTATTGCGATTAGAGAGCATGATCTAGACAAAAGTAAAGGAAAAGACGGTATTTACCGTATCGGTGTCAAGACGGCTCTTTCGTTCCAAAAGCTTCAAGTAGATGAGCTTGGCAAAGACATTACCCCATGTCGTCCTAAAAAACGTCCACCGGTTCGTTAATTTATTTATTCCCTGTTTCAGGCCGTCTGAAACAGGGATTTTTCGTCTTTAATGATAGGTTTAGGGGATTATCATGACTTGGAGGAGCTTACTCATTCAAAACAGCAGCAAGTTATCTTTGCAACGTAAACAACTTAATATCCAACAAGAAGGAGAAAGTTATACCGTACCTTTAGAAGACATTGCCATCATCGTGGTTGAAAACCGTGAAACAGTGATTACCACGCCGCTATTATCGGCCTTGGCAGAAAATGGCGTAACTCTGCTGACCTGTGACGAACAGTTTTTGCCTTGCGGGCAATGGTTGCCATTTTCGCAATATCACCGCCAACTGAAAACCTTGAAACTGCAAATACATGCGGGCGAGCCGATTAAAAAGCAGCTTTGGCAAAAAATTGTGAAACAAAAAATTCTCAATCAGGCTTTTTGTGTGGATGAAACCGGGAACGATATTGCAGCTAAACGTTTGCGTATATTGGCTTCTGAAGTGAAATCAGGAGACAACGGCAATCGGGAAGCACAAGCAGCAGCATTATATTTTCAGGTACTGTTTGGCGAACGGTTTACCCGCACAGAAGACAATCAAATCAATGCGCATTTAAATTATGCCTATGCCGTATTGCGTGCAGCAGTCGCACGCAGCCTAACCTTATATGGATGGTTGCCTGCATTGGGTTTATTCCACAAAAGCGAGCTAAATCCTTTTAATTTAGCTGATGATTTTATCGAACCGCTTCGTCCACTAGTTGATTTAATGGTGACTCAATTAAAAGAAAAAGGCCGTCTGAAAGAACAATTAGACACAATGGCAAAGCAGCAGCTTATCAGCGTGTTGCACCATCAAATGATGATTGAGAAGCAAAGTTTCAGCACATTAGCAGCCATTGATAAAATGATTTCATCGTTTCAGACGGCCTTGAGTCAAAAAAATGCTCGTTTTTTGAAATTACCTGAGTTACAAACATTAAAGGCATATCAATATGAGTGAGGCGAAATTTATGAGAATTATCGTTTTTTTCGATTTGCCGGTTACCACTGCAGCCAAGCGAAAAGTGGCCAACCAATTCCGACATTTTTTGCTCAAAGATGGTTACCAAATGCTGCAATTATCCGTTTACAGCCGAATTGTAAAAGGTAGAGATTCGTTGCAAAAATACCACAATAGGTTGTGTGCGAACTTGCCTGAAGAAGGTTCTGTACGCTGTTTAGAGGTGACAGAAAAGCAATTTGCCGGTATGAAATTGCTTTTGGGAGAGTTAAAAGTACAAGAAAAAAAGGTCAATGCAGACCAATTATTGTTGTTTTAAGAAGATTTTAAATTAGAAAAACCAAGCGGAAAGTCTTATCAAATAAGGCTTTTCGCTTGGTTTAATTGTAGCACTGCGAAATGAGAAAGGGAGCTACAACAATGCGGTCAGAGCAGTTAAAAATACTGTTATTGTAGCACTGCGAAATGAGAAAGGGAGCTACAACCGAAGAATGCATCGTATAAACCTTTTACATATTGTAGCACTGCGAAATGAGAAAGGGAGCTACAACCTGCTGGCTGATGGGTACTGCTGATGTACTATTGTAGCACTGCGAAATGAGAAAGGGAGCTACAACGCGAAAGGTCCGAATAGGTAAATCTGATTGATTGTAGCACTGCGAAATGAGAAAGGGAGCTACAACTGAAGCCTTAATAGGTATAAGCATAGCAGCATTGTAGCACTGCGAAATGAGAAAGGGAGCTACAACATATCCCCATTCACTTCAGGAATGCCGTCTATTGTAGCACTGCGAAATGAGAAAGGGAGCTACAACCTATCTAGGGCAAAAAGCCCGAATTCATAAATTGTAGCACTGCGAAATGAGAAAGGGAGCTACAACTCGGTGAGTCCGCCCAAATGCTGCTTGAAAATTGTAGCACTGCGAAATGAGAAAGGGAGCTACAACGGATAATCTTTCTGTAACCGCCGTTGTCGGATTGTAGCACTGCGAAATGAGAAAGGGAGCTACAACTTGACAGGACAGATGTTGCGTTGATAGCTAATTGTAGCACTGCGAAATGAGAAAGGGAGCTACAACCGTGGCATACGCTCGGGGTTAATCAGTTTAATTGTAGCACTGCGAAATGAGAAAGGGAGCTACAACCCTACAAGCAATACTGTAAGACAGACACCGATTGTAGCACTGCGAAATGAGAAAGGGAGCTACAACCAACTTCAGGTGCTGCTTTGCGGCATTTGAATTGTAGCACTGCGAAATGAGAAAGGGAGCTACAACTACATTAATGCCGCCGTTGACGGTAATTTGATTGTAGCACTGCGAAATGAGAAAGGGAGCTACAACTTTTGAATCGGCTGAACGGGAATTGAAGCAATTGTAGCACTGCGAAATGAGAAAGGGAGCTACAACGATGATTATTAAAGAGCGTAAGCAAGACGAATTGTAGCACTGCGAAATGAGAAAGGGAGCTACAACTCGGCACATTCGCCTTTGTAACATCCTTGAATTGTAGCACTGCGAAATGAGAAAGGGAGCTACAACAAAACGGCCAAAGTAAAAAAACTGTGTCTCATTGTAGCACTGCGAAATGAGAAAGGGAGCTACAACTGTGTCCTATGCCGCCCGGAAATGGCACAAATTGTAGCACTGCGAAATGAGAAAGGGAGCTACAACCAAAACAATTCAAAGGCGAAATCGATGGTAATTGTAGCACTGCGAAATGAGAAAGGGAGCTACAACAAGAACTTTCTCGATACCTAGACCACCTGAATTGTAGCACTGCGAAATGAGAAAGGGAGCTACAACATCGCCCGGCTGCTTCGGCCAATCCTGATAATTGTAGCACTGCGAAATGAGAAAGGGAGCTACAACTCCTTACGACTACTTTTGCAACATCGCCCGATTGTAGCACTGCGAAATGAGAAAGGGAGCTACAACTTTGTTTAGTGGTATCCCCAGAGGTGTAGCATTGTAGCACTGCGAAATGAGAAAGGGAGCTACAACCCTTCGACACCTTTTATAAGCTCATCAACAATTGTAGCACTGCGAAATGAGAAAGGGAGCTACAACGGGCGATATTGAAGATTTTGCCAACCTCTGATTGTAGCACTGCGAAATGAGAAAGGGAGCTACAACCCGACTCGAACGGGTACGATACGTTTTTCAATTGTAGCACTGCGAAATGAGAAAGGGAGCTACAACTCTTCGCAGACGACATGCAAGACGATTTGTATTGTAGCACTGCGAAATGAGAAAGGGAGCTACAACCCGGCGCGGTTGTCAACTGATAATGCTAAAATTGTAGCACTGCGAAATGAGAAAGGGAGCTACAACCGATTCGCTCCCCATTGCCACGGTAGAACCATTGTAGCACTGCGAAATGAGAAAGGGAGCTACAACATGAAGATTTCGTCCGTGCCGCTTCTATGCATTGTAGCACTGCGAAATGAGAAAGGGAGCTACAACAAATATGGTACATCAAAAAAGCCAAAATATATTGTAGCACTGCGAAATGAAAAAAAGGCTTAAGCAATTCTAATCAATAATCAAGCATAAAGCCGTCTGAAAACTTTCAGACGGCCTTTTTTCTATGCACATTCGTTATTTCTAATTTATCATAATAAAAACTATTACAAGAGAAATAATTTATGTTACGTTATGTATTGCCGTGTTGGGTGTTCGGGGTATTGGTGTCATTCCTGCTGCCTGTGGTGCCGCCGCTATGGCTTTGGCTTGCGGTGTTTGGGGTAATTTTATTGGCGGCTTGGTATTGGAAACCATTGGCAGTGTTGTTATGTGTGTTGTCTGGTATGGCTTATGGGGTATGGCGCACGGAATCGGCGTTGGGGCGGCAATGGCCGCTGGAGCGGGCGGAGGATGTGGCGTTGACGGTGGTGGTGGACGATTTGCCGCGTCGTGATGAGCGGCGGGTACAGTTTGCGGCGAAGGTGTGGGATAAAGATGGCGGCGAATATCGGCTGATGTTGTCGGATTATCAGTTGCGTGATTGGCCGGTGGGCAGCCGCTGGCAGGTGTCGGCGCGGGTACGGCCGGTGGTGGGTGAGGTGAATCTGCGTGGGTTGAACCGTGAGGCGTGGGCGCTGGCCAATGGTGTGGGCGGCATGGGTTCGTTGGGTAGGGGCAGGGTATTGCTGGGGGAATCGGGCGGGCTGAATTTGACGCTTTGGCGTGAACGCATTAGCCGTCATTGGCAGCAGGCGAATCTTGGCGGGCATGAGTTTTCAGACGGCATTGGCTTGATGCGGGCATTGGGGATTGGTGAACAATCGGCTTTGCGGGCGGAATTGTGGCAGGCGTTCCGGCCTTTGGGTTTGACGCATTTGGTGAGCATTTCGGGTCTGCATGTGACGATGGTGGCGGTGTGGTTCGGTTTTTTGACGAAACTGTTGCTGCGGGTGCTGCCTGTGCCGAAGCGGCCGAGATTGTGGGTGTTGACGGGCGGTGTGCTGGGCGCGCTGCTGTATGCGGGTTTGGCGGGCTTTGGTGTGCCGACGCAGCGCAGTGTGCTGATGTTGGCTGGGTTTGCTTATGTGTGGTGGCGCGGCAGCGGCTCATCACCGTGGACGGGGTGGTGGCAGGCTTTGGCGCTGGTGTTGCTGTTTGATCCTTTGGCGGCATTGGGTGTGGGTTTGTGGCTGTCGTTCGGTTTGGTGGCGGCGTTGATTTGGTCGTCGGCCGGCCGTCTGAACGAGCGCGGCCGGTGGCTGGCTATGCGTGGGCAATGGGCGGCAACTTTGTTGTCAGTCGTGTTGCTGGGTTATATGTTTGCGTCGTTGCCGCTGCTGAGCCCGTTGGTGAATTTGCTGGCGATTCCGTGGTTTTCTTGGGTGTTGACGCCGCTGGCTTTGCTCGGGTCGGCTGTGCCGTTTGCACCGTTGCAATGGTTGGCGGCGGCTTTGGGGGAATACACGCTGCGGTTTTTAGTATGGTTGGCAGTGTATTCGCCTGAGTTTGCGGTAGCGGCTGCGCCGTGGCCGTTGATGGCGTCGGCAGTATTGGCTGCGTTGATTTTATTGCTACCACGCGGTACGGCCTTGAAACCATGGGCTTGGTTGGTGTTGGTTGGATTTGTGTTTTATCGTATTCAGCCTTTGCCGGAAGGCCGTCTGAAAGTATGGGTATGGGATGCGGGGCAAGGTTTGTCGGTATTGATGCAGACACGTGAACGCCGTTTGTTGTTCGATACCGGCACGGCGTATGCGGCAGGTGCGGGCATTGTGCCGAGCTTGAATGCGCTGGGTATCCGACGGCTGGATAAGCTGGTGTTGTCGCATCATGATATCGATCACGACGGCGGCTATCCGGCAATCAAGCGCACCCAACCGCCGGAAAAGCTGCTGGCCGGTCAGCCCGGGTTTTATCCGCAAGCTGAGTTTTGTGATGAATCGCGATGGATGTGGGATGGTGTGGTATTTGAGTTTTTAAGGCCGTCCGAACATTATTCTGGCAAGGATGATAATGATGAAAGCTGCGTGCTGCGTGTAGTGGCTGACGGGCAGGCGCTGTTGATTACCGGCGATATGGGGCAGAAGGGTGAGATGGATTTGGTGCAAAAATACGGCGATGCGCTGTACAGCCAAGTATTGGTTTTGGGACATCACGGCAGCAATACCGCCAGCGCGGGCGCGTTTTTGAACGCGGTGTCGCCCAAATATGCGGTGGCATCAAGCGGCTATGCCAATAGCTACGGCCATCCGACCAAGGCGGTGCAAAACAAAGTTGCGGCGCATGGGGCGATATTGTTGCGCACGGATTTGTCGGGTGCGCTGGTGTTTGAGTTGGGCAGTGGAACAGAAATCTTTCAAGGCCGTCTGAAACAGAAAAAGTTTTATTGGCAGAAAAAGCCGTTTGATTGATTGAATGAACGCAATGGAAAAATGCGTTCAGACGGCCTGAGTACAAACTTAACAAAAGTATAGTTATCCTTGCTTTGTGTGAATCCTGCTGTGGATAATAAGGTTTGTGGATTGAAAATTAAAGAGAAAATATAATTGTTTAAAAAATAGGCAAAGTGATTTTTATGCAAAAAGCGTTGAATCCGTCAAGCGGAATGTGTTTTTTCAGACGGCATTTTGTTGCAAATTATAGTGAATCCACTTTAAAGTAGTACGGTGTTGGTTCGCTTGGCCGTATTATCTATACTGTCTTCGGCTTACCGCCTTGTCCTATTTTAAAGTGAATCCACTATACAGGTGATTTGGGAGTACTCATTAGGAGATAAATCGGGCCGATATGCGTGATTAAGGTGTGCGATGGTGTGTGAATCATGTGGATAACTGGCTTTGTTGGTTGAATTTTAATAAGAAAAAATTTCTGCTTAAAATTTAATCAATAATAGATAGGCCGTCTGAAAACCATTTTTTCAGACGGCCTGATAATTTGATAGATGATGTTAGGGCAACAGTTTGCCCGGATTCATAATATTGTGCGGATCCAATTGTGCTTTAATGGCGCGCATTAAGGCGATTTCGGCTGCATCCCGCACACGGGGGAGCCAATGGCTTTTGATTTCGCCAATGCCGTGTTCGGCAGCGATGGTGCCTTGATGTTTTAAGACATGCTCGTAAACAATGGTGTTGATGATTTCTTCGTATACATACACTTCGTTGCTCATAATGTCGGGCAGGAAGGTGTTGTAATGCAGGCTGCCGTCGCCCAAGTGGCCGAAACAGACGATTTGGATATCGGCAAAGCGCGCTTTTAAGGCGGCAGCGCATTCGGTCACAAAATCAGCTGCATTCGCAATCGGGGTAGCAATGTCGTGTTTGATGCTGGTGCCTAAATTGCGCTGCGAAGCAGAGATGTTTTCGCGTAAAGCCCACAATTCTTGGCGTTCTTGCTCGGATTGCGCCAATACGCTGTTTTCATAACCTTGAGCGTAAAGGTATTCGGCCAATTGCCCGGCCAAGTCGGTATCGGGAACGGAATCGGCCAGTTCCATCAAAATGTGCCAATCGGCATTGGTAGGCTTAGTTAATTTACTGAATTCAGACGATAAATCCAAGGCAAAACGGCTAATTAGTTCGAAGCTGCATAAGCGTTCGGCAAAATGGCCTTGGATTTTGGTGAGCAGCGTCACTGCTTCATCGATGCCGGGTAAGCCTATCCATGCGGTGGCGGTAGTTTGAGGGCGGGCAAAGAGTTTTAGGGTTGCGGCGGTAATTACGCCGAGTGTACCTTCACTGCCGATGAATAAATGGCGCAAGTCGTAACCGGTGGTGTTTTTATGCAAAGGTTGCAGGTGCGAAATCAATTCGCCGTTGGGTAAAACGATTTCCAAGCCTAAGACCAAATCGCGCATAGCACCGTAGCGCAACACATTCAACCCGCCGGCATTGCAGGCGATGTTGCCACCGATTTGGCAAGAGCCTTTACTGGCCAAATTTAAGGGAAACAAGCGGCCGGCATTGGCGGCGGCTTCTTGCGCATGTTGCAAAATCATGCCGGCTTCGACGGTCATGCTGTTGTCGGACAGATTGATTTCGCGCAGTTTGTTGAGTTTGGAAAGGTTGAGCAACACGCCTTGGCGGGCAACTGCCGCGCCGCATAAACCGGTATTGCCGCCTTGCGGGGTGACAGTGATGCGGTTCTCATGACAAAAGCGCAGGATTTTTTGCACGCTTTCAACGGAATGGGGTTGCAGGATAATATCCGGTGTGGAAGTAAAGCGGCGGCGTTGGTCGATGATGAGTGAGGCAGCCGGCTCAAGTATTTCCGAAGGAGCGAGAAATGATTGAAAGGAGGTGAGTAGGTCGGTGTGCATGCTGTGTCTGATGATTGGTTTTGTTTTTAATGAATCAAGATTATAGCGCAAATCTGCAAATAAGCCGGGCTACAAGCAAAAGGGTATAAAAGGCCGTCTGAAAAACAAAAAGCAGGATACTTTAGAAAAGTATCCTGCTTTTTTATTCTGAAACAGAATATTAGTTGGCGGCAGAAGCAGCGGCTTCAGAAGCAGCATCGGCAGCAGAAGCAGCTTCAGTTGCAGAAGCGGCGGCAGAAGCGGCTTCGGTAGCGGCAGCAGAAGCTTCAGAAGCAGCTTCGGTAGCCGCTTCGGTAGCGGCAGAAGCAGCTTCGGTAGCAGCAGAAGCGGCAGCGTCAACAGCAGAAGCAGCAGCGTCGGTAGCAACAGAAGCGGCAGAAGCGGCTTCAGCAGCAGCGTCTTTAGCCGGCTCAGAACCACCGCAAGCGGCCAAAGTCAAAGACAACAAAGCAGCAGCGAACAATGAATTTTTCATTTTATAACCTTCTTTTTTAAATCGATTTAAAGTAAAAACTAAAAAACGGCCGCATAGCGGCCTCTACAAATAGAAATTCATTACTGAATTTTCTTAATTATGCCCCACCGTATAAGCCATTGCAACGGCGCGGAATTAAGAGAGAGCGCAGAATGAATTACTTAGTTTGGTAAAATAACAAAATAGTTCCGAATTTTTGGAAATTTTGTAATGATTCTTCCGTAAAATTCTGGCTAAATATTTTTGAATTCAACCGTTTATTATCTTAATTGAAGGCGTTTGTGACAAGCGCGTGAAAATTTTGACGAAGCGTTAGTTTTTGCAATTTGGTTGTGGAAAAACAACAATAAATATTAATTTTGTGAAAAGCCGGGGTTTAATTTGCAAGTGGCAAAAGACGGTGCTTACCGGTTTTTGCCGGTGCCGTCAGAATGACACACTTCAAGCAGCGGCTCTGTGTTAGAATGCAGCCTGTATCAACGTGGTAACAATTAACAAGGACGACAAAATGGCGATTGCTAAAAATTCAGTAGTATCCCTGCATTATGAAATGTACGATGCCAACAACCAATTATTGGACAAAACCGAAGAACCTATTGAGTATCTGCATGGCGGTTACGATGGTATTTTTCCATTGGTTGAAGAAGCATTACACGGCAAAAATGTCGGTGAGACCGTAGAAGTGGCATTGTCGCCTGATGATGCGTTTGGCGAACAAGATCCGGAATTGGTGCGCATTGAAGATGTCGGTGTATTTCCGGTTGAAGTTGAAGTGGGTATGATGTTTGAAGCCGACGATCCGGAAACCGGTGAAGTGTTGATTTACCGTGTAACCGATGTGGCCGACGGTAAGGCCGTGGTTGACGGCAACCATCCTTTAGCCGGTATGAAAGTGCTGTTTAAAGCGACTGTCGACGGTATCCGTGAAGCATCTGCCGAAGAAATCGAACACGGCCATGTACATGGTCCGCATGGCCACCACCATTAATTTGTGATCGGATGATAAAAGGCCGTCTGAAAAGTTTTGACCTGTGCGTCGAACTCTTCAGACGGCCTTTGGTCTGATTGGTTCATTCGGGCAATTGATTGAAAAGATTGCCAAATCTTGGCTTAAATCAAATCAAACCGAGAAAAATACGCTTTAGCAGCGGCTTACATCGAATTACATATTTGATACCGCGCAATCTATATTAAGATTAGTTTTCCCGCACCTTTAACTGCAACGGCAGATTTACGCGATGAATTCATTAGAAACACAAGCCGGCGAACACGGCATCGATTTAGGCTTTTACGACATCGGCGGCGTTTACCACGAAACCATGCCCGAAGTCTTACAGGCCATTCTTCAATCCTTACAGCAAACCGATGTTTCAGACAGCCTGTTTGCCGATACCTTGGTGGCTCGCGAGCAGGAAGTGCAAAATTTAGGTTTGCCTTCGGCATTTCATTCAGCCGCACAATACCGTTTGGAAAACGAAGTCGGAGAAATCTGGGTTTTAAATGCCTATGACGACAACGGTAACACGCGGGTAGCCTTGCCCGAATTGGCCGCCGGCTATTATGTGTTGTCAGCAGAAACCGATGGTGCGGCGGTGAAACTGCGTTTGATTGTGGCGCCGAAATCGGTTTATCAGCCCAAAGCGCTTTCAGACGGCCTGAGAATGAACGGCCTGACCACGCATCTTTACAGCTTGCGTTCCGAACGAAACTGGGGTATTGGTGATTTCACCGATTTGACCGATTTAATGGCCTTTGCGGCCGAACAACAATTGGATTTTATCGGCATCAATCCGCTGCATGCACTGTTTACCAGCCGTCCGGCGTATGCCAGCCCGTATAGCCCGTCATCGCGTGAATGGCTCAATCCGATTTATTTGGATGTTGCCAAGGTAGCCGCGTTCAGTTATGGCGGAAAAGCCAAAAAGTGGCTGGCGCAGCCGAATATCCGACAACGCATCGCCGCCTTGCGCGTGACCGATACCGTCACCTATACCGCTGTTTGGGCATTTAAGCGTGATGCGCTGCAATTGGCGTTTAACGCATTTGAAAAAGAAGCCTGCGAAGAAGCACAGCGCGAACGCGAAGCCTTTGCTGCATTTGCCGCTGAAAAAGGCGAAGCCTTGCGCGGTTTCGGTTTGTTTGAAGCCCTAGACCAATATTACAGCCAACCGGGCGAGATTGGCTGGACATCGTGGCCGTTTGAATATCAAGACCCACAAAGCGAGGCGGTTCAGAATTTTGCCAAAGGCCACGAACGTGAAATCCGCTTTTATATGTGGCTGCAATGGCTGTGTGTGCAGCAATTGGCCGAAGTGAACCAAGCCGCGCAAAAATACGGTGTGAAACTGGGCGTTTACGGTGATTTGGCCGTCGGCGTGGCGCGCGGCGGCTCGGATACTTGGCTCAACCGCCGCGATTACTGCATGGATATGTCGGTCGGTGCGCCGCCGGATCCATTGGGGCCGGCCGGTCAAAACTGGAATCTGCCGCCGCTGAATCCTTATGCGCTCAAACACAACGGTTATGAAAAATTCGCCCAATTGCTGCGTGAAAACATGCGTTTATATGGTGTCTTGCGCATCGATCATGTGATGGCTTTGTGCCGCCTGTGGTGGGTGGTGGGCAGCCAAACCGCCGATCACGGCGCATATGTGCATTACGATGCCGAAGCGATGTTCGCTATTTTGGCTTTGGAAAGCCGGCGCCATCAATGCGTGATTATCGGCGAAGATTTGGGCACGGTGCCGGATCAGGCGCGGGAATTGCTTTACCGCTATCAGGTGTATTCTTATAAGGTAGTGTATTTCAGCAAAAATGCACAAGGCTTCGAATGGCCGCAAGATTATCCGCATCAAGCAATCGCGGCCGTCAGCACCCACGATGTGGCGCCGCTGGCTGCGTATTGGAACGGCAAGGATTTGGCTACCATGCACCGCTTGGGCACCATTGCCGGTGACGAAGCGTTTCAGATGGCCTTACAACAACGCGAATACGATAAAGCCGATTTGTTTGCCAAATTAAAACAAAGCCGCTGTTTGCCTGAAGATGTAGATATGCCGTCTGAAATGACCGAAGATTTAATGAGCGCCGTGCACCGCTATGCCGCCCGGACCGAGTGCAAACTGCTTGCCCTGCAATTAGAAAACCTGCTGGGCATGAGCGATAATCTCAATGTGCCGGGTGTGGCCGAAGGTTATCCGAATTGGGCGCGCAAAATGCCGGTTACGCTGGAGGAGTTCTCTAATCACCGCTTAATGAGCGGACAACTTGCCATGATTGACGAGGTACGCATGAAGAAAAACAGCCGCACCAAGGCTTATCACGATCTGGATTCCGCCGAACGCGACACGGTTGAAAGCCTGTTTTTGGCGACACACAACGATTTGTTCGCCTATCTGGGCAGACACCGTTTGGCAGAAGGCGGTGAAGTGGTGCGCACGCTGTTTCCGGGCGCGTTTAGTGTGGACATCGTCAACCGCCACGACGGCAAATTGATTAGGCCGTCTGAAAAAATTGATGAACGCGGTTTCTTCGTAGCCGTGTTGCCGGAAAATGCGCCGGACTATGCCTTGAGCGTGAAATACAGCGAACATGGCGAAGCAGTGCGCGAAGAAGACGTGTACCGTTTCGGCACGGCTTTGCAGGATATGGATTCTTGGTTGTTGGCGGAAGGCAAACATTTGCGGCCGTATGAAACTCTAGGCGCGCACTTTGCCGAAGCGGATGGCGTCAAAGGCGTGAGCTTCGCGGTGTGGGCGCCGAATGCGCAGCGCGTGTCGGTCATCGGTGAGTTTAACCAATGGGACGGCCGCCGCCATGTGATGCGTTTCCATCGCGACAACGGTATTTGGGACATGTTTATCCCGGGCATTAAGCTCAACGATTTATACCGCTTTGAAATCCGCGATATCCACGGCAATGTACGCCAAAAAACCGATCCGTATGCCTTTGGCGCCGAATTGCGCCCGGGCACGGCATCGGTGGTGCGCGGTTTGCCGGATAAAGTGGCCGAACCGGAATTCCGAGCCCGTGCCAATGCGATTGATGCGCCGATCAGCATTTACGAAGTGCATTTGGGTTCGTGGAAACGCAATCCGGAAAACAATTTCTGGCTGACATATGGGCAATTGGCAACCGAATTGGTGGCGTATGTAAAAGACATGGGCTTTACCCACATCGAATTGCTGCCGATTTCGGAATATCCGTTTGACGGCTCGTGGGGCTATCAAGCCACCGGCTTATATGCGCCGACCAGCCGTTTCGGCTCGCCTGACGAATTACGCGCCTTGATTAAGGCGGCGCATGATGCGGGCATTTGCGTGATTCTCGACTGGGTAGTCGGCCATTTCCCGGCGGATGATCACGGTTTGAACAAGTTCGACGGCACGGCCTTATACGAACACGCTGATCCGCGCGAAGGCTATCATCAGGATTGGAACACGCTGATTTACAACTTCGGCCGCAACGAAGTCAAAAATTTCCTGCAAGGCAATGCGTTGTATTGGGTTGAGCGTTTCGGCTTCGACGGTTTGCGTGTGGATGCGATTGCCTCGATGATTAGCCGCGATTATTCGCGCAAAGAAGGCGAATGGATTCCGAATCAATACGGCGGCAATGAAAACTTGGAAGCAATTGCATTTTTGCATGACACTAACACTATGTTGAAAGCAGAAGTGCCGAATTCGACGCAAATCGCCGAAGATTCGACTTCATTCCCGAATGTGACCCGCCAAGAAGGTTTGAATTTCAGCTACAAATGGAACATGGGCTGGATGAACGACACCTTGCGCTACATGCAGGAAGACCCGATCAACCGCAAATACCATCACGATAAAATCACCTTTGCCATGATGTATCAATACAGTGAAAACTTCGTGTTGCCGCTGTCGCATGATGAAGTGGTGCACGGTAAATATTCGCTGTTGGGCCGTATGCCGGGCGATTGCTGGCAGCAGTTTGCCAATTTGCGCGCTTATTACGGCTTTATGTTCGGCTTCCCGGGTAAGAAATTGCTGTTTATGGGCAACGAATTTGCGCAAGGCCGAGAGTGGAATTACAACGAGGGCTTGGACTGGTATTTGTTGGAAGAAGAAGGCGGCTGGCACAAAGGCATGCAGGATTATGTGCGTGATTTGAACCGCATTTATCAAGCCAATGCGCCGTTGTATCAGCTTGACCAATGGCCGGAAGGTTTTGAGTGGCTGGTGGCCGACGACAGTAATAATTCGATTTTTGTATTTGAACGGCGCGACCGTGAAGGCAACACCGTCATCGTCATAAGCAACTTTACGCCTGTGGTGCATGATGCCTACCGCTTCGGCGTGAATCAGGCGGGCGTGTATCGTGAAATTATGAATTCCGACCAAACCGCCTACAAAGGCAGCGGCGTGAGTGCCGGTGTGGAAGTGGCGAGTGAAGAAACCGCGTCACACGGCAAACCGAATTCCCTGTCGGTGAAAATTCCGCCGTTGGCCACCGTGTATTTGTATCAAGCCGCCGATAAGCCTGAAACGCTTTGAAGCCCAAGCGCTGCAAAGCGATACTGTCGAAGAATAAGCAGTTTATCGGAAACCGCTGTTTCAGACGGCCTCTGAAACAGCGGTTTAGGCTAAATGCAGTATGTGAAATATTGATGTCGGTATATTCAGACGGCCTGATCACAACATCATCGGTTTGAATCAATAAGTTGAAATAAGGTAAATCATATGAATGCCGAAGCATGGCATATTGAAGCAGGCCGCCCTTATCCTTTGGGCGTGTCTTTGCAGGAAAACGGGGCAAATTTTGCGGTATTTTCGTATTACGCACAATCAGTTGAATTGTGTTTGTTTGACGGGGAAAAAGAAACGCGCTTGAAGCTGCCTTGCCGCTCGGGTACGGTGTTTTACGGTTTTGTACCCCATGTCAAAGCCGGGCAGCGTTACGGCTTCCGTGTGTACGGGCAGGGTTATGGCGCGCATTGTGCTTTTTTCAATCCGCAAAAGCTGCTGGTTGATCCCTGTTCGAAGCAGATTGACGGCATACCGAAATACCGCAACGCCAAAGAAATGGCATGGTTCCATCATTCAGACGGCCGCGATAATGCCGCCATTGCACCCAAAAGCGTGGTGGTACCGCCTTCTGATTTCGATTGGGGTGATGACCGCCATCCCGATATTGCTTGGGGCAACACGGTGATTTATGAAGCGCATGTCAAAGGGTTTACCAAGCAATTCCCTGATTTGGAGAATGCAGGCACTTATCAAGCATTGGCGGATAAACGTGTGATTGCTTATTTACAGCAATTGGGCATCACCACGGTTGAGCTGTTGCCGATACATCAGCATTTGGATGAATACCATTTGCAGAAAATGGGTTTGTCGAATTATTGGGGTTACAACACTTATTCGCATTTTGCGGTAGAACCCGATTACGCGGCCAATCCGAAAAAAGCCGCCGACGAATTCAAACAAGCAGTGAAAGCCTTGCATGTAGCCGGTATCGAAGTGATTTTGGATACGGTGTACAACCACACCGCCGAACAAGACATTGAAGGGCCGACTTTATGCCAGCGCGGCATGGATAATTCGCTGTGGTATTGGCAAAACGCGCAGCATGAATACGAAAACTGGTCGGGTTGCGGCAATACGCTTAAGGTTGTGAACCGCGACATCAGCCGTTGGGTGATGGACAGCCTGCGTTATTGGGTGGAAGAGTTTCATGTTGACGGCTTCCGGTTTGATTTGGGCACGATTTTAGGCCGTGAACCGGCGTTTAAAACTTATGGCTGCTTCTTCAATATGCTGTTTCAAGATCCGCTGTTGGCCGGCCGCAAAATGATTGCCGAAGCGTGGGACATCGGTGAAGACGGCTACCATGTCGGCAAATTCCCACAGCCTTTTGCAGAATGGAACGGCTTATTCCGCGATGATATGCGCGCGTTTTGGAGTTGGGAAAACGGCAATCTCGGCGCATTTGCCGAGCGTTTGTCGGGCTCCGCCGATATGTTTAACCACAGCGGGCGATTACCTTCGGCCAGCATCAATTTTATTACTGCGCACGATGGCTTTACGTTGCAGGATTTGGTGAGTTACAACGAAAAGCATAACGAGCCCAACGGCGAGCTGAACCGCGACGGCCACAATGAAAATTTCAGCTACAACCACGGCGTGGAAGGCGAAAGCGATGATCCGTGCGTGTTGCAGTCGCGCGAATATACCGCCAAAGCTTTGTTGGCATCACTGTTTTTATCCGCCGGTACGCCGATGTTGCTTTCCGGCGACGAATTCGGCAACAGCCAGCAGGGCAACAACAACGGCTATTGCCAAGACAATGCCACGACATGGCTGGATTGGCCGTCTGAAACGCACGTGTTGCAGGATTATGTACGTGATTTGATTGGAATCCGTAAGCAAACCAAATCCTTAAATGCAGATGAATGGTGGGATAAAACACATGTTACTTGGCTGAATTCAGACGGCCTTGAAATGACGGATAAATGCTGGAATGACCGCAGCGTAAAAGCCATGCAGGTATTATTGGATAACGAATGGTTGTTGTTGGTAAATGGCAAGCGTAGTAGGCAGCTATTTAACTTACCTCAAGGAAGTTGGAAAATTTCTTGCGTACCATCGGAGAAATTTAATTACGATTCGGTTACCAATCAGTGCGAAGTGTTGCATATGGGTATCTGGGTTTTACGCAAAGAGGATAAAGCATAGATTTTAATAGTGTTTTAATAGAAGCTAAGGTAAAATCGAAGCATATCTATTCTATTCGGCTCAAGATTTGTTGCGGTTTATATGAGGCCGTCTGAATATATTTGCAGTCGGAAAGATACATCGGCTGCTGAAAAGCGAAACTATTTTTGTAGTTTTATATCTAATTGGCCGTTGAATTTTATTTAATCCACTTTCCTATTTTTGCCGTCTGAAACGATTCGGACGACCTGATTTCATTACTGTGTTTTGAAACACACGAAAAAGAAAGGCTATCATGGCTCAGAAACTTCCTATCTCAGGCTACGATTATGTTATGCCGAAGCCGGATGCAGAAACGATCCGCAAATCGATTGTTTACAAACTGATTTTTATTTTGGGTGTTGACCCGAAAGATGCCGATGAGCATCAATGGTTGAATGCCGCCATGCTGGCTGCGCGTGACCTGATTGCCGAGGATTTTCTTAAAACCCGCCGTGCCCACATCGAAAACGGCAAGCGTATGGTTTACTATCTTTCTATGGAATTCTTGTTGGGCCGCTCGTTTGTCAATGCCTTGATTAACGAAGGAGTGTACGCGGAATTTGAAGAAGCCTTCAAGCAATTGGGCAAAGAATTTGCCGATGTGTGCGAGCAAGAGCAAGACCCGGGGCTGGGTAACGGCGGCTTAGGCCGCTTGGCCGCATGTTTCTTGGATTCGTTGGCCACTTTGCGTATTCCGGCCATGGGCTATGGCATCCGCTATCAATACGGTATGTTCAAACAAGAAATCGTGGACGGCCAACAGGTTGAAAAACCGGATTTGTGGCTGGATCAGGATTTGGCATGGCAGTTTGCCCGTCCGAACAAACAATATGCGGTCAGCTTCGGCGGCCAAGTGTTGAATATGGGCGACAAAAAAGAATGGCATCCGAGCGAAGAAATTTCGGCTTGGGCTTATGATGAAATCATTCCGGGTTACGGCGGCGATGTGGCCAATCCATTGCGTTTGTGGACTGCGCATGCCGGAAATCTGTTTGATTTGGCCGACTTTAACCGCGGCGACTATGCATCTGCCGTGCGTGCACAAAACAGCGATGAAAATATTTCCCGCGTTTTGTATCCGAATGATTCGACCGAAAGCGGGCGCGAATTGCGTTTGAAACAAGAATATTTCTTGGTTTCCGCTTCGGTGCAAGACATCATTGCGCGCCATAAATGCCGTTTCCCGAATATCCGTACCTTGGCCGATGAAGTGGCGATTCACTTGAACGATACCCATCCGGTATTGGCGATTCCTGAATTGATGCGCATTTTGATCGACGAAGAAGGCTTGTCGTGGACAGAAGCATGGAATATTTCCTGCAAAGTGTTCTCTTACACCAACCACACCTTGATGAGCGAAGCCTTGGAAACTTGGTCGGTCGATTTGATGGGCCGCTTGTTGCCACGCCACTTGGACATCATCTTTGAAATCAATGCTTATTTCCTTAATGCCTTGCGCGCCATTGGTAATTTTGATGATGAATTTGTACGCCGCGTGTCGATTATCGACGAAACTCATGGTCGCAGGGTGCGTATGGGATGGCTGGCCGTTATCGGTTCGCATAAAGTCAACGGCGTGGCCAAAATCCACTCTGATTTGATGGTAAACACCATTTTTGCCGACTTTGCCAAAATCTTCCCGGAGCGTTTCACCAACGTTACCAATGGTGTGACTCCACGCCGCTGGATTAATATTGCTAACCCGGCGTTGACTTCATTCTTGGATAAGCATTTGGGCGAACAAGATTGGCGTTTGCATTTGGATAATTTGGTGAAACTGAACGACAAAGCTGATGATGCGCAAGTGCAGGCCGAATTTGCCGAAGTGAAAAAAACCGCCAAAGTACGCTTGGCCGACTACATCGAAAAAGAGTTGGACATCAAAGTCAATCCTGAAGCCTTGTTTGACATTCAAATCAAACGTATCCACGAATATAAGCGCCAAGCCTTGAACGTGATGCACATTGTTGACCGTTACAACAAAATCTTGGAAAACCCTGATGCCGATTGGCAGCCTCGCGTGTTTATTTTTGCCGGTAAAGCCGCTTCTGCTTACTGTATGGCGAAGAAAATCATTCGTTTGATCAATGATGTGGCCAAAGTCATCAACAACGACAGCCGCATCCGAGATTTGATTAAAGTGGTCTACATTCCGAACTACAGCGTGAGCTTGGCACAAATCATCATTCCGGCCGCCGACTTGCACGAGCAAATTTCATTGGCCGGTACCGAAGCATCAGGCACCAGTAATATGAAATTCGCTCTGAACGGTGCGATTTGTATGGGTACGTTGGATGGCGCCAATGTGGAAATTCTGGACAAAGTCGGTGCGGAACACTGCTACATCTTTGGTAATACTGTCGAACAAGTGGAAGAAATCCGCCGCAATGGTTACGATCCATTGAGCTACATTGAGCAAGACCATGACTTGCGTCGTGTGGTGAATCAAATCAGCCACGGTACGTTCTCGCCGGAAGAGCCGACCCGCTACAACGATGTGTTGCAGCCTAATGGCGACCATTACCAATTAATGGCCGACTTCCGCAGCTATATCGACACGCAAGCCAAAGCAGATGCACATTTCAAAGACAAAGCAGCTTGGAACCGCTCTGCCTTGATTAACATTGCGAACATGGGCTTCTTCTCATCAGACCGTTCGATTGCCGATTATTGTCGCGATATTTGGTATATCGAACCATTGACTGAAGAAGAGTTGCCGCATCGTGCCGAATAAGATGTGATGATGCAAAAGGCCGAGACCTTTGCAAAACTCCCTTTTCCAAACAATAAAGGTTACTTGGGTTATCAAGTAACCTTTATTTCTCCTCCAAACACACAATATTTCCCTAAACTCCCCCGAATCCTGCCGCCCAAGCGCCCGATTTCCCATTTTCAGGCGGCAGGCGCAGCGAGGTTAAATTTGTTTGCCTCTTTGGGCAAATTCGAACACACCGCTTTCAAATAACTTTGCGCATTCACTTTCCGTAAGCCGAAATATGTTGCCCTACGGCAGCGGAACTTGCGGTGCAATGTACCGAACCCCTGTTCCGCCGCATAACGGGTATTTGATAAGTATCGGTTGCGTTGTTTGCCTTCGTCTGTTAAGGGGCGGCCACGGCGGGCTTTACGCATGATGCCGTCTGAAAGTTTTTTTTGTTGTTTAAGCATTGCAGCCTTTGCCGGCATATACGGCGGTGTATTCGGCTGTGCCGTCGAAGTGGCGGCACTCGTGTTCGTTGGCGGGGCTGACAGGCAGTTGGCCGGTATCGGTGTGTTGTTTACAGCTGTTTGAATTTGCCGTCTTTTTTATCCGACGGGCGTCTTTGTCTTTGCCGGGCGGTTTGGATGATGGCGGCATCGATAACGGCGGTGGCTTTTTCTACTTTTAAGCCTTTGCCGGTTAATCGGTTCTGACGGATAAGGCAAAGTTTGGTCTTGCGCCAACCGGTTGCGGCAGCGGCGGTCGGGAATGCAGTGTTTTTTTTGTTGCTCAAGATAGCTATGGATGGATTGGCAATCGATGGCTTGGTTGATTTTGAGCAGCGGAAAGCGGTCGAGGCCGTTGATGGCAATGATGGTTTGGGCGGTTTGTTGGAAAAAGCTGCTTATGGAAAATCCTCTAAATTCGGTTTAGGGGAATTTAGAGGTTTTTTTTGGGGGGCAAAGGTTTCCGCCTTTGTTTCTATTTCTATTGATAGACTTGTTGTAATGCATTACGTCCAGAAATCGCGTGGCGCATCAACCACCGGTTTCACAATGCCGCTGCGTACGGCAAAATCGCCAAAGCCTTCATTGGCTTTACGGCTTTTCGCCCATGCGCCGACCCATTGGTTGATGATCTCTAAAATTTCCGGCTCGGTGATGTTTTCTTTAAACAGACGCGGAACTCGGGTACCTTCGCGGTTGCCGCCGGTGTAAAGGTTATAGCGGCCGACTGCCTTGCCGACCAAACCGATTTCAGCCAACATGGCGCGGCCGCAGCCGTTCGGGCAGCCGGTCACACGCAAAACAATGTGTTCGTGCGATAAATGATGGCGGGCAAGAACCTCATCGATTTTGTCGGAAAAGCTTGGCAGGAAGCGTTCGGCTTCAGCCATCGCCAGCGGGCAAGTCGGTAAGGAGACGCAGGCCATGCTGTTTTCGCGTTGCGGAGTAACGCTGTCGCTGATTAAGCCGTGTTCGCGGGCGATTTTTTCGATGGTGTCTTTTTCAGACGGCTTCACATCGGCCACAATCAGGTTTTGGTTGGCGGTGAGGCGGAAGTCGCCGGTGTGGATTTGGGCGATTTTGCGCATACCGGTTTTAAGCGGACGACCCGGATAGTCGAGCAGACGGCCGTTTTCGATAAACAGGGTCAAGTGCCAGTTGCCTTCTTCGCCTTGCACCCAACCGATGCGGTCGCCGCGCGAAGTGAATTCGTAAGGGCGCAGCGGCTCGAATTTCGTGCCCATGCGGTTTTCTACTTCTTCGATAAAGGTTTGCACACCAACGCGCTCGAGGGTGTAGCGGGTTTTGGCGTTTTTGCGGTCGCTGCGGTTTCCCCAGTCACGCTGCACGGAAACTACAGCTGCGGCGCAATCCAATACTTTATCCAAACCGATAAAGCCGAATTCGCGTGCGGTATTGGGGTAGGTTTTGGTGTTGCCGTGTTCCATCGACAAACCGCCGCCGACTAATACGTTGAAGCCGATCAGTTTTCCGTTTTCTTCGATGGCGACAAAGTTTAAGTCGTTGGCATGCAGGTCAACATCGTTGTGCGGCGGAATTACTACAGTCGTTTTAAATTTGCGCGGCAGGTAGTTTTTACCCAAAACCGGCTCGATGGCATCGCCGCTTTTCACTGAATCGGCTAAGGGTGCGGTGACCAAGTCTTCGGTAGAGTGCAGTTTTTCACCATCCAGCCAGATTTCGGCATAGGCGCGGGTTTTCGGTAGTAAATGCTCGCTGATTTTTTTTGCCCATTCGTAAGCTTCTTTGTGCAAACCGCTTTCGACAGGGTTGCTGGTGCACAAAACGTTACGGTTTACATCGCCTGCGGTGGCGATGGAATCCAAGCCCAATTCGTTGAGCCATTGGTGCATCGGCTTGATATTGTCTTTCAGTACACCGTGGAATTGGAAGGTTTGGCGGTTGGTCAGTCGGATAGAGCCGTAGAGCGTGCTTTCTCCTGCAAATTTATCGATACCCAGCCATTGCTCGGGCTTGATAATGCCGCCCGGTAAACGGCAGCGCAGCATCACGTTTTTCAGCGGCTCGAGTTTTTGATCGGTACGCTCGGCACGGATGTCTCGGTCGTCTTGCTCATACATGCCGTGGAAACGGATGAGTTGGAAATTGTCGCCGTTAAAACCGCCGGTCATGCCGTCTTTTAAATCGTCGGCAATAGTGCCGCGCAAGTGTTGGCTTTGGCCTTTTAAGCGTTCGTTGTCGGCTAAGGGGGCATCGGGCAGTTTGGCACGTGGGTCGGTGGTGGTCATGGTGGTTCCTAGGCTTATTTTGATATGGTCGTTACTTTACCTAGGCCGTCTGAAAATGGGAAAGAATGCTTGGTTGTATGATAAGTGTTTTTGGTTATATTCTTTTATACACAAAGCGACCATGTTCTTTACAGTGTCGTTATATATGTTTACAATGATTCTGCCATATGCAATAGTGCTTTGGCTTTTTTTGGGAGAGTAAAAGTATGATAAAGAAAATGTCTTTAATCGTTGCCGGTTTGTTGATATCGGCTCATGTCTTGGCTACGCCGGGTGTGTATGTACAAGGTGATGTAGGTGTGGCTAAAGTAAAAATCAAAAATGGTGCTTCGGATTCTAAAAGCGGCTTTAGCCCACGCGTAACTGTAGGTTATGATTTCGGTAACAACGTGCGTGTTGGTGTGGATTATACCCACTATAAAAATTATAGCTATGATTTACCGGACGGTAGCGGCAAAGCTAAATTCCAAAGCGTAGGTGTATCGGCGATTTATGATTTTGATATGTACCAGCCCGTTAAACCTTATGTGGGCGCACGTTTAGGTATTAACCGGGTTTCAGATGATTGGACAGAAGAGGGCATCGGTTATAAAGAAACAGCCTCTTACCGCAAAACCCGTACCGGTGCGGGTGTATTGGCCGGTGTGAGCTATGATGTGGCTCAAAATGTTGCCTTAGATGCCGGTTATCGTTATAACTATTGGGGCAAATTCGATGATGTTAAAGTTCACTCTCACGAAGCTTCCGTTGGTGTACGTGTGAAGTTTTAATTGAATTGTGTTTTGCCACAAAAAAGAAAGCATCTGGGATTCAGGTGCTTTCTTTTTTGTATGCAAGGTTTAGGCTGATTTATTGGTCAACGCGGCTTTTACAAAAGCGTTAAACAACGGATGGCCTTGGCGCGGATTAGATGTAAATTCCGGATGGAACTGGCAAGCGAAGAACCAAGGGTGGTTTGGTAATTCGATGGTTTCTACCAAGCGCTCGCGACCCATTGATACACCGCCGATTACCAGGCCGGCTGCTTCTAATGCCGGAACAAAGTTGTTGTTGACTTCGTAGCGGTGGCGGTGGCGTTCACGGATTTTTTCGCTGCCGTAGATTTTAGCGGCCAAGCTGTCCGGTTTGAGTTCGACGTTTTGTGCGCCCAAGCGCATAGTGCCACCTAAATCGGCATTTTCATCGCGCACTTCCACGCTGCCGTCGGCGGTTTGCCATTCGTCAATCAGGGCAACCACAGGCGATGCACATTTTAGGTTAAACTCGGTTGAGTTGGCATCCGGCAAGCCGGCCATATCGCGAGCATACTCAATCAAGGCAATCTGCATACCTAAGCAAATGCCCAAGTAGGGCACATTGTTTTCACGCGCGTAACGCACAGCGGCGATTTTGCCTTCCACACCACGTACGCCGAAGCCGCCCGGTACCAAAATGGCGTCCATTTCTTTCAAGGCTGAAACATCGCCGCCGTTTTTCTCGATTTCTTCGCTGTCAAAGTAAGTAATCTGCACATCGGTTTCGGTGTGGATGCCGGCGTGGCGTAAGGCTTCAATCAGCGATTTGTATGATTCGGTCAAATCGACGTATTTGCCAACCATGCCGATTTTGGCAACGTGTTTCGGGTTTTTAATGGCATGAACAATTTTCTTCCATTCGGTCAAATCTGCTTGCTGCACATTCAATTGCAGCTGCTCGGTGATGATGGTGTCGATGCCTTGGTTGTGCAGCATTTCAGGGCATTCGTAGATGCTGTCCACATCGTAGCTGCCGACAATCGCGCGTTCTTCTACGTTGCAGAACAGGGCGATTTTGCGGCGCTCGTCTTCCGGCATCATGCGGTCCATGCGGCAAATTAAAATATCCGGTTGGATGCCGATGCTCAGCATTTCTTTCACGGTATGCTGGGTCGGTTTGGTTTTGATTTCACCGGCTGCGGCGATGTAAGGCACATAGCTTAAGTGGGCAAATAAGGTATTGTTGCGGCCAAGCTGGCTGCGCATTTGGCGGATGGCTTCGAGAAACGGCAGCGATTCGATGTCGCCAACGGTGCCGCCGATTTCGACGATGGCCACGTCGTAGCCTGCCGCGCCTTCGTGAATGCGGCGTTTGATTTCATCGGTGATGTGCGGAATCACTTGTACGGTGCCGCCCAAGTAATCGCCGCGGCGCTCTTTGGCAATCACGTTTTCATACACTTGGCCAGCGCTGAAGCTGTTGCGGCGGGTGAGGGTGGCGTTGATGAAACGCTCGTAGTGGCCTAAGTCAAGGTCGGTTTCCGCGCCGTCGTCGGTAACGAATACTTCGCCGTGCTGGAACGGGCTCATCGTGCCGGGATCGACGTTGATATACGGGTCGAGTTTGAGCATGGTGACGTTGAGGCCGCGCGATTCGAGAATGGTCGCAATAGAAGCGGCGGCGATGCCTTTTCCTAAGGAAGATACAACGCCGCCGGTGACGAATATAAATTTAGTCATGATGAAATACCCATGTTGGAATACGTGATTTTACCCTGAAGCAGCCGCACTGGCAAACGTGAGCAGGGGAAAACGAAACAGGCCGTCTGAAAAATACACATTCTTTTCAGACGGCCTGATGGATATGGAATCAATCCCATTCGACTACTTGTTTTTCAATACTTCGTCACGCAATTCGCGGCGCAGAATTTTACCGACATTGGATTTCGGCAATTCGTCGCGGAATTCGATGTCCTTCGGTACTTTATAAGCAGTCAGTTCGGTGCGGCAAAAATCGATCAATTCTTCTTTGGTGAGCGAATCGTCTTTTTTAACCACAAATACTTTTAAGGCTTCGCCGGTTTTTTCATTCGGCACACCGATACAGGCGACTTCCAAAACCTTATCGTGATGGGCGACCACTTCTTCGATTTCGTTCGGATAAACGTTAAAGCCGGAAACTACGATTAAGTCTTTTTTACGGTCAACCAGTTTGAACCAGCCTTTTTCGTCCATCACGGCAATATCGCCGGTTTCAATAAAGCCTTTGTTATCCATGGCTTTGGCAGTGTCCTGCGGGCGGTTCCAATAGCCTTTCATCACTTGCGGACCGCGGACCCACATTTCACCCGGCTGGCCTTGCGGCACAAGTTTGCCATCACCATCGCGCAACTCAACCTCGGTAGAAGGAACAGGCAAGCCGATGCCGCCGCTGTAGGCTTCGATATTCAATGGGTTGCAACACACGCCCGGGCTGCATTCGGTCAGGCCGTAGGCTTCGACGATGGGGGTGCCGGTGATTTTTTTCCATTTTTCCGCTACGGCACGTTGCGTGGCCATGCCGCCACCCAAAGTCAGTTTCAGATTAGAAAAATCAATTTCGGTAAATTCAGGGCGGTTTACCAAACCGTTGAACAAAGTATTCACGCCGACAAACACGCTGATGCGTTCTTTTTTCATGTCGCCGATAAAACCTTTCATGTCGCGTGGGTTGGTAATCAAAATGATTTTGGAACCGGCATTCGAGAAAATCATCAGGTTTACGGTGAGTGCGAAAATATGGTAAAGCGGCAGTGCGGCGATGACCACTTCTTCGCCTTGGCGCAACAGGTTTTTAATCCATTCCGAAGCCTGCATCATATTGGCGCAAATATTGCCGTGGCAGAGCATAGCACCTTTGGCCACGCCGGTGGTGCCGCCGGTGTATTGCAGCAGGGCAGTATCGCCGCGGTTTAATTCAACCGGGCGGAATGTTTGCGCCGCACCTTGTTTCAAGGCCGTCTGAAAGGTAATGGTGTTGGCAATGCGGTATTCTGGCACCATTTTTTTTATTTTGCGCAAGACAAAGTTTATCAAACTGCCTTTAATGGCGCCGAACATTTCGCCAACGGATGCGATAATCACGTGTTTGATGTCGGTGCGCGGCAGCACCAATTCCAGCGTATTGGCAAAATTTTCCAACACGATAATGGTGGTCGCGCCGCTGTCTTTCAGTTGGTGTTCGAGTTCGCGCGGGGTGTAGAGCGGGTTGGTGTTTACCACTACTAATCCGGCTTGCAAAATACCGAACAGCGCCACCGGATATTGCAGCAGATTGGGCATCATGATGGCCACGCGCCCGCCGCGTTGCAGCTTTAATACGTTTTGCAGATAGGAGGCAAAATTGGTGGCGAGCTTGGCGGTTTCGTTGTAGCTGAGCGATTTGCCCATGTTTTGAAACGCCGGCTTGTCGCCGAATTTGGCCACGCTTTTTTGGAATACATCAATAATGGATTGGTAACGGGTGATGTCGATTTCATGCGCCACACCCGTTTCATAACTTTGCAGCCAAGGTTTTTCCATGGATAATCAGTCTCTTGTAGTAATAATAAAATGGAAGAAAACCATTGATATGGTTTAGATCAAGCGATTATAGCAGCCTAAGCGGATTGAATACAGAAAGGCCGTCTGAAAAGCTTCAGACGGCCTGAGACCTTTGCAAACTCCCTATCTTTGGCACATTTCTTCGTTATGGCTGCTCGAAAGTTTGCCTATCTTCATGATATGCCTGGGGTTTCTGCGCTGCTCTAACTTTGAACTGTACTCAAATCTAGGGTTTGGAAAGGTCTCGACTTTTATTTGATGATAACCGGTTTATCGGTCGACATAATAATGCCACCGCCTAAGCACACATCACCGTCGTAAATCACGGCGGATTGGCCGGGGGTAACCGCCCATTGCGGCTCGTCGAATACCAATTCGATGGTGTCATCATCGAGATAGCGCAATTCGCAGGCGGCATCGGCCATGCGGTAACGGGTTTTGCAGGAGTAGCGTCCGGGTTGCGGGCGATCGGGCAGGGTAAAGCTCAAATCGTTCATGATCAGGCTGTTGGTGTAAAGCAGCGGATGATCGTGACCTTGCACCACGATTAATTCGTTTTTGCCTAAATCTTTGGCGGCAACAAACCACGGCTCGCCCGCACCACCAATGCCTAAACCTTTGCGTTGGCCTAAGGTATAAAACATCAAGCCGACGTGTTCTCCGACTACTTTTCCTTCAGGGGTGACCATTTTGCCGTTGTTGGCCGGCAGGTATTTTTGCAGAAATTCGCGAAACGGTCGCTCGCCGATAAAGCAAATGCCGGTGCTGTCTTTTTTCGTAGCAGTCGGCAGCTCGAATTCGGTGGCCAAACGGCGCACTTCGGGCTTTTCCAAATCGCCCAATGGGAAAATGGCGCGCTCGAGTTGATGCGGTTTTAAGCGGTAAAGGAAATAGCTTTGGTCTTTGTTTTGGTCGAGACCTTTGAGCAGGTAATGCACGCCGTTCCGCACTTCCTTGCGTGCGTAGTGGCCGGTGGCAATGGCATCCGCGCCTTGTTCGATGGCGTAATCCAAGAAGCATTTGAATTTTATTTCGGCATTGCACAATACATCGGGATTCGGCGTGCGGCCGGCACCGTATTCTTTTAGGAAATAGGCGAACACATTGTCTTTGTATTGTTCGGCAAAATTCACAATATCGATGTCGATACCGACAATATCGGCCACGGCAATGGCATCGAATGAATCCTGCTTGATGCTGCAATATTCGTCGTTGTCGTCGTCTTCCCAGTTTTGCATAAATACGCTGTTGACTTGGTGGCCTTGTTTTTTCAACAAAGCAGCAGTCACGGACGAATCGACACCGCCGGACAGGCCGACGATGATGTTTTGCGGGGTGTGTTGAGTATTCATGCGGGTAGATATGGGGTAGAAACGGAAAATTTAAAGCCGGATTATAGCATATTTAGTAGTGTGGATATGGAAAGGCCGTCTGAAAATCATGGTTTTCGGACGGCCTGTTTCAATCATATATACACTAAAAATTAGTGCTTGTGTTCGCCTTCGCCGTGGTTGTGTTTATGCGCGGCAGGCATAGGGGCGGTTTTCACCGGCACATTAATAGTTTGCGCTTTTTCATTTTTGAATTTCAGCGTTACCGGAATCGTTTCGCCGTCCTTTAAAGCGCGTTTCAAACCTATAAACATAATGTGGTAGCCGCCCGGTTTCAATTCGGTATTGGCTTTGCTTGGCAATAGCACGCCGTCTTTCGCTTCGCGCATGCGCATTACGCCATTGTCGTTGATGTGGGTATGCACTTCAACACGTTCGGCCACTTCGCTGCTGCCGCCGAGTAAGAAATCTTGTTTGGCATTGTCGTTGTGGATGGTCATGAATGCACCGCTCATGTGCATACCTTCTACGGTGGCGCGAGCCCACGCATCTTTCACGCGGATGCCTGCGGCTGATGCGGAAGTTGCCAAACCGGCGATGATTAAGGTTGCCAAAAGTTTTTTCATGTCACATTCCTTGGTAAACGATGGTAATAAAATAATCTTACAGGAAAAGGCCGTCTGAATACTTTGATATGGGTTAAAACACAGGTTAAAACAGGTTAACCCCGTATTCGCGCCACAGCGACATCAGCCATACCAGTGCCAACAGGGTCAAGGCCAAAAGCTGGGCGGCCGAACCGGCATCTTTAGCGCGCTTGGCCAGATCGTGTTTTTCGGTGGACGTATGGTCAACTGCGGCTTCAATGGCGGTATTGAACAATTCGGTAATCAAAGAAATAAGCGAAGCCATAATCAGCAAAATGCGTGTGGCAGGTCCGAAATTCAGCAAAAAGGCGGTAATGATCAATACGGCGTTGAGCAGCACCAATTGGCGGAATGCGCTTTCAAAGCGGTAAGCGGCTTTCAGGCCGTCTTTGGAATAGCCGAACGCATTGATAATGCGCCGAAGACCGGTTTTGCCTTTTTTGGCTGCGGCGTAAGAGTCGTTTTTCATGGTGATATGGATTTGTTGTTTTATAAGGTAAACAAGATAAATAGGCCGTCTGAAAAAGGGAAATGGTTTCAGACGGCCTTGAAAGTTCATTTAAGCTTTCGACCAAGATTCAACCGCATCGGCAAACATCGCTGCCGCATCAAAACCTTTTTGCTTCATGATTTCTTGGAAACCGGTTGGGCTGGTGACGTTGACTTCGGTCAGGTTGCTGCCGATTACGTCCAAACCAGCCAGCAAGATGCCGCGGCGTTTGAGTTCAGGGGCAAGCGTTTCGGCGATTTCGCGGTCTTTTGCTCTCAATTCTTGCGCCACACCGCGACCACCGGCAGCCAAGTTGCCGCGCGTTTCACCATTTTGCGGGATGCGTGCCAAGGCGTAAGGCACGACTTCTCCGCCGATAATCAGAATGCGTTTGTCGCCATCGATGATTTCAGGAATATAGCGTTGCGCCATGATGGTGCGTGAATCCAGCTGCATTAAGGTTTCCAAAATGCTGCCGGTATTGGGGTCTTGGCCGGTTAAGCGGAAAATGCCCATGCCGCCCATGCCGTCGAGCGGTTTGACGATGATGTCGCCGTGTTCTTGCAAGAAAGCACGCACATCTGCAGCGTGGGTGGTGACTAAGGTTGGGGCGGTAAACTGGCTGAAATTCAAAATCGCCAGTTTTTCATTGAAATCGCGCATGGCTTGGCCGCTGTTGAACACTTTCGCTCCTTGTTCGGAAGCCAAGGTCAGAAATTGGGTGGCATACAGGTATTGCATATCAAACGGTGGATCGGTGCGCATAATCACGGCATCGAAATCTTTTAAGGCCGTCTGAACTTTATCGCCGCTTTGAAACCATGCGTGATCGTGTTCGTCTTTCGCACCCAAAAATTCAAACGGTGCCGCTTGTGCTACCACCAAACCTTGTTGCACCGACAATTCGCTGCTCAAAGTATGCGCCAGCTGCCAGCCGCGTTTGGCCATTTCGCGCATCATGGCGTAAGTGGTGTCTTTATAGGTTTTGAAAGTAGCCATCGGGTCGGCGATAAACAGAACGTTCATGGGGGTTCCTTAAGATAAGATAGTGCCATCATACACTTATTGAGGCCGTCTGAAAATTTTCAAGATGGGGTTTATTTTGATATTTTAAGTAAAAGTAATGTTTATTATTATATGGTTGATTTAACCATGAAGAAGGGGGTGACATGACGAAAATGAAGTTTGTAGTTTTGGCTTTCGGACTATTGCCTGCAAGGGTGTGGGCAAACGATTATGCTGATTACAACAATGAAGAATTGCGTAAGCCATGTGAATTTCAAAAACAGAGCCTGCAAAGAAAACAATAATGGCACACCTGCTTGCGAAGCTTTGAAAAACGTGGGAGATAAATAAAGCAGGGTTTATTGTGAAGATAAACTAGGCCGTCTGAAAACCGGTGGATTTTCAGACGGCCTAGTTTATGGTTGCCAATGTAAACCCAATCAGGCAGCGGCTAGTGTAAGCAATTCGGCTGCATGGTGGCGGGTGGTATCGGTGATGATTTCACCGCCCAGCATACGGGCTACTTCTTCCACGCGTTCCTGTTCGTTTAAGACGCGGATTTCGCTGACGGTTTGCTCGCCTTCGCTGTGTTTGCGCACTTGCCAATGGTGTTCGCCGCATGAGGCAACTTGCGGTAGATGGGTCACGGCCAAGACTTGGTGCTTTTTGCCCAAAGCGCGTAAGGCTTTGCCGACCATTTCGGCCACGCCGCCGCCGATGCCGGTATCAACTTCGTCAAAAATCAAGGTGGGTACATGGGTGTATTGGCTGGATACGACTTGAATTGCCAAGCTGATGCGTGCCAATTCGCCGCCTGAGGCAACCTTGTTTAATGGGCGCGATACGCTGCCTTTGTTGGCGGCCACTTGAAATTGCACTTGCTCCAAGCCGTGTGCGGTTGGTGATGACGGCAGCAAAACGATGTCGAAACGTGCGCCTTTCATTGCCAAGTGTTGCATGTGTCCGGTGGTTTCGCTGCTTAATCGGCCGGCGGCTTGATGGCGCATGGACGAAAGTGTGTGGGCGGCTTCTTGGTATTCGGCGAATTGTTGCGCAACTGCTGCTTCCAAGGCTTCCAAATCGGTAGCAGCGTGCAGGGTTTCCAATTGATCGGCGGTTTCTGCTAATTTATCTGGCAAGGCTTCAGGTTCTATGCGGTATTTGCGCGCCATGCTCATGAGTTCGGCCATGCGGTGTTCTTGTACGGCCAATTTATCGGGGTCGATGTCGGTGCGGCCGGCTACGTCTCGCATATTGGCGCTGATTTCGCTCAATTCGGCTTCGATGCTGGCGAGCATATTCAGGCTTTCGGCAAAGCGCGGTTCGATGTTTTGCAGGTTGCCGAGCAGTTTTTGGCATTGGTAGATTTGGCGTTGGATGCCGTTGTCACCATCGATGTTTTCGCCGATTTGTTCGGCCGTTTGCAACAATTCGGCAGAGTGCGCCAAGCTGTCGTGGCTTTGGCTGAGGGTTTCCCATTCGCCGGCTTGCAGGTTGAGCTGGGTCAGTTCGTTAAACTGCCATTCCAAACGTTCGCGCTCGATAGCGATATTTTCGGATTGCTCTTGCGCTTCTTGCAGCGATTTTTTGGCCGCAACCCAGCTTTGGTATTGCTGGCGCACTTTCTCGGCTTGATCCAAAGCGCCGGCAAAGGCATCCAAAAGCTGACGCTGGGCGGATTCTTGATTTAAGGAATGATGGGCATTTTGGCCGTGGATATCGATTAACTGCCCGCCGATGGTTTTGAGCTGCGCCAAGGTGGCGGCTTGGTTGTTGATGTAGCTGCGGCTTTTGCCTTTGGCATCGATAATGCGGCGGATGTTGAGCTCTTCCGCATCGTCTTCCAGTAAGCCTTGTTCGCGCAATTGGGCTTGCAATTGCGGCAGGCCGCCGATATCGAATAAGGCGGAAAGTTGCGCTTCTTTAGCACCGTTGCGCACTTGGCTGTAATCGGCTTTGTCGCCCAAAAGCAGGCCGATCGCGTCGAGCGTGATGGATTTTCCGGCACCGGTTTCACCGGTTAAAACAGTGAATCCGTTTTGGAAATCTAAGTTTAGGTTTTCAACAATCACGAAATCGCGCAAAGAGAGTGCCAGCAACATGATGGTATTCCTTAGTATGATAAAGGCCGTCTGAAAAGAGTGATTTAAACGGTTTTCTTTAGATAGATTTATTTTAGCTAAGATTTTTCGTAATTGGAATAAGATTTTATATATTTTATTATTGGTTTTGTTGGAAATATTTTTAATGTGTTGAATTATATCATTTTATTTGTTGTAAAAAAGGCCGTCTGAAATTCAGACGGCCTTTGATTGGTAACTTAAATCTAGATTAAGTCATGAAAGCGTTGAATACCAATACCAGCGCCAAACATGCACCTGAACCGATAAAGGAAATCATGGTTTTCGCCATAAATTGGTCTTTCACTTCTTTCAAGCCGTACAGACCGTTAAATACCCAGAAACCACTGTCGTTAAAGTAGCTGAACGATACAGCGCCGGCACAAGTCGACATGGCAACCAAAGTCGGATTCAAGCCTAATTGTGCTACCAAAGGTGCGGTCAGGGTTGCGGCGGTAATCAGTGCCACAGTCGCGCTACCCAAAGAGATACGCATCAGAGCGGCAATCACGAATGGAATCAAAATCCCCGGTATACCGATGTTTAATACTGCTTCACCCAAGGCATTACCGATACCGGCATCACGTACGACATAGCCCAAAGCCCCGCCCGCACCGGTAATAAACAGAATCATACCGGTAGATTTCACGCCGTCTTCAATCGCTTTGTTGATTTCTTGTTTGCTCAAGCCGCGACCCAAGCCATACAGGGCAATCAGCAAACCGATAATCAAAGCCATAATCGGATGGCCGACGATTTTGAAGAAAGAGGCAAAGGCGTTTTCCATTTTCAGGAAGCTGGCAGTGGTGTTACCCAAAATCAGAATCAATGGAATGACAATCGGGGCAAACGACAGACCGGTACCCGGCAGGTTTTTATCTTTGTAGATTTGCTCCATGTTTTCGATTGAACGGATGTATTCTTCTTTAAATTCTTTGCGGTCGAATTCACCTTCATCGTTCGGAATCATGTAGATTTTTTGACCGAGCCATTTACAGTGTGATAAAGAATTTTAAGCTGCTTGCAAAGGTGTTCGGACGGCCTAATTTATCTCTATGCTATAGAGATTACGTATTTTATAGTTTGGATTTTTCCATAAGGCCGTCTGAAAAAATATCAGACGGTTTTGATTTATGTTTAAGTGGTATAAAAAAATGTTTGGATGGTTTATAGTGACTCCGCTTTAAAATATAGTCAATCTCATGAATTTAAATAACACTCCTAAACAACTCATCCACAGACACCACCCCAAGTTTTCTCCGTCTCGCCTTTAACCAAGCCCATTTCTTTTCGATGGGATTCAGGTCGGGGCTGTAAGGCGGCATCCATAGGACGGTATGCCCCTTTTCCTTCAGCAAGGCTTCTGCCTTACCCTTATGAAACGCCGCATTGTCCATCACCACCACACTCTCGGGCGGCAGTTGCGGGATCAGTAACCGTTCTATCCAAGTGTCGAATATCCTGCTGTTGATGGAACAGTCAAACAAACCGACCGCAAACAGTTGATGATCATACAGCGCACCGATGGCATTAGTCTGATTACGTCCCTGCCAGTCATGGGTATCAATACACCGTTTGCCTTTTGGGGCATAACCGTAAGGACGGTGGACGGAAGCTCTGAATCCGCTTTCGTCCAACCAAACAATCGGACGTTCTTTCAGTTGGAAACGGTGTCTGAGTCTGATAAAGCGTTTTCTGAGCTGAACATCTGCTTTGGGGTGTTTATTGGTCTTTTTTTCGGCTGATTCCGTATCTTTTCAATGCCTGGTGAATGCCGTTGGTCGAACAGTTGAGCCGTTGTGCCCGTTCGTAGCAATAGGCATCGGGGTATTGTTCGACGTCTCTAAGCAGTGCTTCTTTGGTAATTTTGAGGGGTTTTCTGTCTTTGGGATAGCCTTTGGGAATGGGATTCTTTTTCCATTTGAACACGGTATCGCTGCCGATGCCGAGCTCTTTGGCTACTTGACGGATGGAGAGGCCTTGGGCGAGTTTGGCTAAGGCGAGCTGGCGGAAGTCTGTTGAATAGGTCATGGGGGAGATTGTAATTTATATTTGGGGGATTGACTATATACTGTTTTCGGCTCACCGCCTTGTCCTATTTTAAAGTGAATCCACTATAGTTTTTAAGTGTGCGGATCTTCTTTCGAAGGTAAGTAAACTTAGAGCAAAATTTGTTTGGTAAAAAGAATGAGATAAATAAGAATTTCAGAGAAACATAAAAAGCCGTTCTGAAATATTTTCAGACGGCTTGGATTTATGATTAAAACGTAAACTTATTTACTCAGCAAATACAGCCTGCCGATATTTTGCGCAGTCGAAACCAAATTTTCACGCCCCTGTTTTAAGATTTCTTCCAATGGACCCGAGTGGCGGATAATCGGGAATACGGCATCAATACCTGCTTGATAAACAACTTCATAATCTTCACGCAAACAGCCTACAATCGCAATGACGGTTTTATTGAAGTTTTTAGCAGTTTTGGCGACGCCTACCGGTGTTTTGCCTCGAATGCTTTGGGCATCCATGCGCCCTTCGCCGGTAATAACCAAATCGGCATCTTTCACTTTTTCAGCCAACTGAGCCGCTTCGATGACGATTTCGACGCCTGCTTTCAGTTTCACTTGCGGTAATACGAGCAGACCGCCGCCCATGCCGCCGGCTGCGCCTGCACCTGCATGATCACGGATAGAGATGCCGGTATCGCGCTCTACAATCTCAGCAAAGTGGGAAAGTGCTTTATCCAGTTGCCGCACCATATCGGGGCCGGCACCTTTTTGCGGACCGAATACAGCAGAAGCACCGTTTGTGCCGCATAACGGGTTATCCACATCACACGCTACTTCAAAAGACACGTTTTTTAAACGATTGTCTAATCCGCTTAAATCGATTTTGTCCAGTCGCTCAAGGCTGCCGCCGCCATGGCCGATTTCTTTGCCTTCTGCATCTGTTAATTTTGCACCCAAAGCTTGCAACATACCGGCACCTGCATCGTTGGTGGCACTGCCGCCAATGCCGAGTATCACTTTTTGCACGCCTTTATCCAATGCTGCACGGATGAGTTCGCCTGTTCCGTAACTGGTCGTGAGCAGAGGGTTACGTTTTTCAGATGGCACTAAATGCAAACCGGAAGCCGCCGCCATTTCGATAATGGCTGTTTCTCCGTCACCGGAAATGCCGAACGCAGCAGTGATTTTGTTACCTAAGGGGGCGGTGACTTCTGTTTCAATCAAGCGCCCTTCCGTAGCATCCGCCAGTGATTGCACCGTACCTTCACCGCCATCGGCCATTGGCACTTTCATATATTCGGCATCCGGCAGAACTTTTTTCAATCCGGCTTCGATGGCTTCGGCTACTTCTAATGCGGTCAGGCTTTCTTTGAAGGAGTCGGGGGCGATAACGATTTTCATGAGGTAGTCCTTTTTAGGTTGTGTCAGGCAGTGCAGGCGGCCTGATTCCGTCTGAAAGAATAAAGATAATTGCGTGTTACTTAAAAATATTTTCCAGATTCAGACGGCTTGCTTAATGGCAAGGCCGTCTGAATCTGTTGGTTAAAATTTAAATACGCCAAATATCAGGGTAGAGATGATAGTCATCAATAAACCGATAGCACTTTCATAAGGAATCAGCTTGAGACGTTCTTTAATATCCATGTAAACGCTGCCGCCTGTTGCGTGGAAGAATGAACCGTGAGGCATATGGTCAAGTACCGTGGCACCGGCATGAATCATGGCTGCTCCGGCAATACCGGCGATACCCAGTTCGATTAAGGTGCTGTCGAATACATTGGAAGCTACAACCGTACCTGCTGTCGTGGAAGCGGTTGCCAGCGACATCAACATACCGGACATCGGGGCAAGGATATAGGAAGGTAAACCCGAAGCAGTCAAACCATTGATTAACATATCTTTTAAACCCGAATTGGCAATAATGCCGGACAACGCACCTGTGCCCAACAGCATGATGGCTACAGGTGCCATCTTGCCTAAACCGCTGACTGCATATTGATTACCGTTACGAATCTTACCCATCAGTAAGGCACCCACCAAGCCGCCGACAGGCAAGGCAATCATTGGGTCGATGGCAATATCGGCGATAGGCCGTAAAGCCAACAATAAAATAGCAACAAGAGGGGCGGAAATAGCGGCAGCAAAGCTTGGAAGTTGTGACGCATTCCCGGTAACTAATTCTTCTGCTTTCACGCGGGAACCTTTATTGATAAGGCGCTTGGCAAGGAAATAGGTGAATACCAAACCGAAAATAGCCGGAATGATGCCTGCAGCCATTACGGAAGTCAGTGTTAAATCAAAGGCATCTGCAGCAGCAATGGCGTTGGGATTCGGCGAGATAATATTACCGGCTTTACCACCGCCGATCATCGCCAACAACACAGCGGATTTCGACAAATCCACACGTTTGGCTAAGGCCAATGCAATCGGTGATACGGTAATGACGGCAACATCAACAAATACACCTACTGCGGTTAAAATCATAGTGGCCATGGCTAAGGCCAGAAGTGCGCGGTTTTCACCGAGTTTTTTGACAATCGTTTCGGCAATCGAAGTTGCAGCACCGGATTCAATCAATACACCGGCCAATACACCGGCAGCCAAAATACGTATGACAGCCGTAGTAATACCTTGCGCGCCTTCAATCATAAGCTTAACGGTGGCCGCCAAATCAGCGCCACCGATTAAGCCGCCAATCAATGCGCCGGCAATCATGCCGTAAGCAGGCGGTACTTTTTTGAGAATGAGAAAAATGGCGGCACACAATGCCACCAACGCACCAAGCGCGGATACAGCGGGCATATTGAAAATCCTTATTTTTTAACGCGTAACGTTATTATGGATGGAAACTGCTTGATAAGTCTTTGTGCAACTGTCTGAAAAATGTGCTTTATAATCCATTTTTTTTATACAAATATCCAGTTCTGCCTAATGTCAGCTGTGGCACAATCGTTATGCCTATCCTATATCTCATCTTTTCTTTATAGAAAGAAATATTATGTCTGTTTATCCACTCAACACCGAACTTGCCCAAAAAATTGTCGAGCGGACGATGGATATCATCGGTTGCAACGTCAATATTATGGATATCAAAGGCAGAATCATTGCCAGCGGTGATGAAAAACGCATAGGCGGCATACACGATGGTGCATTATTGGCACTCTCTCAGGGACGTATCGTCGATATTGATGAACAGATTACCAAAAATCTGCATGGCGTTCGTCCCGGCATTAATTTGCCGTTGCGCTTGGATGGGGAAACTGTCGGTGTTATCGGACTGACCGGCGATCCGGAAAATTTGCGCGAATTCGGCCGCTTGGTATGTATGACCGCTGAAATGATGCTGGAGCAGGCCCGGTTATTTGAGATGCTGGCGCAGGATGCACGTTTGAAAGAAGAGTTGATTCTCAACCTGATTTCAACGGAAAAAATCAGCCCGTCGATGAACGAATGGGCGAAGCGATTAGGCGTGGACTTATCCACTCCGCGTGTGGTGTGTATTATTGAAGTCGATACCGGCCATCTGAATATCGAAGCCATCAGCAACGAATTGCACAATCTGCAAAATCTGCTGCATTATCCGGAGCGGGATAATTTAGTAGCGATTTTGTCGCTCACTCAAATCGTGATTCTTAAGCCGGCTTTGGATTCTCTTGGGCGTTGGAATGTCCGCAATCACATGGAGCGGGTAAAATTGCTGGTGTCGCGCATGAGTGAGCAAACTTCATTGAATGTACGCATTGCCTTGGGCAATTATTTTCCCGATTGCGAGGCCGAAGCCAATAGTATTGCTTTGTCTTATCAAACTGCTGGTGCAACTTTACAAGTAGGTAAAAACCGTTTTCCCGAGCAACGCATTTACAATTATCAAGAATTGGTTTTACCGGTATTGCTCAACCAGCTTAAAGACGGCTGGCAACGGCGCGAATTAGAGCGAACGCTCAATAAACTCAAGCAGGCGGATAAAAATGGCTTGTTGACTAAAACATTGCTGGCTTGGTTTAATCACAATATGCATTCGGCGGAGACGGCTAAAGCGCTGTTTATCCACCGCAATACTTTGGAATATCGCTTACACAAAATTGCTGAATTGACCCGCTTGAATCTTGATCGCACCGATGACCGTTTTTTGCTGTATATCGCGGTGCATATGGTGTAATTCATCTTGACTAGACAAAGGCCGTCTGAAAAACATTTCTGCTTTTCAGACGGCCTTTTATCGTTAAACCAGCTGTTCGCCCCAGTGCAATTTTTGGCGCAGGGTTTTGAAATATTGGTAATCGGCAGTGTGCAGCACGCGCAGCGGGTTGTGATAGCGGCGGATAATCAGGCGGTCGAGGTTTTGGATATCGTGGAACGATTGTCCGTCGAAATGCACGCGGGCGTCGCCGCTTTTGGTGACCAATATTTCGATTTCGCTGGTGTCGGCCACGGCGATTGGGCGGTTGGTCATGGACTGCGGGCAAATCGGCACCAAGGTAAAGGCGCGCAAACTGGCCTGCAAAATCGGGCCGCCGGCAGCCAAGGCATAGGCGGTTGAGCCGGTGGGGGTGGAAACAATCAGGCCGTCTGAACGTTGGGTGTACACAAATTCTTGATTGATAAATACTTCGAACTCAATCATTTGGCCTGCAGCGCCGCGAGAAAGTACGGCATCGTTTAAGGCCAGCGAGCGATGAAGAATTTCACCGTCACGGATTAAATCCACTTCCAATAAAATGCGCTCTTCCGGCAGGTATTTGCCTTCTAGCACCGGCAGCAGATCTTCAACCATTTGTTCGCGCGGAATTTGGGTCAGAAAACCGAGATGGCCTTGGTTGATACCGATCATCGGGATGCCGCGCCCGGCCACTTCGCGGGCGGCCGAAAGAAATGTGCCGTCGCCGCCCAATACAATCACCAAGTCGCAATATTTGCCCAAATCGGCTTTGCAGCAGGTAGTGCAGAGCGGAATATCGTCGGCAAGGATGCTGTGTTCAACGATGGTTTCTTCATCTACATAAATGGCAAACTCGGATTGGCAGAGAAATTCCACCAAAGTATGCACGGTGGTTTGGATTTCGGGTGTGTTCGGGCGGGTAACAATGCCGATGTTTTTGAATGGACTGTTCATGGCGGTGGGATAAAGGTGAGAGGCCGTCTGAAATCAGAGCCAGATATCGCGCTCGAGTCGGTCAAGACGGGCGTGTAGGCGGGCAACGTCGTCGCGCAGTTGGTCGACTTCTTCCATCCATGCGGCCAGTGTAGTTTGGTCGATGACCGGCGATTCCGGCTCGCGTGAAAACTCACTGATTTGCTCGGCGATGCTTTTGCCGATTTGTTTGACCGTATGGCCGATAACGACGGCGCGGGCGGCAATGCTGCCGGCTGCGGCATCGCCGAAAATACGGCTTAAATCATCGTTGGCATAATAGCGCAGGCCGCCGAAAATCGGCAAAAGCGACATCCCCAAAATCAAATCGCCGTCGATGGCAATGTCGCCGACACCGGGCTGCTCGCCTTGCAGAATTTTTTGAATGGCGCTGTTGTGAAAAGTGATTTCGGTATCGGGTCCGTCGGCGGCGGCTTCTAAAAAGCCTTTTTCGCTGATGCGGCCGTGAATACGGAAACCGGCAATCCGAACGCTCAGGGTTTTACCTGCAAATCCGGCCAAATCATATTGCTGCTCGGGATTCTGCTGAATCAGGTGGTTGATGACTGGAAGGAGGGCGGACATGGTTTTCTCTGAGGCCGTCTGAAAATAAAACAAACCTTGATTTTACAGACTTAAGCCGTGCACGCAAACGGTATTTACAATTTTCCCGCTGCTTTGGTCGTCGGGATTGAAATCGGGTGCGGGCAAACCGAGCTTGGCGGCTTCGGCGGCGTAGAATTCGGCGCGTGTCGGGTGGTTCGGTTCGACCACGTTTTTAATGCGCTTGCCGTCGGGATTCAAGGCCGTCCGGAACAGGGCGGCTACCGCCAAATCCTGATGCACTACATTTACCGGATGCTTACCGCCGCTGATGTTGTGTTTCAAGACCAAACGCGTTACCGGATGGCGTTCGGCGGAATAAAGGCCGCCCAAGCGCAAAATATCGACATTCGGGATGCGGCTGTTGAGCAACAGGGCTTCTACGGCGGCAATCTGCTTGGCCTTTTCGGTTTGTGGTTGCAGCGGGTCGGTTTCGTCGTACTCGCGTGCTTCGTCGCCGTAAACGCTGGTGCTGCTGGTGAAAATAATGTGTTGCACATTAAGCGATTCGGCCGATTGCAACCATTGTTGCAGCGTGGCCGTGTAATCGTTGAGCGAAGAGGGCGGCAACAAGCAGAACCATGTCGGTTTGTCAGCACAATGTTGCAAGGCCGTCTGAAAACCATCCGGCTGGTTTAAATTGACGGCATCAAGCTGAATCGGCAGGTTAATGTCGTCGGAAGTCAGGCGGCGTTTGACGGCGGCTACTTCATAGCCGTTTTCATAGAGTTTTTGCGCCAAGGCACGGCCAAGGTAGCCGAGGCCGAAAATGGCGTAAGCAGGAAGCGTTTCTTTCATGTTCAGACGGCCTTTTATTTTTGCCAGCCCGGCTGCACCCATTTAGGTGCGTCGACAAATTCATATTTGGCCATTTTGGTCAGCAAATCGGCAGGATTATCGGCCGCGCAGAGCAAATTCAGATTGGCTTGCGGCATAAAACCTTGGGCGGCGGTTTGCTGCATTAAGGTTATCAAAGGGTCAAAAAAGCCTTCGATATTCAGTATGCCGATGGGTTTGGCGTGTTGGCGCAGCTGGGATAGCGACAAGACTTCAAACAGTTCTTCGTAAGTGCCGATGCCGCCGGGCATGGCGATAAAGGCATCGGATAGGGCAATCATTTTGGTTTTGCGCTCGGTCATGCCGGGTGTTTCGATAAGCTTGGCCAAACCTTGGTGGGCGATTTCTTTTTCACGCAAAAAGGTTGGAATCACGCCGATGACTTCGCCGCCGTATGCCAAAACCGCATCGGCGACCGTACCCATCAGGCCGACTTTGCCGCCGCCGTAAACCAAACGGCTGCCGCGTTCGGCAATGGCTTTGCCCATTGCTTGGGCTGCTCGATAAAAAGCAGGCGATTCGCCTAAATTGGAACCGCAATAAACAGCGATGTTTTTCATGTTATTGATTTTTTTCAGTAAAAGCCGAGGCCGTCTGAAAATCAATTTTTTTCAGACGGCCTGAGCGAATGTAAAAAAATTAAACCGGCGGATTGCTGATTTTTTGGTCAAATTCAACCATGTGATCGGGCAACAGGTAAGGGCGCAACAGGCTCAATGAGCGTTGCACGCCGCGGGCTTTGGAATCTTCGGTTAATTTGGTGCGGCCTTGCAGCGAGCCGTCGAAATCGAACCAGTATTTGGTCATCATCCACATATTCACGGCCAAATCGTCAATGGCGGTTTTGTCGGCGCGGATGATGCCGTGGTCGTTGAGTTCGTTCAATAATTTTACCAGCAAAGGCGATACTTTGGCGTGGGTGAAGTTGTTGTGTTCGCCCAATAATTCGGCGCTGCGTGCCAACAGTGTATTCACATCGCTAAACAGGAAGCGGTATTCCCACATCACATTGTAAATGCCGGCCATATAGGTAATCGCGCCTGCGACGTCTTTAGGCAGCTCCGCTTCTTGCAGGTATTGCAATAAGGCTTCGCTGTAGCGCTTGAAAAGCTGGATGATGATTTCGTCTTTATTGCGGAAATGGTAATACAGATTGCCGGGACTGATGCCCAAATGCGCCGCGATGTGGTTGGTGCTGATGTTGCGCTCGCCTTCTTCGTTAAACAAAACAAGGCTGGCATTGATAATGCGGGTGTAAGTGTTGATTTTGGGTTCTCGTACCACGTGATTATTCCTTAATGGTATGGATTACAAACTGTATGAAACCGGCAGCCAGTTGGGTTCGGCATGCAATGCGACTTGGAATTTTTCGGCCACTTCGCGGCGGACATGCCGTGCTAATTGATAAACATCTTGGGCTTGAGCGTTGTTTTTATTCACTAACACCAAAGCCTGTTTGTCATGCACGGCCGCACCGCCGATTTGAAAGCCTTTCAGACGGCATTGGTCAATCAGCCAGCCTGCAGCCAGCTTAACGGTGCCGTCGGCTTGCGGGTATTGCGGCATATTAGTATATTTACTCGATAATAATGCAGCTTGCTCGGCGCTGACAATCGGGTTTTTAAAGAAACTGCCGACATTGCCGAGAATTTTCGGGTCGGGCAGCTTACTGTTGCGGATTGCACACACGGCATTCGACACATCTTTTGCCGTAGCTTCGCGACCTTGGCAGATGGCTTCGACTGCGGCGGCCAAGTCGCCGTATTTCAGGTTGGGCGTGAAGTGCTCTTTGAGGGTGAACACCACCGAAACAATCACATAGCGCCCTTTGCCTGCCTGCTTGAAAAAGCTTTCGCGATAAGAAAATTGGCAATCGGCATTGCTTAATTCGACAAAGGCTTCGTTGTCCAAATCAAAGCAGCGCACGCTGTGAATGACATCTTGCACTTCCAAACCGTATGCGCCGATATTTTGTACCGGCGATGCGCCGACCGTTCCCGGAATCAGACTTAAGTTTTCCAAGCCGCTTAAGCCCAAACCCAGCGTGTGCAACACAAAGTCATGCCAAACTTCGCCGGCTTGCGCTTCTATATACACAAGGCCGTCTGAACGGGCGGCTTCGCGCACGCCTTTGTTCTCCATGTGCACCACCAAACCCGGATAATCTTCCATCAGCAGGATATTGCTGCCGCCGCCCAGCCACAAGACGCTGTCGCGATTGAATTCCGGCAAGCGGATAATTTCACGCACATTTTCAGCCTGTTCCAATACGGCAAAGGCATAGGCGTTGGCTTTGAGGCCGAATGTGTTGTAAGGGGTCAGGTCGGTTTGATAACTGAGTTTCATGATAAAGCCTGAAGAAAGGTTTCAGACGGCATAGCATAAGGCCGTCTGAAATTTACCGTATATAAGATTTCACAAATGATTTGCTGCACAATTCCAAGCACCAAACCAATGCAATTGCAGCAATGGTAAGCGACACGATTAAGGCTGTCCAAAAGCCGTTTAAGCCCATGTCGAAGCGGTAGGCCAAGATGTAGCCCGGCAGCAAACCGCACAGCCAAAAAGCAACCGCATGGATATACATCGGCACTTTGGTCACTTTATAGCCTCGCAGGGCATAAGAAGCAATGCATTGGGTTGAGTCGGACAATTGGAACACTGCCGCCAGCAGCAACACGCCTGAGGCAATATTCAACACCATCGCATCGTCGGTGTATATGCCAGCCAAAGGATAACGCAATGATACCAAAGCCAAGGCGGTGATGACAGCCAATGCCCAGCCTAAAATCAAGGATACGCCGGAAATATAGCGGGCACGGACAAATTGGCGGCGGCCGAGTGCAAATCCTACGCGCACAGTCGAAGCCGAGCCAACGCTTTGCGGCACCATGTAAATAATGCCGGTCAGGCTGATGACCACTTGTTGCGCCGCCACATAATCTTCACCCAAACGCGCTACCAAAAACACAATAAAGGTAAACGCGCTGGCTTCCAAAAAGTAAGATAAGCCAATCGGCGCACCCAGTTTCCAGAAGTTTTTAAACGCTGCCCAATCCGGTTTGCTGAAATGGTCGGTGAGCTTGAATTTTTTGAAATAATCATGCTTGGTGACATACAGCCATAAAGTGACGGCGTTAAACCAAAACACCAAAGCCGTTGCCAAGCCGCAGCCTGCGCCACCCAAAGCCGGCATGCCGAATTTGCCGTAAACAAACATATAATTGAGCGGCACATTCAGGAAAAATGCCGCCACGCTTACCCACATAATCACGCGCGGGCGGTTGAGGCTGGAGGCATACGCATGCAGCGCGCGGTGTACCATCGCAGCCGGCATGGCCAGGCCGGTAAAAATCATATAGAGCGCCATCGTATCTTCGATGTAGCCGCCCAAATCTAACCAACTGCGAAACGGCGTAATCACCGCCCACATCAGCAGCATACCGAACACGCCCAACGCCAATCCAAACCACAAGCCTTGGCGGCCGGTTTCGCCGACTTCATTGAATTTACCCGCTCCGTTAAGCTGGGCGATAATGGGGTTGAGCGCGGTCATAATGCCGATAAAGGCGATGAAAACGGTGGCAAACGCACCACTGCCCAATGCCACGGCTGCTAAGTCTTCCTTACCCGCGCCACCGGCCATTACGGTATCGACGAAACCGATGCCGACCTGCGCCACTTGCGCCAACAGCATCGGCACGGCCAGTAGAATCAAATGACGGATTTCTTTTTTGAAAACGGGAAAAGGGTAACGGTTGATATCGAGAAACATGACAATGGCGCAGAAAATAAAACAGGCCGTCTGAACATTCAAACGGCGCGGGATCGTTAAAGACGTATTATAGGCTAAATCAAGGTAAGCGGATAGATTGTTAGCGCGGGTGTCGGGTAATATTTAATTATGTATTAGGCCGTCTGAACCATAAAACAACATACAAAAAGGCCGTCTGAAAGCATAGTTAACTTTCAGACGGCCTTTGATGAATGTCAGCAGCCGCAAATCCAATGAATTTTACAAAAGATTCGGCCTTGCCTTCATTACAGTGCAGCCAGAGCCGCGTTCAAGGTAGCACTTGGGCGCATCGTTTCAGAAGCCAATTCTTCATTCGGGCTGTAGTAGCCTTTGATGTCTACAGCTTTGCCTTGGCCGGCTGCCAATTCTGCCACAATTTTGTCTTCGTTTGCAGTCAGGGTTTCGGCCAATGGTGCGAACTTGGCTTTCAATTCGGCATCTTTGTCTTGAGTGGCCAATGCTTGCGCCCAGTAGAGTGCGATGTAGAAGTGGCTGCCGCGGTTGTCGAGTTCGCCGGCTTTGCGTTTTGGTGATTTGCCGTTCAGCAGCAATTGCTCAGTAGCGGCATCCAAAGTGTCGGCCAAAACTTGCGCTTTGGTGTTGCCGGTTTTTTGTGCCAAATGCTCAAACGATACCGCCAAGGCCAAGAATTCACCCAAAGAATCCCAACGCAAGTGGTTTTCTTCCAAGAATTGTTGCACGTGTTTCGGTGCAGAACCACCCGCGCCAGTCTCAAACATGCCACCACCGTTCATCAAAGGCACGATAGACAACATTTTCGCACTGGTGCCCAATTCCAAAATCGGGAACAAGTCGGTCAGGTAGTCGCGCAATACGTTACCGGTCACAGAGATGGTGTCTTCGCCTTTTTTGATGCGTTCCAAGCTGAACTTAGTGGCTTCTACCGGTGACAGAATGCGGATATCCAAACCACTGGTATCCAAGTCTTTCAGGTAGGTTTCCACTTTGTTGATCAAGCTCTTGTCGTGCGGGCGTTTTTCATCCAACCAGAATACGGCAGGGGTGTTGCTCAAGCGGGAACGGTTTACTGCCAATTGCACCCAGTCTTTCACCGGTGCATCTTTGGTTTGGCACATGCGCCAGATGTCGCCGGCTTCAACTTCGTGCTTCATCAACACTTTGCCTGAAGCATCAACTACTTCTACCACGCCGTCGGCTTCGATTTCAAAAGTTTTGTCGTGCGAACCGTATTCTTCGGCCGCTTGCGCCATCAGGCCGACGTTGGGTACAGTGCCCATGGTAGTCGGGTCGAATGCACCGTGTTCGCGGCAGAAATCGATGGTGGCCTGATATACGCCGGCGTAGCTGCTGTCCGGAATGACGGCTTTGGTGTCTTGCAGCTTGCCTTCTTTATCCCACATTTGACCGGAATTGCGGATCATCGCAGGCATAGAGGCATCGACGATCACATCGCTCGGCACGTGCAGGTTGGTAATGCCTTTGTCGGAATCCACCATTGCCAAATCAGGGTTGGCGGCATATACGGCAGCGATTTCGGCTTCTACGGCTGCTTTGGTTTCAGACGGCAGTTTGTCCAAGTTGGCCAACAAGTTGCCGAAACCGTTGTTCACGTTGACACCGGCAGCGGCTAATTCGCCGCCGAATTTTTCAAATACAGGGGCAAAGAAAGCTTTTACAGCGTGACCGAAGATAATCGGGTCAGATACTTTCATCATGGTTGCTTTCATGTGCAATGAGAACAGCAAACCTTGCTCTTTGGCTTCTTTGACTTGTTCATTCAAGAAGCCCACCAAGGCTTTTTTGTTCATCACGGTCGCATCGATGATTTCGCCGTCTTTCAGGTTAACCGGTTTGCGTAATTCTTTTTTGTTACCTTGTTTATCGGTGAAGACAATGGAGACAGAAGTGGCGGTTGGTACGGTAACTGATTGTTCATTATGGAAAAAGTCACCGCTTTGCATGGTGGCAACGTGGGTTTTGGAATCTTTAGACCAAGCACCCATGCTGTGCGGGTTTTTCTTGGCAAAGTTTTTCACGGCTTTAGGTGCACGGCGGTCGGAGTTGCCTTCGCGCAAAACAGGGTTTACCGCGCTGCCTTTAATGCGGTCGTAACGCTCGCGGATGGTTTTTTCTTCGTCGGTTTGGGGGTCGGTCGGGAAATCCGGCACAGCAAAACCCTGTTCTTGCAATTCTTTAATTGCAGCAGTCAGTTGCGGCACAGATGCGCTGATGTTCGGCAGCTTAATCACGTTGGCTTCAGGTTTTTTCACCAGCTCGCCCAATTCGGCCAAAGCATCCGGTACGCGTTGCTCTTCTTTCAAGAAATCCGGGAAAGTGGCCAAAATACGGCCGGCCAATGAAATATCTTTGGTTTCCACGTCGATGTTTGCGAATTGGGTAAACGCACGGACGATAGGCAGGAGTGATTTGGTTGCCAAAGCAGGCGCTTCATCGGTGTGGGTATAGATAATGGTGGCTTTGTTAGTCATAGAGATTCTCTTGTAGGTTAAGGTTTTTCTTTTCCATGCCAAGCGGTATGGCACTTCGTTATTATGGCACAATTTAAAGAAATTGGGGAATGCAACCATTATCAATAAAGATAGTTCTTTGGTATAGTAAAGGCCGTCTGAAAAGGCGGGCGGCTAAGCCATAAACGTCGGCTATGGGTTTAAACTGAATGAAGCAAAATCAGGCCGGCTCTTGCTATGCAGAGTAAACCATTACTTTGTTCCCAATTAATTCAGATGTTTATTGAACCATTGTCTTTTCGTGCTTGACAGCCCGGCGGTAAAACAGTATAGTTCGGACTTCTTTAGGAGTAATGGCTGAGAGGCTGAAGGCACTTCCCTGCTAAGGAAGCATGTGGGGTCAACCTGCATCGAGGGTTCGAATCCCTCTTACTCCGCCAGTTTAAAGAAAAACCCACTGATTTTTCAGTGGGTTTTTCTTCTTGATTTTGCTGGTATACCAGTCTAACAATTAGTATGCCATTTTACGCAGATTTTAATTGGTACGCATTGGGCTTGCTTGGCTAAATCCCATGCAAGATAAGAAAATTTAAAGCCCCTTCTTTACTCAAACCTTTTTCTTCTCTGAATTTCTCAAAAGCCATCATGGGTTTTCTTGGTAAATAAGAATTTAGGGAGATACTATCTGACTTTTTCCTCTTTTCTCGACAAACTGGTTGCTTAATCGCTTGCTGTAATTCAGGCTGACTCAAAGCACGAGTTTGCTGAATTTTGCCGTCTATCTATGCTTTAATAATGACAAAGGAATTTTAAGGGAAAAGTGTTTGCGATATTGCGGGATGAATATCCACTGTCCCTGTACTTGTTTGGTTGCACGATCCAATGTGCCATAAATGTTTTCAAGCTGCTTTTCATTTTTAATATCATCAAGGGCACTAAGGCCTTATCGCTTTGGTTTAAATCTTATAGTTTAAGTTGCTTAACCAGTGCTCAAATGCTCCTATTACACACAAATAAATCTCAAATCTATGCAACCACTGAAAAATTGAATCTTGGCTATTGAGGTAGCTTTGAAAGTTAAATGGAATAAAATTACTGGGGCTGTATTAGATTAATAGTTATGTTACCCTGAAAAATGAAGATAACTAACTGTAAAATATATAAAAAAGTATAAAAGAAGCTGCTTGGATTTTTTGTGCTCGAAGTTACTGCCCGCTCTGCTGCCGATTTACCGTGTATCAATGCTAATTCGGCAGCGTTGTTTTACCGAAAAATCCGTCTGATCACAGCCTATCATTTAGAATTTCAGGTGGTTTTACCCGCCACCGCATCAACCGTTCGCAACTTTTTGCAACCATAAAAACCAGAACAACAGTATTGAAAACTTTTGGAATCAGACACAACGAGTCTTGCGCAAGTACAACGGAATCGACCGGAAACCTTTCCTGTTGTTCTTGAAAGAACGCGCGCTTCGTTTTAATTTTAGCAAACCTAAATGACAGATGAAAATTCTGCAAAATTGGTGTAGTGTTTGGGGCTAATCTGATACAGCCCCTTTAAAAATCAAAGCATTAATGAATATAAGCTATTATCTTGCCAAGCAAACGTTGCTGGATAGTGCAGCGAAACAGCAAGCAGCGCCTAAGGCACGATTTTTTAATGCGATTCAAATCACAACAGTAGAGGGGGATAGACGTGGCAGACCTAGAAAACAAGTAGAGTATGCAGAAACCCCTGAATTATCGAAGACGTTGAGAAGTTTGCGAGAAGAGTAAGGTTGTATTGTTTTAATAAAAAACTGAAATCAAAGTGTATCCGCTATAGTAGTTTCCCTTGAAGGGCAGCTAAGTAAATAATTTGATAAATAGCAGCGATTGACTTGCTAAAGTCATTAATTTAAAATGAATAAATTATCCAACTTATTTTTTGACAGTATTAAAATTTATCGTGCAATTTACTTGCAACAGTTTTTTTATAATAAATTAATTAAGGAAGTGAAATCATGAATAAAACGCTCCATCGTGTTATTTTCAATAAAAAACGCGGTTGCATGATGGTCGTTGCGGAAACCATCAGGAGCGAGAGGAAAAGCTGTGCAGATATCGATGCAAGCAGTGTTCATGTAAAATCTGTTGCTTTTAACACTGCTCGTTCAAATGCTTTTTCTATTTCTTTATTAGGTTTCTCCTTATTTTTGGCTTTGGGAGCAGCTAACATTGTCCAAGCGCAAGGCATTGCCGCCGATAAGAATGCCCCTAAAACCCAACAACCCACCATTCTGCAGACGGGTAACGGCATCCCGCAAATCAACATTCAAACCCCTACTTCGGTAGGGGTTTCTGTCAATCAATACCAACAGTTTGATGTCGATAACAAAGGGGCAATTCTCAACAACAGCCGCAGCAACACGCAGACCAAATTGGGCGGCTGGATACAGGGTAATCCGTGGTTGGCGCGCGGCGAAGCCAAGGTGATTGTGAATCAGGTCAACAGCGTCAGTCCTTCACTACTCAACGGCTATATCGAAGTGGCCGGCCGTCGTGCCGAGGTGGTATTGGCCAATCCTGCCGGTATCCGGGTGAACGGTGCAGGCTTTATCAATGCGGCGGGGGTAACGCTTACCACAGGCAAACCGCTGTTTGACAACGGCAATCTCACCAGTTTCCAAGTACGCGACGGCGATATTGCCGTCAACGGTGACGGCTTGGATACCTCAGGAGCCGATTACACCCGCCTGCTTGCCCGCGCCGCGCAAATCAATGCCGGCGTATGGGCAAAAGATTTAAGCGTGGTATCGGGCAGCAACGATGTGGCGACCGACGGCAGCCACACCCAAGTTTCAGACGGCCGCCCAGCTCCTGCCGTGGCCATCGACACCGCGCAGCTGGGCGGTATGTATGCCAACAAGATTACGCTGGTTTCCACCGACAAAGGCGCAGCCGTTCATCATGCCGGTCAAGCCTTTGCCACCGCTGGCGGTGTGACCCTGAGTGCCGACGGTAAAATCGGTAACAGCGGCAGTATTGCGGCCGCCGACAATACGCAACGCTCGAGCGCAGCGGCGCGTGTAAATATTCAAGCCACGGCGTTTGATAATAGCGGCACCTTGTCATCACAAGGAAAAACCGCGATTCAAAGCCCGAAAGTCGGCAACAGCGGCCTGATCACCTCATCCGACGAACTGAATATCCGCACACAAAACCTCGACAACCGCCAAACCATACAGGCTGCCCGTTTCGACATCGAAACCGGCCGTCTGAACAACAGCGGCGACATGGCGCAAACCGGTTTGCAAAGCCTCAATATTGAAGCCGGCAAATTGAACAATAGCGGTTTAATCGCTTATGCCGGCCAAGACCATGTTTCCGGCAACGGCGGCAATACTGCCCCAAGCACGCCTGCCACACCGACCACCGCCGCCGCGTCAGGCCGAATCCAAACTCAAAATGATGCGGCTGCCGTACCGCTGACCTTGGCCGAAGGCCGTCTGAAGGTTTCAGACGGCCTGGAAAACAGCGGCAGCATCACCGCCAACGGCGGCGTGGATATCCACGCCGCAAACAGCTTGGGCAACACAGGCAAACTACATCTGAACAAACTGGCCGTTGGCGGCAGCCTGCTGGATAACCGCGAAGCCGAAATCATCAGCCGCCAGGCCGAGATTACCGCGCAAACCTTGGACAACCGCCAAGGTAAACTGACCGCTGCCGAAACGCTCACCATCCGCAACCAAACCACCGATAACCGCGAAGGTACCCTGCAATCCGGCGGTAGTTTGGCTGCGGCCGTCCAAACCTTGGACAACAGCAACGGCCGACTCACCGTCAACCGACAAGCCGGTATCAAAGCCGCAGCCCTGCTCAATCAAAGCGGCCAAATCGACACAGGCCGTCTGAAAGCCGAAGCCGCCCGTCTAGACAATACCTCAGGCCAAATCCGCAGCGATGAAATGACCGAGCTCAAAGTTTCAGACGGCCTTGACAACCAACGCGGCCTCATCGGTTCGGCCAAAGACGTGAAAATACACGACGGCGGCAGCCAAAGTCTAAGCATCAACAATGCATCAGGCGAAATACTCGCCGAACAACACCTTGATATCCAAGCCAAAACACTGACCAAGCAAGGAGAGCTGGCGGCCAACCGAAACCTGTCGCTCAATCTTAAAGACAGCTTTACCGCCGCACAAGACATCCGTGCCGGACAAGGTTTGACCGTCAGCAGCAAAGGCGGCATCCACAACAGCTACACGCTGGAAGGCAGCCGTTTCGTACGCTTGGAAGCCGACCACATCGACAACACCGCATCCGGCACCATCCAATCCGGCAGCGACACCCGTCTCAAAGCCGACAACATTACCAACCGCGGCTTAATCAACAGCAACGGCCTCACCCTCTTGGATGCAGGCAATACCGTACTGAACATCGGCAGCGGACGCGTGTATGGCGACTGGGTGGCGATTGAGGCCGAGAAGCTGGTGAACCAAGAAAAAACGGCCAATGGCGAAACCAAAGCCGCCGTCATTGCCGCGCGCGAGCATTTGGCCGTGGGGGCGAAAGAGATTACCAATCAGGAAGAAGCGAAGCTTTCCAGCGAAGGCAGTTTGAATATTGGCGGCAGTTTGGATGAGCAGCATCAGGCGCAGGGTATGGCTGATCGTTTGATTAATGCCAGTGCCACGATTGAAGCAGGAGGAGACGCACGGATCGCAGCGAAATCTCTGGGAAACCTGAACAAGCACTTCGAATTGGAGGAATATCTGGCCGAAACCAGCGGACAAATCAAAGAATACGCACCAGCGGGAGAGGCTGTCCGTTATCGTGAAGGTAGAGATGGAACATTTGATAATTCTCGCGGTGAGAAAGACCAAAAGACCGCGGGCTTTCATTTCCCGGATGGCAGCCAAGTTGAAGCCGAGCATTGGAATGTATGGGACTACCATATCAAAACATACCGCCAGCGGATTAAAACAAGCAAGCCGGCGGAAATTCTGATTGGCGGCAATCTGATTGCTGCTGGCAGCAACTGGCTGAACTCAGACAGCCACATATTGATTGGCGGTAATTTGGATTCAGACGGCCTAGAGGAAAACATCAACAATCAGGGCACACAAGGACAAGGTCGATTAGAAAACATTGGTCAGCAGTATCTCTCAACTTGGGATAAACGCTGGTATTCCAGAAAGCGTCGCCCTCGTCGTGTAGAAAGAGAATATGTTGCATACACACCTGTCGAGCCTTTCACCCATGACCTTGACAGCCCGGCGCTTAAATATCAGGAAAATGCCTCACTCGGCAAGCTTCAAAATCTGGCAATAGCCGCCGCTCTCAACCCAACCGCCGTTACTCACGGCGGCAGCACCCCCGCACCCATTAAAACCCTCAACACCGATACCAAGCTGCCGACATCCAGCCTGTATGCCGTCAACCCGGCCCACCCGTCGTATCTGGTCGAAACCGATCCCGCCTTTACCAACTACAAACAATGGCTGAGCAGCGACTATATGCTCAATGCCCTCAAACTCGACCCAAGTAGAATGCACAAACGCTTAGGCGACGGCTATTACGAGCAAAAGCTGGTAAACGAACAAGTTGCCCGCTTAACCGGCTACCGCCGCCTCGACGGTTACACCAACGACGAAGCCCAGTTCAAAGCACTGATGCAAGCCGGCATCACCTTCGCCCGCGAACAGCAGCTCACACCGGGCATCGCCCTTTCGCCAGAACAAGTAGCACGCCTCACTTCCGACATTGTTTGGCTGGAAACCCAAACCCTTACCTTAATCGACGGCAGCACGGTTGATGTGTTGGCACCCAAAGTCTATCTCACCGTCAAACCCGGCGACATCAATGCCCACGGCGGTTTGATCAGTGCCGACCGACTGGCGATGAACGGCACGGGCAGCATCATCAACAGCGGTACGTTGGCCGGGCGTAAAATCGCCGACCTATCCGCCACCGACATCACCAACAGCGGTGTGGTTCAAGGCGGTAAAGTGCGCTTACGCGGCCAAGATGTGAACATCGAAGGCGGCACCGTCGCCGCCGACACCCTGTTGGCCGTCGAGGCCGACCGCCTCCGCGTTGCCTCCACCACGGCTACCGGTGGCGATGAGCGCAACGGCCAAACCCAAATCGACCGCGTTGCCGGTTTGTATGTCAACAACGCTTCAGACGGCCTCTTAAGCCTCAAAGCCAACCAAAGCATCGACTTCGTCGCCGCCAATCTGCGTAACGAAGCGTCCAAAGGCAAAACCCAAATCGTTTCAGACGGCCGCATCGATTTGGGCACCGCCAAGCTCGAAGCCCACAGCAAATGGGGCGAACTGAGCGATAAAAACCACCGCCATGTTGCCCAAACTTCCGAAGCGGGTACCGTCATCGGTGCGGCCGGCGATATCCTGCTTTCCGCCAAAGACGATTTGACCGTCCGCCAAGGCAGCATCGCCAGCGATAAAGGCAGGGTTACCCTCTCCGGCCGCAACGTCGACATCAGCGAAGGCCGTCAAACGCTGGATTTGGACGAATCAATCTACACCAAATCGCGCGGCATCGCTTCCAAAACAACCGGCCTCGACCAATACCGCCGTCAGCACGACGAAGCGGTCGGCAGCGAAATCAGCGGCGGCAAAGTGTTGATTGCAGCCGATAACAATTTAACCGTACGCGGCGGCAACGTGGTTTCAGACGGCCTGACCGTGTTGACGGCGGGCAATGATGTCAACATCACCGCCGCGCAAAGCACCTATAACGACAGCGAATTCCACCAAACCAAAAAATCCGGCCTGATGGGTTCGGGCGGCATCGGTTTTACCGTCGGCAGCAAAAAAGACACCGCCGACAGCGGCAGCCGTACCCGGGTGAATCACGGCTCGACCGTCGGCAGCTTAACAGGCGACACCGTCATTTCTGCCGAACAAAACTACCGCCAAACCGGCTCGACCGTCTCCTCGCCCGAAGGCGACGTACTGATTCGTGCGCGCAACATCGACATTAAAGCGGCGCAGGATACTTACGCCACCGACTACCGGCAGACCCTCGAACAAAAAGGCCTGACCGTAGCGGTCAACGTGCCCGTCGTTCAGGCCGTACAAAGCACAGCAGCCGCTGCCAAAACCGTCGGCAAAAGCAACAACGGCCGCGTCAATGCCATGGCCGCGGCCAATGCCGCATGGCAGACACGCAAGTTATTGGCCGAAGAAAGCAGTCCCGACAACCTCAAAGGCCTGGCAAACACCGCTGCCGCCCTATCCGCCGGCGATTGGCAATCTGCAGCAAACGCATCCAACGTCAGTGTCTCCCTTACCTACGGCCAACAAAAAAACACTGCCCAAAGCCACAGCGAAGGCAGTACCGCCCAAAGCAGCCAAGTCATCGGCGGCGGCCAAGTCAGCCTGATCGCCGACGAAGGCCGTCTGAACATCACCGGCTCAGATGCGGCCGGTAAAGAAGGCACATTATTGCGCGCCAAAGACATCGTACTGCAATCGGCCGAACAGAGCCACAGCGAACGCAGCGACAACCGCAGCAGCGGCGGGAACGCCGGCGTTGCCGTTGCATTTCAAAGCGGCAAACCGGTTATCGGCTTTACCGCCGGCGGCAACCACGGCAAAGGCTACGGCAACGGTGACGACGTAACCCACCGCCATACCCACATCGGCGACAAAGACAGCCGCACCGTCATCCAAAGCAGCGGCGACACCACCCTCAAAGGCGCGCAGGTAAAAGGCAAAGGCGTTGCCCTTAGCACCCGAAACCTCAACATCGAAAGCATACAGGATAGCGCCGTCTACCGCAGCAAACAGCAAAACCTCAGCGGTTCGGTAACCGTCGGTTACGGCGCATCCGCGACTGCCGGCTACAACCAAAGCAAAACCAACGCCGACCACCGCAGTATCAGCGAACAAAGCGGCATCTTTGCCGGTGACGACGGCTTCCAAGTCAACGTGGCAAACCATACCGACTTAAAAGGCGGCATCATCACCGCCACCGAAACAGCCGAAAGCGAAGGCAGAAACCGCTTTCAGACGGCCTCAATCAGCCACAGCGACATTGAAAACCACAGCCGCTATGAAGGCGACGGCTTCGGCATTGGCGTATCAGGCAGCATCAGCGGCCAAAGCCTCGGCCAAACCGCACCTGCTGCCGACAGCCGCATCCAAACCGTCGCCGCTAAAAACGGTATCGACAGCAGCATCGGCTACGGCAGCGACGGCGGCAGTCAAAGCAGTGTTACCAAAAGCGGCATCGGCACGCGCAACATCATCATCGGCAACGATACCGACGGCACACAGGCAGCAGCGGCCTACACCGGCACCCGCAGCGAAACCGCCGAACAAAACTCAGGCCGTCTGAACAACATCTTTGACAAAGAACGGGTGCAGAGCGAGATTGATTTACAGCGGAAGGTCAGTCAGGAATTCAGCAAAAATGTGCAGTCGGCCACCGGCGAAATCAACCAAAAACTGGATACGCTGAAAGAGCAGAAAGAAAAAGGCCTTATCAGCGAAACCGAGTACCGGCAAAAAGCAGGTAACTGGCAGAAAGGCAAAGTGCTGCTCAACAGCATTGCCGCAGGCTTAAGTGCGCCCACCCAAAGCACAGCAGGCATTGCCGCCGCAGCGGCAAGTCCGGCCGTATCCTATCAAATCGGCCAACACTTCAAAGAACTGGCGCAACAGAATTCAGACGGCAAACTTACCGGTAAACAGGAAACCGCCCACATCCTAGCCCATACGGTATTGGGTGCGGCCACCGCAGCGGCGGGAGGCAACAACGCCCTGGCCGGCGCCATCAGTGCCGGCAGTGCCGAAGCCGCCGCACCGTTAATCGGCAACTATCTCTACGGAGAAAAAGACGGCAGTAAGCTGACGGCGGAGCAGAAAGAAACCGTAACGGCGATTACAAACCTGTTGGGAACGGCTACGGGGACGGCGGTTGGGAACAGTACTGCGAATGCGGTGCAAGGCAGTCTGAATGCGGATAGTGCGGTGGAGAATAATTATGGTGTAAGTGCCATATCCAAAGGAAGGCGAGTTATCCGCGGCATTCAAAAAGGCAAGCGGCTTACCCCTAAAGATGCATTACCCGTTGCGGAAGCAGGGCTTGTTGTTGCTGCGGCTTGTGCAATAACGGGCAATTGTGATGCTTCACAGGTATTAGAAGACGTTTGGTCGGGCAAGTTTGAAGATGATTTTAGTCTGTCAGAGAATCAGACCGATAAACCCAATTCGGGTAGCTACAAAGCAAATGATATTTCACAGAGCACAGCCGGTGCACCTATGCCGCCTGATGATGAGGATGAAAATAATATCCGCACAACTCATAATTCTATTAAAGATTCACCAAACTATCCAAAAGGATTCAGGGATGTACAAAATGGAACTAAAAAAGTCAATATAAATAATCAATCGGTCTTGGAAAATCTACGAAAAGTTGAAAGTGGTGGTTGGAAAAAGGTATATAAAAATGGTTTTGATAGCAATGGAAACAAGGTATCTATACATTATTTCCAAAACACCCGAACTGGTAGAGTATTCAATGTGAAAGTTAAAAATTCTTGGAGTTCTTTCTAATGAAAACTAATTTAAACTTATTTACTCAAAATAAGCAGGATGCAGAGTTTTTCCTTAATACTTTTGTTTTAGGAGCCTTAATTTTATTGCATAAAAAAAAATTATCCATTTACGATACTGAAAAATTAATTTTTAGACTAGGGGTAGTGGAATATTTAAATAATATATCTTTTGATAAAGAAATAGTTGATTTAATTATGCTAGGAACTGAACTAGAAGATGTTGAAAGTTTAGTCCCTGAACAGTTAGATGTGGAAATTAAAAAATTAATTGATATGGCAATGACTAATTTATCTAGTAAAAAGTTATCGGATAATATTTCTATATATATTGAGCCAGTCTGCTTGGAGAAATAAAGCCAGCTTAGCCTGTATGGTAAGGTGTGGTGTTCGCACCCACGCATTCCCTCAGACAGTCTGAAAAAGCAGCGCAGGGATTGCCGCAGCCACCACATCTCTAGCATTGTTGTATCAAATCAGGCAGTACTTCAAAGACTTAGCCGGCCAAAACAAAGACGGCAAACTAAGTACCGGCCAAGAAACCGCCCACATCCTCGCCCATACGGTATTGGGTGCGGCGACTGCAGCGGCGGGAGGCAACAACGCCCTGGCCGGAGCCATCAGTGCCGGCAGTGCCGAAGCCGCCGCACCGCTAATCGGCAACTATCTCTACGGTGAGAAAGACGGCAGCAAACTGACTGCGGAGCAGAAAGAAACCGTAACGGCGATTACAAACCTGTTGGGAACGGCTACGGGGGCGGCGGTTGGGAACAGTACTGCGAATGCGGTGCAAGGCAGTCTGAATGCGGATAGTGCGGTGGAGAATAATGCTTTAGAAACAGCATGGGACGTTGTGAATATAGGCATAGGAGTCTCATCCTTGACATATAATATTTCCCAAGGAAATTATAGTTCGGCCACTTTGGATGCAGTAGGATTGATTTATGATAGTGTTGCAACAGCAGTTCCGTTTCTTCCTGCTGGTGCTTCTGCTGCAATTAAGGCAAAACGTGCTGGAAACTCGGTTAAGCAATCTATTGCAATTGGACAAGATGTTGCGAAAGCTACAAAAGCTGCTAATCAAGCAGCTAAAAATAGCAAAAATATAACATCAAGAGCAAGTACAACTGGTACAAAAATTCACCGTGAAACAGGTGAACTTTTAGGTGAAAGTAAAGGAAAAGCAAAAAAATTATCAAATTCAGCCAATTCTTATTTTAAAGGTGCAAATAAATCTACGGGTCTTCAACCTGATTTAAGTTGGAAAGGAACGGGGGTATGGGCTGATTTGACTACTCCCAAGCAGTGGGAGATACATATTAGAAAATATAATCAAACCCACGGGCAGGGAGTTCCCATTATCTATAAACCAGGTAAGGGGGTAGTTGATAGAAGGATGCCATCTATTGGAGGAACTATATCTGGAGCTAATACATTAAATAATTATGAAGGAAATAAGAAAAAATGAGTTATTTAGTTATGATATCTGATAAACATATTATTAAAAAACAACCTACTCTTTTAGATAATTTTGATGCTGTCTTCAAGCTTCTTACCGATGAGTTTGGATTTAAAGCACAAATAAAAGAAGATGGGGATTTTGAATTTTTTTATAATGATCAATTTCCTGAAAATATATTAGGCTATGAAGATTCAGTTTTATGGACAAAAAATCCAACTGATAATTTTCTACAATTATTAATCAATATTTCTAATAGAATTGAAAACTCAAGAGTCATTGGAGATGAAGGAGAATGGTACGTTTCACTGAATGAAATCAGCTATTTAGAAGTGAATTCAGAGTTAAGAGTTAATGTTTTTTTAGAATATTTGAAGGCGTGGTCTCTTGCTATTATTTTAATAGTTATAGCTATTGTCTTAAAAATATTTTTTGATGCTTAAGTACGCGTAGTAAAATCGTAGGATGCCACTCACTGCCCACTTTGTTTAATTAGGTTTTTATAAAAACAAGCCGTCTGAAAACTAAAATTTTCAGACGGCCGCATCGATTTGGGCACCGCCAAGCTCGAAGCCCACAGCAAACGTGGCGAATTGAGCGATAAAAAACACCGCCATGTTGCCCAAACTTCCGAAACGGGTACCGCCATCGGTGCGGCCGGCGATATCCTGCTTTCCGCCAAAGACGATTTGACCGTCCGCCAAGGCAGCATCGCCAGCGATAAAGGCAGGGTTGCCCTCTCCGGCCGCAACGTCGACATCAGCGAAGGCCGTCAAACGCTGGATTTGGACGAATCAATCTACACCAAATCGCGCGGCATCGCTTCCAAAACAACCGGCCTCGACCAATACCGCCGTCAGCACGACGAAGCGGTCGGCAGAGAAATCAGCGGCGGCAAAGTGTTGATTGCAGCCGATAACGATTTAACCGTACGCGGCAGCAATGTGGTTTCAGACGGCCTCACGCTGTTGACGGCGGGCAATGATGGAATTACTACGGCATTTGGTGCTGCAAAAGCATTAAATGTGGTTGGAAAAGGTAGTCGCTATTTTGTAAATGAATGGGTTAGTAGTCCGCCTAGTGGGTCTCGTGCTGCACAGCGTGGGGCTATTGATATTAACGATAATCTCATTAAAAGCATTGTTACATCACAAAAAATTGCACCAGATTTAATGACGAAAGGCGTTCACTTCAACATAGGAAAAGTTGAACTACAAGCTCTACCTGATCATCAGAGAGGAATTATTTTTAAACCTGTTTTTTCTGCAACTAACCCTAGAGATGCTGACTATGCAATTAGACAGGCAAATCAAGCACTCAATGATGAAGCTTTTAGAAATTTCTTAATTAAACACGCAGAGGCTGGCATGAATATGGCAACGCAATCTAACAATGCGAAAGTATTAGAGTTTAAATTTTTGAGAGATGCAGTTCGGAGATTAAATAATGCAAATTCTAAATCTAACCCGAAATAATATTTTTACTTTTTTAAATAACGGGAAAATTAAAAGTACTTTATTTTTAAATTCAGATAAGTATGATGTTATTAATGAATTTGGTAATCCGCCAAACCATAATCCGCAGAGAAAAAAGAATAAAGAAATTATGGGGTATGGCGCATTAAATATTTATTTATTCAATGATAAAATAGTCGGATTTAGTATTAATGCACTGACTAATTATCTTAATAATACTATTTTAGAAAAATTATATAAAAGTGAAATTATTGAATTTTTAAATAATAATGAAATAGTAATTGATAAAGCATATTTCCTTGATGATATTGAATTTATTGACATCCATAACAAAAAACTAGGTTTTTTAAAAGATGTACTGTGCTATATTTCTGTGGGAATTTAATAGCCAGCGTAGCCTGTGTCTGTAGCAACTGTATTTTCAACCCCGTCAGGCAAAAATACAGTTGCTACGAACAAAAAGGCCTAACGGTGGCATTCAGCTCGCCCGTTATCGATTTGGTGCAACAAATCAACTCAGTGGTACAAAGCGGCAAACAAGTCGGCCAAACCCAAATCGACCGCGTTGCCGGTTTGTACGTCAACAACGCTTCAGACGGCCTCTTAAGCCTCAAAGCCAACCAAAGCATCGACTTCGTCGCCGCCAATCTGCGTAACGAAGCGTCCAAAGGCAAAACCCAAATCGTTTCAGACGGCCGCATCGATTTGGGCACCGCCAAGCTCGAAGCCCACAGCAAATGGGGCGAACTGAGCGATAAAAACCACCGCCATGTTGCCCAAACTTCCGAAGCGGGTACCGTCATCGGTGCGGCCGGCGATATCCTGCTTTCCGCCAAAGACGATTTGACCGTCCGCCAAGGCAGCATCGCCAGCGATAAAGGCAGGGTTACCCTCTCCGGCCGCAACGTCGACATCAGCGAAGGCCGTCAAACGCTGGATTTGGACGAATCAATCTACACCAAATCGCGCGGCATCGCTTCCAAAACAACCGGCCTCGACCAATACCGCCGTCAGCACGACGAAGCGGTCGGCAGCGAAATCAGCGGCGGCAAAGTGTTGATTGCAGCCGATAACAATTTAACCGTACGCGGCGGCAACGTGGTTTCAGACGGCCTGACCGTGTTGACGGCGGGCAATGATGTCAACATCACCGCCGCGCAAAGCACCTATAACGACAGCGAATTCCACCAAACCAAAAAATCCGGCCTGATGGGTTCGGGCGGCATCGGTTTTACCGTCGGCAGCAAAAAAGACACCGCCGACAGCGGCAGCCGTACCCGGGTGAATCACGGCTCGACCGTCGGCAGCTTAACAGGCGACACCGTCATTTCTGCCGAACAAAACTACCGCCAAACCGGCTCGACCGTCTCCTCGCCCGAAGGCGACGTACTGATTCGTGCGCGCAACATCGACATTAAAGCGGCGCAGGATACTTACGCCACCGACTACCGGCAGACCCTCGAACAAAAAGGCCTGACCGTAGCGGTCAACGTGCCCGTCGTTCAGGCCGTACAAAGCACAGCAGCCGCTGCCAAAACCGTCGGCAAAAGCAACAACGGCCGCGTCAATGCCATGGCCGCGGCCAATGCCGCATGGCAGACACGCAAGTTATTGGCCGAAGAAAGCAGTCCCGACAACCTCAAAGGCCTGGCAAACACCGCTGCCGCCCTATCCGCCGGCGATTGGCAATCTGCAGCAAACGCATCCAACGTCAGTGTCTCCCTTACCTACGGCCAACAAAAAAACACTGCCCAAAGCCACAGCGAAGGCAGTACCGCCCAAAGCAGCCAAGTCATCGGCGGCGGCCAAGTCAGCCTGATCGCCGACGAAGGCCGTCTGAACATCACCGGCTCAGATGCGGCCGGTAAAGAAGGCACATTATTGCGCGCCAAAGACATCGTACTGCAATCGGCCGAACAGAGCCACAGCGAACGCAGCGACAACCGCAGCAGCGGCGGGAACGCCGGCGTTGCCGTTGCATTTCAAAGCGGCAAACCGGTTATCGGCTTTACCGCCGGCGGCAACCACGGCAAAGGCTACGGCAACGGTGACGACGTAACCCACCGCCATACCCACATCGGCGACAAAGACAGCCGCACCGTCATCCAAAGCAGCGGCGACACCACCCTCAAAGGCGCGCAGGTAAAAGGCAAAGGCGTTGCCCTTAGCACCCGAAACCTCAACATCGAAAGCATACAGGATAGCGCCGTCTACCGCAGCAAACAGCAAAACCTCAGCGGCTCGGTAACCGTCGGTTACGGCGCATCCGCGACTGCCGACTACAACCAAAGCAAAACCAACGCCGACCACCGCAGTATCAGCGAACAAAGCGGCATCTTTGCCGGTGACGACGGCTTCCAAGTCAACGTGGCAAACCATACCGACTTAAAAGGCGGCATCATCACCGCCACCGAAACAGCCGAAAGCGAAGGCAGAAACCGCTTTCAGACGGCCTCAATCAGCCACGGCGACATTGAAAACCACAGCCGCTATGAAGGCGACGGCTTCGGCATCGGCGTATCAGGCAGCATCAGCGGCCAAAGCCTCGGCCAAACCGCACCTGCTGCCGACAGCCGCATCCAAACCGTCGCCACTAAAAACGGTATCGACAGCAGCATCGGCTACGGCAGCGACGGCGGCAGTCAAAGCAGTGTTACCCGCAGCGGCATCGGCACGCGCAACATCATCATCGGCAACGATACCGATGGCACACAGGCAGCAGCGGTATACACCGGCACCCGCACCGAAACCGCCGAACAAAACTCAGGCCGTCTGAACAACATCTTTGACAAAGAACGGGTGCAGAGCGAGATTGATTTGCAGCGGAAGGTCAGTCAGGAATTCAGCAAAAATGTGCAGGAAGTCAGAACGGAAATCAACCACAAAGCCGAAGGCTACAAAGCACTCGCCAAAGCAGCGGAAGACAAAGCTGCCCAAGCATTACAAAACGGCGATTTGAATGCCTACCGTGAAGCCGTACAAACCGCCAACGAGCACCATCAAAAGGCCGACAACTGGCAAAAAGGCGGCGTAGCCCTAGCTGCCGTGGCCACAGGTTTGAGCGCACCGACCGACAGCGCATTAGGCATTGCCGCCGCAGCGGCAAGTCCGGCCGCTGCCTATCAAATCGGCCAATACTTCAAAGAACTGGCGCAACAGAATTCAGACGGCAAACTTACCGGTAAACAGGAAACCGCCCACATCCTCGCCCATGCGGTATTGGGCGCAGCAACGGCAGCGGCGGGAGACAACAACGCCCTGGCCGGCGCCATCAGTGCAGGCAGTGCCGAAGCCGCCGCACCGCTAATCGGCAACTATCTCTACGGTGAGAAAGACGGCAGCAAACTGACTGCGGAGCAGAAAGAAACCGTAACGGCGATTACAAACCTGTTGGGAACGGCTACGGGGGCGGCGGTTGGGAACAGTACTGCGAATGCGGCTCAGGGTGGTTTGGTTGCGGGGAGTGCTGTTGAGAATAATTATTATCTCACAAGCAATGCACTCAACAAAAAACCTGAAGAAGTTCGCAATATTTATAAGGTATTAAAGAACAAGGTAATCAAAGAATGTAATGGCGGAAGAATTCAGGAATGTCGGCAAGACATTGAGCGTATTATCAATTTCGCTCAAGATTCAAGATTTGCACAAAATCATAAAGACTTGCAAAATGAATCTATGCAATTTTTATCCCAGCATCAGACTTTGCTTGTCGATTATTTAACGGCACGATACGAAACACTGAGTCGGGAAGATAAAAGTATTCTTAATCGTTATATTACACCGGGAGCAGAGATTGTAGCCGGTGCTTCGGGAATTGTAATTTCCGTAAAAGGCGGGGTTGCTACCTGTCCCCAATCATTCGGTTTAACCTGCAGTGCTGCTGCTGTTGGCCTTTTTTCATCAACAGATCACTTGGCTACCGGTCTGAATAATTTTGGGAAGAAAGCCAGTGAACAAAGTCCCACCATCACTGTTCAAGAATTGAAGAAACTGGGTTTGTCTGAGCAGGCTGCTGATTATGTACAGCTTGCGATAGATACCTTGAGTGTAGGAAAAGCAGCCACAGGTATTCCTAAACCGAAGCCGATTCCGAAGATGACCATGCTGAGTACTTCGGAAGGGACTGCTAATGCGGCAACCTATCCCAAACTGATTAATCAGTTAAATGAACAAAACTTAAAAAAATATTGCTGAACAAGATTCAAGATTGGCTGCGGCAATTCAAGGACAAGGGAATTTTAATATTGGGACAGCTACTAAAAGTGAAGCTGATAAATTGGGAATGATTTGGGTTGGAGATGGTGCAAGAGAAACTAGTGGTGGCGGCTGGCTTAGTCGAGATGGAACAAGACAATATCGTCCACCAAGCAATAAACGGTCACTGTATGCTACAACTGGGGTACAGGCTAATTTCGAAACCTTTGAAATCAATCCGATAACTGGGATGAAAACATTAATTAAAAATGGTCATTTAAATATCAAATAATCAATTGGAACTTGATATATGAATTTAGAATTGAAAAAAATTTATAGTATTGACTATGATTTAAATAACTTTCCTTTAGATAAAATTGATAATTTTTTTATGGTAGTAACAATGTCTATTGGATTTATAAATGAAGATGGAGCAGATGATTTTACTGTATATATATATACAACCAAATGGCTACAAGAAAATATATTTAGCCCCCAACTAGGTAAAAACTCCATAATTATAAATAAATTTGATTTGCATGAGCTAATTGTTTTAATCAATTCTGTTTTAGAATTATGTAATTCTGAAAATGATGAACTCGCATTTTATAATCTATCTAAATATTTTCTATGGGAGTTTGATGGTTATAAAGATTAAAAAAACAACAAACTGTAGGGGTAATTCATTGGCTAACTCATCATCGGTAGCAACTATAGCAAAGATTATATCAGCGCCGACTACAGCCAAAGCAAGTAAGTGTAGGGTGGGCAACTTGTTGCCCACCTAACTGACAAAATGCTGGAACTGTTAGGACAAAATCAACGCCGACCACCGAAGCGTAACCGAACAAAGCGGCCTTTACGCAGGAGACGACGGCTTCCAAGTCAACGTGGCAAACCATACCGACTTAAAAGGCGGCCTAATTACTGCCACCGAAACAGCCGAAAGCGAAGGCAGAAACCGCTTTTAGACGGCCTCAATCAGCCACGGCGACATTGAAAACCACAGCCGCTATGAAGGCGACGGCTTCGGCATCGGCGTATCAGGCAGCATCAGCGGCCAAAGCCTCGGCCAAACCGCACCTGCTGCCGACAGCCGCATCCAAACCGTCGCCACTAAAAACGGTATCGACAGCAGCATCGGCTACGGCAGCGACGGCGGCAGTCAAAGCAGTGTTACCAAAAGCGGCATCGGCACCCGCAACATCGTCATCGGCAACGACCCGACAGGCAAAAAAGCCGAAGCGGTTTACACCGACACCTGAACCGAAACCGCCGAAGCCGCATCAGGCCGTCTGAAAAATACGTTTGATAAAGACAAGGTACAGCGCGAGATTGATTTACAGCGTAAGGTCAGTCAGGAGTTCAGCAAAAATGTGCAGTCGGCCAATAGCGAAATCAACCAAAAACTGGATACGCTGAAAGAACAGAAAGAAAAAGGCCTTATCAGCGAAGCCGAGTACCGGGAAAAAACCGGTAACTGGCAGAAAGGCAAAGTGCTGCTCAACAGCATTGCCGCCGACTTATCCGCACCGACCGACAGCGTAGCAGGCATTGCAGCCGCCACTGCAAGTCCGGCCGTATCCTATCAAATCGGACAACACTTCAAAGAACTGGCGCAACAGAATTCAGACGGCAATCTGACCGCTAAACAGGAAACCGCCCACATCCTCGCCCATACGGTATTGGGTGCGGCCACCGCAGCGGCAGGAGATAACAACGCCCTGGCCGGCGCCATCAGTGCCGGCAGTGCCGAAGCGGCCGCACCATTAATCGGCAACTATCTCTACGGAGAAAAAGACGGCAGCAAACTGACGGCGGAGCAGAAAGAAACCGTAACGGCGATTACAAACCTGTTGGGAACGGCTACGGGGGCGGCTGTTGGGAACAGTACTGCGAATGCGGTGCAAGGCAGTTTGGCTGCAGGGAACGCGGTAGAAAATAACTGGGCCCACACTCTAGGAGTGAATGACTTTGATATGAATGCCGATCAGGCTCAGCAAACACGGAAAAAAGAAATCCGGCATCTTGCCCGAACATTATTTAAGGGCAACGAAAAATATGCTGAAGAGTATATTAATTACTATAATCAATACGCAGGAGAGGTAAATCGAATCGGTATACAAGAAGTGGTCGCAGGAACATGGGAAGCCATTGTAAACTATAAAGATACATATGCAGCCTTTATTGATGTCGTTAGTAATCCTGCACAAACTTTTGATAAAGTAATTATCAGTTATGATGAATGGAAACTTATCCGAGATGAAGCATATCGGTCAGATCGAAAACTGGCAGCTCATATGGATGCTTTACTCGCTGCAAGAGTAGGTGCAAATGCAACTTCAATAATTTTAGGTAGTGGCACAGCCAATTTGCTCGCTAAATCTGTACCGGTACAGAAAACAGTCGGAAAGTTGAAAAATGTAGTCCAAAGCTCATCATTTTGGCAGGAAGCAAGGAAAAAAGCCGACATCCGCATATTATCTACTCAAATTCGGAAAGGAGCGAACAATGCAGCCTTACAAGCACCACAGAATAAACCACTTTCATCTTGGGTACAAAGTAATCAGCTACCTAACATAATCTCTAATAAATCGGTTGGTATTCAATGGGGTGCCAGTGTTGGCAAACAAGGTATGCCGTGGGAAAATTATGTTGGTAAAAATTTAGCGGCTGATGCTCGCCTACCGCCAAACTTCAAGACCTTTGATTATTTTGATGTATAGTATATTAAAATAAGAATTCCCAAATCAACACTGAATATTTAGAGTCCAAAATGTCATACTCAATAGAACTACGAGAAAAAGCATACCAATACTATCAGGCATGCAAAAATGCCAGCGAAGTTTGCAAAGCATACCAAATTGACCCAAAAACATTTCGAAGTTGGAGAAAACGCTATGAGCAAACTGGTTCATTTGAACATCAAGTCAAAGGTGGCAATGCAACCAAAGTCAATAAAAAACTGCTCATAGAATATGTTAAAGAACACCCTGATGCATACCAGCATGAAATTGCAGCTCATTTTGGGTGTACGCCGGCTAATATTTGTTATTTGTTCAAAGTATTGGGTATGACGCGTAAAAAAAGACCACGAGCTACAAAGAACAAAAACCAGAACAGGTAGCCGCTTATCAACAAGCATTAAATCAATATGCTGATTATCAAGTTGTTTTCCTTGATGAAACAGGATTTGATACTTTTTACTACCGTCCTTATGCCTATTCACCAAAAGGGCTTCCAGTTAAAGCGCAAATCAGTGGTAAACGATACCGGCGCACATCACCGGTTGCAGCTCAAATCAAAGACCAAAGTAATCTAATTGCACCCATGATTTATTCAGGCACGATGGATAGCCGTTTATTTGAAGCATGGTTTGAAGGCGTATTGCTGCCTGAATTAACTGAACAATCTGTTATCGTGATGGATAATGCCCGCTTTCATCGGATGTCTGTTTTAGCAGAGATTTCAGAAAAAGAGGGGCATAAAATCTTAGCTCTTGCACCTTATTCGCCAGAGCTTAATCCGATTGAAAAAGCATGGGCGAACATTAAAAAAGCATCTACGAAAAGTGCTGCCTGAAATAGGCAATTTTATGGCTGCACTAATGAGTAGTTTTTATTTTAATTAACTATATTTACGCCTAAGAAAGCGTTATTGCATTCAAATCAATTTCTCTTACGCCTGCACATAGCCGGTAATCTAATCTGCCGTGTCCCCATCACCGGCTTCGTCCGCCGCCTCGCTCTTCAATCAGCTCTTGCAAACTACTAATCAAACCTTCAACACACATTCGCGGCCATCAAATACGTTTTCATCCTCTTTATATAGAATATAGAAGAATGTCGGGTAAGTCGCCGTAAGCATGCAGCGGTGTACATGCAGGAGTCAAATTGCGCTCGGCAATTTCATCAATCTGTAATTGCAGATCGGTATAAAGCTCTTCAAGTTTGGTATGCAGCAAGAAAAAATGCTCGCCTTTGATATTCCGAGGATAGCTGCGCACATTTTGATAAAACACTTGATAGCTCGACAACAAAGCGTTCGGTTTCCCGTTAATAGGCACGGCTTCGCTTTTTTCCAAACCGATTTGGTTGGTTTCCACTTTTTCGGCTGAAGTAGTTTTCTCTTTTTCCGCTTTAGCCATGATGATTTTTTTTGAGCAAAAGAAGATTGGGATAATTAATCACTGTTTCATTTGTATTTCTAATTATTTTCTATAAATAACAACAATATACTTTATTGATGATGATCCGGTTGGGAATGAATAAATTGGCATATTAATTGCTTGTAAGATTTAGTTACTGATAATTTATTTAGAATAAAATTATCTTACTTTTTGATAAGTGGCTGATTTATCAGATTATCGGTATAAGTCAGCATAAGAGGCAACTATTTTAATAGATATTGGATATTGGGCGAAATTTGTTACAAGGTGACAATTATTGTCAACTTGCGTCTATTCATCAACTCAATATTGTTATTTCATTCAGCAATTAAGAAAGAGACCAATGAACAAAATCTACCGGGTGATTTACAACGAAACTACACGTACTTATACCGCTGTTGCCGAATTTGCAAAAGGTAAAAGCAAATCTGCCTCTTCTATAGTGGGCCATGCTGCTCATTCAGAACGCAGCATCCTTTCAAGAATTTTCGCTTTTAGCGGTGTAGCCTCTGCATTGTTGTTAGCAGCTAATCCTGCACTTGCTGCCACAGGAGCTGCACGGCCTGCGGGTAGTAATGTTTGTTATTTTGATACAGTGAGTAATTCTGTAATTTGCGGTAATGCAAATACAACTAATAACAACAAAGCAGGTACTGTTGTTATGGGTGCGGATGCCAATTCGGGCAATCATGTTGGTGCTGTTGTCATTGGTTCCAATGCCAAAACTGATATTGGCGGTAACATAGGTATCAATTATGGTACGGGACATCGTTCTTATAGAAACCCTTATTCATCATTCACAACTAATGGGAACTCCTTAGCCAATGCTAATGGAAACATATCATCGTCAGTGGTTGGTATTGGCAGAAATGTTGTTACTGAGTCCGGTGGCGTTGCGATTGGCGATGGTGCTTCTGCTATTATAGGCAACAAACGTTCTTTGGGTGTTGCCGTAGGCGCAAATGCACTTTCGCGTTCAGGCGGCGTTGTTCTCGGTTCATCCGCTGAAACTCAAGGTACCAATGCGGTGGCTATCGGCCGTCAAGCTGTTGCGGTGGGTGATGGTTCGCAGGCCTATGGTTCTGCTTCTGCCGCTGTGGGTAAAGGTTCATTGGCGATGGGCAACTCTGCTACTTCTATCGGTGAGCGTTCGATTGCCATCGGTATGTCTGAATCTTCAGAAGATTACACTAATACTACTAATGTTAAAGCTGAAGGTACTGATGCTATTGCCATCGGCTCAATTGCCCGTGCTAATACTGATACCTCTATTTCTATTGGCCGCAATGCCGGTAAAGAAAATGCCGATTTCGGCACAGCCGCAGTTGATGTTAGTAATGGTAAACGTAGTGCCGTAGCATATTTGTATACCGGTGGTGCAAAAACTGCTTCTCCGGAAACTGTAGCCACTCATACCAATATTTCTATCGGTAAAGAGGCCGGCTCTTATGGTGCAGGCAGCAACAACATTGCCATGGGTACAGGTGCCGGTGTGTATCAGCAAGGCGAGAATTCGGTTGCTATCGGCACGAATGCCAACAATTACCAAGCAAACGGTATGTCAGATCATGCCGTTAACCGCACGGTTGGCAATGGTACTAAAGATAGTAACGCCATTAACCGCAGCCGTTTCTCGGTAGCAATCGGTAATAACGCCATGACGTATGACGATCATTCTGTCGCGGTTGGCGATGGCGCCAAAGCGCTTCGCAATGGTTCTGTAGCCATTGGTAAAGATGCCAAAGCGATTACGCATTACACGACAGCAGGCAATGCCGGCCAAATAATGTCTGCTGTTGCCATTGGTGAGGGGGCTACTGCTGCATTAGGTGGCGATATCACCATTGGTATAAATTCAGGCAGCCAGGTAAACCAAAACACAACCCGCATCCTCAACATGGCTTCGCCAAAGAATATTACCGTCGGTAACTTTTCCGGAAGCAATGTTTATGGCTGGGACAATACCGTTTTGGGTAATAGTTCCGGCCAAAGAATCGGTACGGCAGAAAAGCCTAACTACGCCAATACCGCATTCGGTTATGATGTAGGCAATAATATTCTGGGCGATAATAATGTTAGTGTCGGCTATCAAAGCGGCTCTAATATTGTGAGCAACTCAAATACTTCTGTCGGTTCCCGTACGGGTGGCAATGTATTAGGCGCAAACAACGCAACTACCGGTTACGGCTCGGGTAACCGTATCAGAGGCAGTGGTAACTGGTCGGCAGGTCAAGGAGCAGGTAATAATATCGGTGTTTTAGAAAGTAATGCAACACTTGATGTTGCTGCCAACACTTTTAAAGTGGGCCAAGATGCTGCCATCACATCAGGATCGGATGCTAACGTAGCGGCAGGTAAAAGTGCCGGCAGCTTTATTGCCGGCAGTAATAACATCGCCTTTGGTGAAAATGCCGGTAGATATGTCGGTAACGATAAAACGAAATTGACTAACAGTAGCCATAATCTTGCAATCGGCTCAAACAGTGGTCAATTCATCAATGGCAATCATAATGTTGCAGTTGGTTTTGGTGCGGGTGCCGGTGCGGATGGCGATATCTTGAGCCGCGCCCGCTCGTTAAGCCAAGGCTATCAAGCCACTGCTTACACTAATGACAGCATTGCTGTAGGTTCGGATGCTAAGGCAGGAACTAAAGGCAGTAACACTGCTGTGAATGCCATTGCCATTGGTACAGGTGCACAGGCTGCTGCTAAAGACTCTATCTCTATCGGTACCGGTAATGTGGTTAGCGGCCAAGGTTCCGGTGCGATTGGTGATCCGTCTGTGGTACAAGGTACAAATTCGTACTCTTTAGGTAACAACAATGCCATTGGTTCCGCTAGTGATAATGTATTGATTTTGGGCGGCCAAAACAATGTAGGCGCAACCGCAACCCGCAATGGTTCAGGCATTATTACGGATACGTCGGCTTTGATCCAAACACAAAATGCAGACCGTGCATTTGTACTGGGTTACAAAAACACAGTAGCTGAGACGGCCGATGCCAGCGATTCTGTGATTATCGGTAATGAAAATACCGTTGATGCCCAAAATACCATGGTATTGGGTAACAACGTGACCGCTACTGCTGATAACAATGTAATTTTAGGTGCGAATAGTAGCGAAGATTCTGTTACAACGACAGCAGGTCAGGCGAATGATATTGAAAACGGTACGGTAAACGGCATTACTTATGGCTCGTTTGCCGGTAAGCCTGCGGGTATCGTTTCTGTTGGTGCTTCTGGTCAAGAACGCCAGATTATTAACGTTGCTGCAGGTAAAATTTCTGCCGATTCTACCGATGCGATTAACGGTAGTCAGCTTTACTTGACCCAAGATGTATTAGGTAATGTCGCAGAAACCACTAAAAATATTATCGGCGGTGAAACGACACTTGATCCAAGCACAGGTAAGCTGACTGCCAATAATATCGGTGATACCAACAAGAATACTGTTCATGATGCCATTAAAGCAGCCAAATCTACAGTAGTGGCCGGTACCAACGTCAATGATGTTGCTACCGAAACCAACGGTGATGGCTCCAAAACTTATACGGTTAACGCTAAGGGTACGAGTGTGAGCAATGGCTCCGATGCCGTGACCGTTACCGCAGGTAATAAAGACGCTCAAAACGTGACCGATTATAAGGTTGATTTGTCACAAGCTTCTAAGGATTCTCTGGCTAAAGCCGATACAGCCGTCCAAGAGTTCACTACTTCGGTAAATGGTACGCAAGCAGAAAAGCTGAACCAAAAGAACAAAGACATTAACTTTGTGAATGGTGTAGGCACAACTGCACGTGCTTCAGGCTCAGACATTACTTTTGATGTGAATAAGAGCGGTTTGACAACGGATGAGGCAGGTAAAGTTACTGCGAATACTGCAGGCGATAATTTCGCGACTGCAGCAGATGTTGCCAATGCTATTAACGAGGCGGCCGAACGTACTGAAAAAACCACTACAGTGGTAGAAGGCAGCAATACTCATGTTCAATCTAAGGCTGAAGGCAACAACACCGAATACACAGTTAGTGCAGATAAAGCTACGGTATCGGTAAGCGATGCTTTGAAGAAAACAGAAACATCTGCCACTGATGCGACTACGCAAGCAGTCACTACAGATTATGCACTGGATCTGTCTGATACAACCAAAGAAGACATCAAAAAAGGCGTAAATGCCAAAGAAGCGGTTGACACCCAAGGTTTGACGTTTACCGGCGACACAGGCAGTACCAATGTTGAAAAATTGGGTTCTACCGTTGCAGTGAATGGTGACGAGAACATTACTACGAGCGCAGCAGGTGACGCGATTACCATTAGCTTAAACAAAGATATTAAGGTAGGTAGCGTTACGGCCGGTAATACTGTCATCAATTCAGACGGCCTGACCATTAATAATGGCCCAAGTATTACCAATAAAGGTATTGATGCCGGTAATCTGGCTGTCAATAATGTTGCTCCTGCGACTGAAGATAACCAAGCGGTTAATTACAGCCAGTTGAAAGCTTCGCAAAGCAAGGTAGAAGCGGGTACAAATGTGGTTGTAGACAGTACAAGCAATAAAGACGGCACAACTTATACCGTGAATGCTTGGGACACAACTGCAAGTGGTTCTGATGCCGTTACTGTTATGCCTACCATCGATAAAGCTGGCCGTACACGTACTTATGCAGTTGATTTATCGGATAAAAGCAAAGAATCTCTGGCTAAAGCCGATACAGCCGTCCAAGAGTTCACTACTTCGGTAAATGGTACGCAAGCAGAAACGCTGAACCAAAAGAACAAAGACATTAACTTTGTGAATGGTGTAGGCACAACTGCACGTGCTTCAGACTCAAACATTACTTTTGATGTGAATAAATCCAGTTTGACTGTTAACAATGATGGCGGTGTCGTAGCCGGAAAAGAAGGCGATAACTTTGCAACCGCCAAAGCTGTTGCAGATGCCATTAATAACAGTGAAAAAACCACTACCGCTCAAAATACAGACGGTAACGTAAGTGTTATTGGGACAACTACCGGCAATAATACCGACTATGTGATTAATCTTAAAAAAGACATTGCGGTTGACAGTGTGACGGCGGGCGATACCACTGTTAATAACAATGGTTTAACTGTTGGTAATATAACTGTCAATAATCAACCTATGACTGTTAATGGAAATACTGTTAACAATGTTAATGATGCAATTAATCAGACTGCTGCCCAAGCATTTAGTCCGCTTACCTTTGCCGGTGATAGCGGTGATAACGTTGAGAGTAAATTAGGTGAAACGGTAAATGTTAAAGGCGGCGTCACTGAAGCAGCTAAACTGTCAGACGGCAATATTGGTGTGGTAGCTAATGGTAACGATACTTTGGACATCAAACTGGCCAAAGACATTGCCGTTGACAGTGTTACAGCCGGTGATACCACCATCAACAATGATGGTGTTAAGAACGGCGATACTAGCCTGACTAAAGACGGTATTACCATCAATAACGGTACAGAAGGCCAACCTGTTACGCTGACCAAAAATGGCTTAGACAACGGCGGTAATAAAATCACCCATGTCAAAGCAGGCGAAGCGGATACGGATGCCGTAAACGTAAGCCAGTTGGAAAAAGCCCGAAAAGCAGCCACCGCCAAAGTTGAAGGCGACCAAGGTGTTACCGTTACCCCTTTGGCAAATGAAGACGGCAGTACCACTTACACCGTGGCGGCCAAAACCGACGGTGTGACCACCAAAGTTGACGAAGCAGGCAATATTGCCGCAGTAACCGGCGACATTACCACGGACGATAAAGGCGTATCTGCCGCAACGACCCCGACTGCATTAGCCACCGCAGGCGATGTAGCCGAAGCCATCAATAATTCCGGCTTCAACGTTAAATCAGGCGGTAACAAAGCCGAGGGTGACGAAGCAGAAGCAACCTTGATTAACCCGGGTGAAGAAGTTGAGTTCAACGCAGGTAAGAACCTGACCGTTAAACGCGTCGGCAATGCCTTTACCTTTGCGACGGCGGACGATGTCGAATTTAAAAACGTAACGGCGAATAAGGTTACTGTGGGTGGCACAAGCCTGAATTCAGACGGCCTGACCATCAAAGATGGTCCGAGCATCACGAAGACAGGTATTGATGCGGCTGACAAACAAATCACCCATGTCAAAGCAGGCGAAGCGGATACGGATGCCGTAAACGTAAGCCAGTTGGAAAAAGCCCGAAAAGCAGCCACCGCCAAAGTTGAAGGCGACCAAGGTGTTACCGTTACCCCTTTGGCAAATGAAGACGGCAGTACCACTTACACCGTGGCGGCCAAAACCGACGGTGTGACCACCAAAGTTGACGAAGCAGGCAATATTGCCGCAGTAACCAGCGACATTACCACGGATGATAAAGGCGTATCTGCCGCAACGACCCCGACTGCATTAGCCACCGCAGGCGATGTAGCCGAAGCCATCAATAATTCCGGCTTCAACGTTAAATCAGGCGGTAACAAAGCCGAGGGTGACGAAGCAGAAGCAACCTTGATTAACCCGGGTGAAGAAGTTGAGTTCAACGCAGGTAAGAACCTGACCGTTAAACGCGTCGGCAATGCCTTTACCTTTGCGACGGCGGACGATGTCGAATTTAAAAACGTAACGGCGAATAAGGTTACCGTGGGTGGCACAAGCCTGAATTCAGACGGCCTGACCATCAAAGATGGTCCGAGCATCACGAAGACAGGTATTGATGCGGCTGACAAACAAATCACCCATGTCAAAGCAGGCGAAGCGGATACGGATGCCGTAAACGTAAGCCAGTTGGAAAAAGCCCGAAAAGCAGCCACCGCCAAAGTTGAAGGTGACCAAGGTGTTACCGTTACCCCTTCGGCAAATGAAGACGGCAGTACCACTTACACCGTGGCGGCCAAAACCGACGGTGTGACCACCAAAGTTGACGAAGCAGGCAATATTGCCGCAGTAACCAGCGACATTACCACGGATGATAAAGGCGTATCTGCCGCAACGACCCCGACTGCATTAGCCACCGCAGGCGATGTAGCCGAAGCCATCAATAATTCCGGCTTCAACGTTAAATCAGGCGGTAACAAAGCCGAGGGTGACGAAGCAGAAGCAACCTTGATTAACCCGGGTGAAGAAGTTGAGTTCAACGCAGGTAAGAACCTGACCGTTAAACGCGTCGGCAATGCCTTTACCTTTGCGACGGCGGACGATGTCGAATTTAAAAACGTAACGGCGAATAAGGTTACCGTGGGTGGCACAAGCCTGAATTCAGACGGCCTGACCATCAAAGATGGTCCGAGCATCACGAAGACAGGTATTGATGCGGCTGACAAACAAATCACCCATGTCAAAGCAGGCGAAGCGGATACGGATGCCGTAAACGTAAGCCAGTTGGAAAAAGCCCGAAAAGCAGCCACCGCCAAAGTTGAAGGTGACCAAGGTGTTACCGTTACCCCTTCGGCAAATGAAGACGGCAGTACCACTTACACCGTGGCGGCCAAAACCGACGGTGTGACCACCAAAGTTGACGAAGCAGGCAATATTGCCGCAGTAACCAGCGACATTACCACGGATGATAAAGGCGTATCTGCCGCAACGACCCCGACTGCATTAGCCACCGCAGGCGATGTAGCCGAAGCCATCAATAATTCCGGCTTCAACGTTAAATCAGGCGGTAACAAAGCCGAGGGTGACGAAGCAGAAGCAACCTTGATTAACCCGGGTGAAGAAGTTGAGTTCAACGCAGGTAAGAACCTGACCGTTAAACGCGTCGGCAATGCCTTTACCTTTGCGACGGCGGACGATGTCGAATTTAAAAACGTAACGGCGAATAAGGTTACCGTGGGTGGCACAAGCCTGAATTCAGACGGCCTGACCATCAAAGATGGTCCGAGCATCACGAAGACAGGTATTGATGCGGCTGACAAACAAATCACCCATGTCAAAGCAGGCGAAGCGGATACGGATGCCGTAAACGTAAGCCAGTTGGAAAAAGCCCGAAAAGCAGCCACCGCCAAAGTTGAAGGTGACCAAGGTGTTACCGTTACCCCTTCGGCAAATGAAGACGGCAGTACCACTTACACCGTGGCGGCCAAAACCGACGGTGTGACCACCAAAGTTGACGAAGCAGGCAATATTGCCGCAGTAACCAGCGACATTACCACGGATGATAAAGGCGTATCTGCCGCAACGACCCCGACTGCATTAGCCACCGCAGGCGATGTAGCCGAAGCCATCAATAATTCCGGCTTTATTTTGACCGCCCAAGGTGCAAACGGCTCATTGGTAAAACCGGGTTCGACAGTTGATATGAAAAATACTGATGATAATATTGTGATCAGTAAATCAGCCGATAGCAATGATGTGGTTTACAATCTTGCTAAAGACGTTACCGTTGACAGTGTTACAGCCGGTGATACCACCATCAACAATGATGGCGTTAAGAACGGCGATACTAGCCTGACTAAAGACGGTATTACCATCAATAACGGTACAGAAGGCCAACCTGTTACGCTGACCAAAGATGGCTTAGACAACGGCGGTAATAAAATTACCAATGTCAAAGCGGGTGAGGAGGATACAGATGCAGTGAACGTTAGTCAGCTGAAAGCAGCCCAAGCTGCAGCAACTACTAAAGTTGCTGGTGACCAAGGTGTAACAGTTACTTCTAAAGTAAATGAGAAAGACCGTAGCACGACTTATACTGTTGCGGCTAAAACCGACGGCGTAACCACTCAAGTTGACACTAACGGCAACATTGCTGCCATCACCGGCGGCATCACTACTGACGGCAAAGGCAATGCAAGCACGACCATGCCTAACGCACTGGCCACTGCCCAAACCGTGGCCGATGCCGTCAATAACTCCGGCTTTACTGCCAAAGCAAACGGTGATGCGGGTGAATTCATCAGTTCAGGCGATGAAGTTAACTTTAACGATGGCAAAAACATTACCATTACCCGTGATGGTGCTAACTTTACTGTTGCCACTAAAGACGATGTTGATTTCAACACCGTTACAGCCAAAACGGTAACCACCGGTGACAGCACCCTGAATTCAGACGGCCTGACCATTAACAATGGTCCAAGCGTGACGAAGACAGGTATTGAGGCAGCCGATAAAAACATCACCAACGTAGCAGCCGGTAAGATTGCCGCAGACAGCAAAGATGCGGTCAACGGCAGCCAGCTCTATGGTACCGCCAACAGCATTGCTAACCATTTGGGCGGCGGCTCGACTGTGAATGCAGACGGTACAGTAAGCGCACCTAGCTATACCTTGACTAATCCTGCAGACAACAGCACAACTGCGGTAAACAATGCCGGTGATGCAATTAGTGGTTTGAACAAAGCTGTGAATCAACCGCTCACCTTTGCCGGTGACAGTGGCGACAACGTTAATCGCAAGCTGGGTCAAACCGTGAATGTGAAAGGCGGCGTAACCGATACTGCCAAGCTTTCAGACGGCAATATCGGTGTGGTGGCTAACGGTAGCGATACCTTGGAAGTAAAATTGGTTAAAGATGTAAATCTGGGCCAAGAAGGTTCGCTGACTACCGGTAATACAGTTGTCAACAGCAACGGCGTGACCATTGCGGCGCCAACCGAAGCCAATCCGCAAAATACCGTCAGCATCAGCCCGATTGGTCTGAACAACGGTGGTAACACTATTACCAACGTGGCGCCGGGTAAAAACGGTACCGATGCGGTAAACGTGAACCAATTGGTCGGTATGGGTAATCAGTTGCAACAAAACATCGACAATGTCGGTAAGAAAGCTTATGCCGGTGTGGCCGGAGCGATTGCCCAAAGCTCGATTCCGCAAGTAACCCGCCCGGGTGCGACCGGCTTGGGTATCGGTGGCGGTCACTACGGTGGCGAATCTGCCATAGCCATCGGCGTGTCTTCAATGAGCGATGGCGGTAACTGGATTATCAAAGGTAACTTCTCAACCAATACCGGCGGCCATGTGGGCGTGGGTGCGGGTGCGTTGTACCAATGGTAATCTAATCGGGTTTCAGCTTGAATCAAGGCCGTCGGAAACTGATGTTTCAGACGGCCTTTTTATTTGCGGCCTAAGTGAGGGCATGAGAAGTAAGCCATTTTGACGTGATGGGACTATAATGAATCCACTTTAAAATAGTACAGCGTTGGCTCGACTGGCCGTATTATCGATACTGCCTTCGGCTCCGCCGCCTTGTCCTATTTTTAAAGTGAATCCACTATATAATTTTATGATGACTGTTCTAAATCAGACGCGGATATGAAAATTTACAATACCAAAGAAATGCGTGCCGCCGAACAAGCAGCGGTAGATAAAGGTACATCATTTGAGCAACTGATGGAAAATGCGGGGCAAGCTGCGGCGGCGGATATTTTGCAGCATTGTGTCGGTCGGCAGAAAGTATTGATTGCCTGCGGCAAGGGTAATAATGGCGGCGATGGTCTGGTGATTGCACGCGTGTTGCAGCAGCACGGCTGGCAAGTGGATATTGCCTTGGTCTGCGGCAATATCTTATCGGATTTATCAGAACTTAACCGCCGGCGTTTAAACGGATTGCCGGGTATCACTTTTTTAAACGAAGAAGATTTGTCAGGCTGTCCGAAAACGAAAAATGCTTATAATGTGGTGATTGACGGTATATTCGGCACAGGCTTTAGTGGTAATTTACCGCAAAATATCGTCGAAGTCTGCCAAGCTTTGAATGCTTCAGGCGGCCTTAAAATTGCTTTGGATATGCCCACAGGTTTAAACGGTGACACAGCAGAATACGATGAACACACACTTACGCTTTCGGCGCATACAAACCGGCACATATGAATGAAACCGCGCAAGCATTTTGTGGAGAAGTGGTGTGTTTGGAGATTGGGATAGATTAGTTTGACTAGGCCGTCTGAACGTTCAGACGGCCTTAAACATTTGCGCCAGCCAAATGCCTAAAGCCGTTAGCGCAAAGGAGCCGAAAACGTGCAAGGCCGCCGCACCGAAAGCCGCCCCCCAACGCTGCGCCTGCATAAGTTGGACCATTTCCAACGAAAAACCGGAAAATGTCGTCAAGCTGCCGAGAAAGCCGGTAATCAACAGCAGCTTCCACTGCGGATGCTGCACCAATTCGGCGAAAATGCCAATAAGAAGTGCACCAATCCAGTTGGCCGCCAAAGTGCCGAAAGCAAATGATGTGGCGATGCGGGCAAAGTAAAGCCCGAAAAACCAGCGGATGCCAGCGCCGAATGCGGCACCAATGACAATCGGCAGAAGAGAAGCGGGAGACATATCGTTCCTTGAGGCCGTCTGAAACTACCAAATTTGATTGGTTGGTTTTAAATAGCGGTTGTCGTCAAAAGTATTGATCCATTGCGGCCGTAAAGCCACAAAAATCGCAGTAGTGATGCCGCTTAAAAAGGCTTCCGCCCAAGCAATCAGAATAAAAACGGGCAGGGCGGTGGACCACAATACATCGCTCGGAAAAGCTGCTGCCCAATCCAAAACAGCGACCAATACCAAACCGGTAAACAAAATACTGGCAGCCGACCCGATAAAGCCGTTGACGAAAATAAAAATAAACAGGTTGGCCGGCAATAAATTCACCAAGCGGTGGAATAAAATATTGGTTATCAGCGGCGGCAGCAATAAGGCCAAAGCATTGATCGGGTACACCTGCCAATCACCGCCAAATAGCCACACATAAGGAAAAAGCAGCAATGCCCCCAGCCAAAAAGCTGCCGGGACGCCGATCATGAGCGCCGCCAAATTCATTGCCAAAAGGTGATAGCTCATGCCCGCAAGCTGGCCGTCATCAGGCGTCGCATTCAAAAGCCATGCCGTGGTTACAATCAAAATGACTAAATTCACGGCCGAACGATGTGCGGAAAAGGCTTTGAAAGCAGACTTGGCGCACACAGCCAGTAAAGCGGCCAAAACCGGCCATGCCGTGATAAAAGCAGCATACGAAAACCATTCGGCTTGAAAAATCATAAGGAACACGCGCTCAATATTTTCAGACGGCCTTATTATACGCTGAATCGTTAAAATATTGCGCCGATAGCGGTTTTGCTTATTCTTTTTAATGCGGAAACACGATAAAATAACCGCCTTTGTAGTTGAATCGGATATTAAGGTTTCCCCTATGTTGTGGACGGTGTTGATTTTCCTTCTGTTATGCGCCATCGGCGGATTGTTGTGGTTCCATTACCAGCAAGACCGACAATGGCGGCAGGAGCTTGGCCGCATGGAAAACGGTGAAGGAGGTGATTTGGCCGGATTGGCGCAATACTTCCAAAATCCCGAAGAAGAGCGGATGGCAAACAAATTCGGCCATCAAGCCAAAGCTGCTTACGGCAGAACAGTCGCCCGCCTGCGCCTGTTGGCTGCGCAACGCCATACTGCGAAATCAGCAGAGAATGAGCAGAAAGAATTAGATTATATTGATGATTCCTCTGCTTTTTCGGAGCAGTCTTACCATGAGGCCGACTTGGCGCAAACGGCAGAGGAAGCCGAATCCCGGAGAGAGTTTCAGCAACATACCTGTCAAAAAGCCAATCAACCTGTACAGCCGTTGGAGGAAGCGCGAGAGTTTACCCGTCCGGCGCGTGCTTCCAAACGCTTGTCTGCCGTGCCTGATCCGGTGATTGTGCCGTTTGAGAAAACCGATATTCCCGAATATGTGCCGCATAAAGTGCAGGGGGCGGTCTTCGAAGAAATCACCTTGGAAGATGCCACACGCTCGTTAAGCGAAGCCGTGTCGCAGGAAATGTCGGAACAAAAAAACATTAAAAAACAGGTGTTCTCGGAAAAACAACCGGTTCGGACGGCCTCTTCCCGGCCGTCACGCCGTCCGCGCCAAGATTTGGAAGTGATTGATTTGGATGACCCGGCTTTGCGCCGCACACGCGAGCGCGTGTTGGCGCAAGTGGAAGAAATCCACATCAATCCGGCGCAAAAACCACGTATTGAATCCGCACAAAATGCCTTGCGCACAGTGGAGCGCGAAACCATTCCGGTAAAAGACATTCCGAGCCGTTGGGATGAAATCGATGTGGAAAAAATTCATTCAAATTTGGCGCGCCAAACCGCCGCCCGCAGCCGCTTGGCCGCTGCTGTGGCGCCGATTCAAGATTATCAGCCGGCCATTATTCAAGATGCCGAAATTTTAGCGAACCTGTCACAAGGCACTTCTCCACTGAACCGCCGCGTGCAGCCGATTCGCCGCATCGACACCCGCACGCGTGAAAGCGTGATTCCTGATTCGGTGGTGGTTGAGAAAAGCAGCGCAGTGGTGCAGCCTGCCAAACCGATGCCGAAAGCATCGCGCTTCCAAAATAACGAAGCCTTTATTTCACGCCCGCCTGCGCCGAATGCAACCGTGATCGAGCCGCCTGCTGTACCGAAAGTCGAGCCGGTACCGGTGAATATTCCCGAGCCGCCTGCTTTCAAAGAGCCGCCTGCCGCGAGCTTGCCGGAAGTATCGGTGAATGCGCACGTGAGCAATCGCCCGTTACGTTCGCTGCAAGACTTTTTAATCAGTGAAACCGAAGAAATCATCACTGAGCCGAAACCTACCGTTCAGACGGCCTTGGATGAGGCAACGGTATCCGTGTTTGAGCAACGGGCGCATTCGGTTGGAAATGATTATATGCCGTCCGGATACTTGCATGAAGCAGCCGATTCGCATGAAAGCGATGAACAACAGCCGTCTTTAGACGATCAACGGCCTGAACAAAATGATGAAGTGGCAGCGCCCGTATCGACTGAGGCGAATCATGTCATCAACCAACCGACGTCTGCAGTTCATCACTCATTGACCATGCCGTCTGAAATGAATTTGCCGAGCGTGGATTTATTGTTGCCGCCGCAATTTGACCCGACGGCGATGCAAACCGAAGAAGCCTTGATTGAAAACGGCATCATCATTGAAGACAAACTGGCCGAATTTAAAGTCAAGGTCAAGGTAGTGGATTCTTATTCAGGGCCGGTGATTACACGTTACGAAATTGAGCCTGATGTCGGTGTGCGTGGCAGTGCGGTGATTAATCTGGAAAAAGACTTGGCACGCTCTTTGGGCGTGGCTTCTATCCGCGTGGTTGAAACCATTCCGGGCAAAACCTGCATGGGCTTGGAATTGCCGAACCCGAGCCGCCAAATGATACGCTTAAGCGAAATTTTCAATTCGCCGGTGTTTACCGGATCCGAATCCAAATTGACTTTGGCTTTGGGGCAAGACATTACCGGTGAGCCGGTAGTCACCGATTTGGCTAAAGCACCGCATTTGCTGGTGGCCGGCACCACCGGTTCGGGTAAGTCGGTGGGCGTGAACGCGATGATTTTGTCGATGCTCTTTAAAGCATCGCCGGAAGACGTACGCATGATTATGATTGACCCGAAAATGCTGGAATTGAGTATTTACGAAGGCATTCCGCATCTGCTTGCGCCTGTGGTGACCGACATGAAGCTGGCTGCCAATGCACTCAATTGGTGCGTCAATGAAATGGAGAAACGCTACCGCCTGATGAGTCATGCCGGTGTACGAAATTTGGCCGGTTTCAACCAAAAAATCGCCGAAGCCGCCGCACGCGGCGAAAAAATCGTCAATCCGTTTACGCTCACGCCGGATAATCCGGAATATTTGGAAAAGCTGCCGTTTATCGTGGTAGTAGTGGATGAGTTTGCCGATTTGATGATGACGGCCGGTAAGAAAATCGAAGAATTGATTGCCCGTTTGGCGCAAAAAGCCCGCGCAGCCGGTATCCATTTGATTTTGGCTACCCAACGTCCGAGTGTGGACGTGATTACCGGCTTGATTAAAGCCAATATCCCGACCCGCATCGCGTTTCAGGTTTCCAGCAAAATCGACAGCCGCACCATTCTCGACCAAATGGGCGCAGAAAACTTGTTGGGGCAAGGCGATATGCTGTATCTGCCGCCCGGAACCAGCTATCCGCAGCGTGTTCACGGAGCATTTGCTTCCGATGGCGAAGTGCACCGCGTGGTGGAATACCTGAAACAATTCGGTGAACCGGATTATATAGAAGAAATTTTGAGCGGCGGCATGACCGAAGATTTACCCGGCACGGGCAACCGCAGCGACAGCGACCAAGACCCGATGTATGATGAAGCCATCGCTTATGTGGTGAAAACGCGCAAAGCCAGTATTTCCGGCGTACAGCGCCAATTGCGCATCGGATACAACCGCGCCGCGCGTTTGGTGGAGCAAATGGAAGCCGACGGTATTGTGTCATCGGCAGAAGCCAACGGCAACCGGACGGTATTAATCCCGGGCAGCAGCCATTTGGATTAAGGTTTAGATTCAATCGGGGCCGTCTGAAAGTATTTGGTTTAAATATAGTGGATTCACTATATTTTCAGACGGCCTTGTTGTATGAGGTAAAACCTTGGCGGAACTTAATGTGAGCCAAGAAAATTATGTTTGTCATTCCCGCAAAGGCGGGCATACAGAATTTCAAATTACTGTGATATTTCAATAATATTCCTGACGCCGATAGGTCTGGATTCCTGCCTGCGCGGGAATGACGGCTTTAAAGGTTTTTGAAAATTTACGGCTTTTATAAAAGCCTCGGGTAATTTTTAAAGCAGCTTTGAAATCAAAATGCCGTCTGAAAAGCTTCAGACGGCATTTTGATAAGAATAGAAACCTTACTGCACACCATTTTGCTTGGCTTCCAAGCGTTCCCACAATTCCAGTTTATTCAACAACAGCATTTCAATTTCTTCCGCACGCGCTTGCAATGCGCCGGCTTTTTCGTAATCTTTGAAAATTTCCGGATCGGAAAGTTGCGTGTTGAGTTCGGCTTGTTCGGCTTCCAGTGTGGCGATTTCATCGGGCAGGGCATCGAGTTCGCGTTGTTCTTTATAGGACAATTTCACCGTTCGGTTGGCTTTGGGCTTTTCTTTCACCGGCTCGGCCGCGGCTTTGGGGGCTGAGGCCGTCTGAAGGGTTTGCTCGCGCTTTTTGGCATCGAGATAGTCTTCATAACCGCCGATGTATTCTTTCAGACGGCCGTTTCCTTCAAAAACAATGCTCTGCGTAATTACATTATCGAGGAACATACGGTCGTGGCTGACCAAAAACACCGTGCCTTGATAGTCCCGCAGCAGCTCTTCCAGCAATTCCTGTGTGTCGATGTCCAAATCGTTGGTCGGTTCGTCCAAAACCAGAATATTGGCGGGTTTGGTAAACAGTTTGGCTAATAGCAGGCGGTTGCGTTCGCCGCCGGAAAGTGAGGAAACGGGGCTTTGCGCACGTGCGGGGTGGAACAGGAAATCTTCCAGATAGCTCATCACATGTTTTTTCTTACCGCCGACTTCGACAAAATCATTGCCTTGGCCGAGAGTGTAAAACACAGTGTCGTTTTTGCTGAGTGCGCTACGGAATTGGTCGAAATAGGCGACCTCCTGCTTGCTGCCAATGCGGATTCTGCCGTAGGTCGGCTGCAATTCGCCCAGAATCAGCTTGAGGAAGGTGGTTTTGCCGATGCCGTTAGGACCGATTAAGCCGATTTTGTCGCCACGCTGCAAGATGGCTGAGAATTTGTCCATGATGACTTTGTCGCCGTAGGCAAACGAGGCGTGTTCCAGTTCGGCGATGATTTTGCCGCTTTTTTCGCCGCTGGCGAGTTTGAAGTTGACCTGTCCCTGTACGCTGCGGCGTTCGGCGCGCCGACGGCGCAATTCTTCCAAACGGCGCACGCGCCCTTCATTACGCGTTCGGCGTGCTTCGATGCCTTTGCGTATCCATGCTTCTTCTTGGGCGTGGAATTTGTCAAACAGGCGGTTGTGTTCGGCTTCAACGGCCAATTCCTGATCTTTTTTCTCGCGATATTTGGAAAAGCTGCCCGGATACGAACGCAGCGTGCCGCGGTCGAGTTCGACAATGCGGGTGGCGGTATTATCCAAAAAGCGGCGGTCGTGGGTAATCACCACCAGGCTGCCTTCAAAGGCTTTGAGCAGGTTTTCCAGCCAGACGATGGCATCGATGTCCAAATGGTTGGTCGGCTCGTCCAGCAGCAATACATCGGGCTTCTGTACCCATGCTTGCGCCAAAGCCACACGCTTTTTCTGACCGCCGGAAAGGTTGCCGATTTTTTCGTCTTCCGGCAAGCCCAATTCGCTGATGGTCTGTTTGACTGCCGCGTCAAGTTTCCAGCCGTCTTGTGCTTCGATTTGCAGCTGCAATTCGTTGAGTTTTTTTAATAAACCTTCATCGCTACCGTTTTCAAGCTGATGGCTGACTTGGTGATAACGACTTAACAGACCGCGCATTTCGCCCAAACCTTCGGCCACGGTGTCGAACACGGTTGCCGCGTTATCGAAAAACGATTCTTGCGGCACATAAACGATTTTCAGGTTGTTTTGCAGAATAATCTGGCCATCGTCCAGTTTTTGCACGCCGGCAAGAATTTTTAAAAACGAAGATTTGCCTGCGCCGTTGCGGCCGATTAAGCCGATTTTTTCGCCGCTGTCGAGCTGGAAAGCAGCTTTGTCCAATAAAGCGACATGACCAACGGCGAAAGAAGCGTTTTCAACTTGCAGAATATTCATAACGATAGCGGTAAAGTAACGGAAAGGGCGTATTTTAACTGATTTTGCAGCGGTTTATAAGGTGACAGGCCGAGACCTTTGCAAAACCTCGGATTTGAGAGCAGTTCAAAGCGAGCAGCGCAGAAAGTGTAGACATATCATCTGGATAGGCAATATTTTGAGCAGTGCATAACGAAGAAATGTGCCCAAAATGAGGATTTTGTAAACTCAGGCCGTCTGAAAACAAAGTTTCAGACGGCCTCATTTTATTCCTGATAAAACTCAATCGGCAAACCATCGGGATCTTGGCAGAAGAAAAAAGCTTTGCCGGTGTATTCGTCAATTCGGATGCCTTCGCAGGCAATGCCTTTTCCGCTTAATTCGTTGCGTTTGGCAGCGGCATCGGCCACAGCAAAAGCCAAATGGCGCAGGCCGCAGGCTTCAGGGTAGCTCGGGCGTGGCGGCGGATTAGGGAAGGAAAAGAGTTCCAACACATAATGCGAACTGATGCCTAAATCCAATTTATAAGAATCACGCTCGGCGCGGTAGTGCTCGGCGAGAATGGTTAAGCCTAGGATTTCGGTGTAGAAATGCTTGCTTCGCGTGTAATCGGAGCAAATTAAGGCGACGTGGTGTAGGCGCATGGTCGGATGGTTTTCTTTTTTTAATGAGGCCGTCTGAAAAAGAAGTTTCAGACGGCCTGAGACCTTTGCAAACCCCCGGATTTGAGTGCGGTTCGAAGTTATAGCAGCACAGAAAGCGCAGACATATCACTTAGATAGGCAAGCTTTCGAGCAGCGCATAACGAAGAAATGTGCCAAAGATGGGGATTTTGCAAAGGTCTTGGCCTTTGGGTTATTTCAATAATTCAGGCGGAATGTTGCACACCGGAATCGGATTGATTTTATGTTGCATGGCTTTGTGTAAGCGCGTGTAGATTTCCAAAACTTCGCGCTTGCGTCCGCTGAAATCTTCAGGCTTATGGGTATCGTAAACGCTCATCGCCCATTCGAGTTCGGGGTAGCTCGCCCCCATTTGTTCTTCATCGGTACGTTCGGTGTCCCACAAACCGTCGGTCGGCACGGCTTGTTGAATGGTTTCGATTACATTCAGTTCTTTGGCCAACCGGTAAACTTGGGTTTTGGTCAGATCGGCAATCGGGCTGATGTCCACGCCGCCGTCGCCGTATTTGGTGAAAAAGCCGACGCCGAAATCTTCGATTTTATTGCCGGTGCCGGTGACGAGCAGACCGTGCAGTTGGCCGTAGTAATAAAGCGTGACCATACGCAGGCGGGAGCGGGCGTTGGCCAGCGCAAGCTGTTTGTTAGGGAATGCACTTTCATCGACTTCTACCGTTTCGGCAAAGGTGTTAAATGTGGGGGTTAAGTCCACACTTATGGCGGTCACGTTGGTGTAGCGTTGTTGCAAATTATCCATGTGTTCGCGTGCGCGGTTAACTTGGTCGGCTTTTTGGCGAATAGGCATTTCAATCAGCAACACGTTTAGGCCTGTTTCGGCGGCTAGCGTGGACACAACGGCAGAGTCAATGCCGCCGGATACGCCGACCACAAAGCCTTTGGCGCGTGCGCTTTCAGCATAGTTTTCCAACCAATCGACAATATGGCGGATAACAGCTTGGGTTTGCATAAATCAGCTCCTGATAGCGGGATATCAGATGATAATGCTATTTGAGGCCGTCTGAAAGCAAATCAGGCAATTTCTTGGGGATTTTTATTAAAAATAGTTATTTTGTGGCATAGAGAAAAAGTTGAAAACTGATATAATTGTCGACAATTTTACCTGATTCATGGGTAAAATCAATTAATTGACTCATTATCATTTGAGGTTGCCATGAAATTTCTAGACCGTGAGGCTACCATAGCCAAGCCGGGTTTCAATCGATGGTTGGTGCCGCCTGCGGCATTGGCCGTGCATTTGGCCATCGGCCAGATTTATGCCTATTCTGTGTTTAATGCACCGCTGACGAAGGTAATCGGCATTACCGAATCGGTAGCGGGTGATTGGAAGCTGACCGCGGTCGGCTGGATTTTCAGCATTGCCTTGGCGGTATTGGGCGCATCGGCAGCGATGTTCGGGACATGGATGGAACGTGCCGGCCCGAGAAAAGCAATATTTGTGTCGGCCTGCTGTTTCAGCTTGGGTTTTTTGGTGTCGGCAGTGGGTGTCGGCACCCACAATTTAGCTCTGCTGTATTTGGGCAACGGCGTAATTGGCGGTATCGGCTTGGGGCTGGGCTATATCGGGCCGGTTTCTACCTTGATGAAATGGTTCCCCGATAAACCGGGCATGGCCACGGGCTTGGCAATTATGGGCTTCGGTGGCGGTGCGATGGTGGCATCGCCTTTGTCGGTATGGCTGATGGGCTTATTCGGCAGCGACACTTCCGTGGGCGTGGCGCAAACTTTTGTGATGTTGGCGTTTATTTATTTTGTGTTAATGATGTTTGGTGCGTTCACCATTCGCGTGCCGGCGGCGGATTGGAAGCCTGAAGGTTATGTTGCGCCGAAAGTGAAAAATAAACTGGTCAGCAGCAATCATGTCAATGTCAACCAAGCGATGAAAACGCCGCAGTTTTGGCTGCTGTTTTGGGTGTTGTGCCTGAACATTACCGCCGGCATCGGTGTGTTGGGGCAGGCTGCGGTGATGATTCAGGAATTGTTTTCCGAAGCATCAGTAGGCAGGCAGGCGGCGATTAGTGTGGGTGCGGCTGCAGGCTTTGTCAGCTTGTTGAGTTTGTTCAATATGGGCGGGCGTTTTTTCTGGTCGAGCATTTCCGATAAAATCGGCCGCAAAAATGTCTATACCATTTTCTTTGTTCTGGGTTCGCTGTTGTATTTTGCTGTGCCGTCGATTGGCGCCGGCGGCAACAAAACCTTATTTGTGATTTGCTTTTGCGTGATTATGTCGATGTATGGCGGCGGTTTTGCGGCGATTCCGGCTTACTTGAAAGACTTGTTCGGTACTTACCAAGTCGGTGCGATTCACGGCAGGATTTTGTTGGCTTGGTCAACCGCCGCGGTGATTGGCCCGTCGTTGGTCAACTATATCCGCCAAAGCCAAATCGACAGCGGTATTCCGGCGGCGCAAGCGTATAGCATGACTATGTATATTATGGCCGGTTTGCTGTTGGTGGGTTTGTTGTGTAATTTATGCGTGAAAGCCGTGAATGAAAAGCACTATGAAACCGATATTCACAAAGCCGCTTCAAGCAGCAATCCGGATGATGAAACCGCCATTTCCGATGCCTATCTGCTTCAAGAAAACATTAAGCGCGGTGGTATTGCGGTGTGGTGGCGCTGGGCATTGGTGGGGGCTCCGTTGGTTTACGGTATTGTGATGGTGTTTGTGAAATCATTGGATTTGTTCCGCTAATTTGGTGAAAGGCCGTCTGAAATATTTCAGACGGCTTCTGTATTTGTGAGCAGAGCATAAACAATATAGTGAATCCACTTTAAAATAGTACGGCGTTGGTTCGCCTAGCCGTATTATCGATATCTGTCTCCGGCTCACCGTCTTGTCCTATTTTAAAGTGAATCCGCTATATATTCCTAAGAAAAAGAGCCACTTTAAAAGTGGCTCTTTTGTTTGCACTATGCAGTTGATTTATTGAATCGCTGCTTTTTCCTGGCGGTAGGCTTCTGCTGCTTCCCGGTCACGTTTGGTGGCTTGGCGCATCATCCAATAGTTGCCGAGGATTACCAGTGTACCGATGACGGCGATAAAGATGGTCGCCAATACGTTCATCTGCGGATCCAAGCCCAGTTTGATTTTAGAGAAAATCACTTGCGGCAAGGTTGAAGACCCCGGTCCCGACAAGAACGATGTAATCACCAAATCATCCAGCGACAAGGTAATGCCCAGCAGAAAGCCGGAAGCAATCGCAGGAGCAATCAGCGGCAGGGTAATCACGAAGAAGATTTTCAGCGGACGCGCACCTAAGTCCATCGCGGCTTCTTCCAGCGATTGATCCAATTCGATCAGGCGCGAGCGAATCACCACGGTGATGTAGGCCATACATAAAGTTGTGTGACCCAAGAAAATGGTGAAAAAGCCGCGGTCGAAGTAGAGTGCTTGCAGCCATTCGCTGTTTTGCAAAAAAAGTTGCACCTGAATGATCAGCAGCAGCATTGACAAACCGGTAATCACATCCGGCATCACCATCGGCGCGGAAACCATGCCGGCGAATAAGGTGTTGCCACGGAAACGCTTAATACGCGCCATGGCATAGCCCGCCAGCGTGCCGAGTACCACCGCGGCCAATGATGAAACTACGGCAATGCGCAGCGACAACCAAGCAGCTTCCAAAATGGTACTGTTTTGCATTAAGGCCGAATACCATTTGGTGGAAAACCCGCCCCAAACCGTTACCAGCTTAGATTCGTTGAATGAATAAATCACTAATACAAACAGTGGGATATACAAAAACGCTAATGAGATGAACAGCATCAGCTTTAAGAACCAAGATAATTTTTGTTTGTGCATTATTTCGATCCTTCTTCAATTTGACGGTTGTCGTAATGCTGATACAGCGCAATCGGAATCACCAGCAGAATCACCATCACGACGGCAACGGCAGAAGCCAGCGGCCAGTTGTTTTGGTCAAAGAATGCCTGCCACAATACTTTACCGATCATCAGGTTTTCCGACCCGCCGACCAATTCAGGAATCACAAATTCACCGACTGCCGGTACGAATACCAGCATAGAGCCTGCGATGATGCCGGTTTTCGACAACGGCAGGGTAATGGTAAAGAATGATTTAACCGGTCCGGCACCCAAGTCCGAAGCGGCTTCCAGCAGACGGCCGTCGAGTTTCACCAATTGCGTGTACAAAGGCAGAATCATAAACGGCAGGTAAGCGTAAACCATGACCAGATTGAGTGAAAACGCGTTGTAAAACAAATCCAGCGGCTGGCTGATGATACCGTTTTTCATCAAGAAGTTGTTGATGATGCCGTTGTGTCCCAGCAAGCCCATCCATGCGTAAACGCGCAGCAGGAACGATGTCCAAAACGGTAACATAATTGCCAGCAGTAAGCCGTTGCGAAGCGACGGATTGGCACGGGAAATGGCATAGGCTGTCGGGTAGCCGATGAGCAGACAGATAATCGTCGTCGTCAGCGCGGTTTTAATCGAAGACCAATAAGTCAGCAGATAAATGTTTTCACCGTTGCCGTTGCTGAACGGGTTGGACAATTGACCCAAAGTCACCCAGAAATTCTGGAAAATATCCGCATAGTTTTGGAAACTGAGCAGAATATTCAGACGGCGCAAATCTTCATCGTAAGTGGCGAGCGGTGTAAACGGCGGAATGGCGATTTCTTGCTCGGCGAAGCTGATTTTCAGCACAATCGCAAACGGGATCAGAAACAGCACCAGCAGCCACAAATACGGAATGCCGATTACCATACGCTGCCCCGGCCTGCGGAACAGCTTTTTCTTTAATTGGGTTAAATTCATCTCTGTATTCCTTGTCTATCGGAACAACGGAGTAGGTTGGTTTTCAGGCCAGCTTACGTAAACGGTTTCGTCCCAAGTCGGCGGAGTGATGTTGCGTACATACCAGTAAGGTGCCGGTACTTGGCTCTTAATCACGCGACCGTTTGGCAACTGTATGTGGTAAATGGCAAAGCTGCCCAAGTAGGCGATTTCTTTAACCGTGCCTTGCGCCCAGTTGTAATTACCCAAATGTTCCGGTTTGTCTTTGTACATATCGATGTCTTCCGGACGAATACTCACCCACAGATCCTGTTCGGCAGGGCCGCCCAAACCGTGATCGATGCGTACATGGTTTTCCAAGCCTTCGCATTGGATAATTGCGTAATCGGCATGGTCTTCCACCACAATGCCTTCGAAAATATTGGTTTCACCGATAAATTCAGCGGTAAAGCGGCTATTCGGATAGTCGTACACATCGCTCGGCGTACCGACTTGCCGTAATTGGCCGTCAGACATAATCGCCACGCGCGTGGCCATAGTCATGGCTTCTTCTTGGTCGTGCGTCACCATGATGCAGGTTACGCCCACTTGCTCGAGCGTGTTCACTAATTCCAATTGGGTTTGCTGGCGCAGTTTTTTATCGAGCGCGCCCAATGGTTCGTCAAGCAACAGGATTTTCGGGCGCTTGGCCAAGCTGCGCGCCAGCGCAATACGTTGCTGTTGGCCGCCGGAAAGTTGGTGCGGTTTGCGTTTGGCAAATTTGGTCATTTGTACCAGACGCAGCATTTCTTCGACACGTCCGTCGATTTCGCCTTTGGGCATTTTGTCTTGCTTCAAACCGAAAGCGATGTTTTGCTCGACCGTCATGTGCGGGAATAAGGCATAGCTTTGGAACATCATATTAATCGGGCGGTCATACGGTGCCAGCTTGGTAATGTCTTGGCCGTCCAGAATAATTTTGCCCTGGTTAGGGGTTTCCATGCCCGCCAGCATACGCAGAAGCGTGGATTTACCACTGCCCGAGCTGCCCAAAAGAGCGAAGATTTCGTGTTGGTAGATATCCAAGTCGATGTTATCGACAGCGTAATTGTCACCAAACTTTTTCACCAAACCTTGGATTTGCAAATAAGGTTTGGCAGAAGACGCAGTGGTTGCGGTCATAATGGCAATACTCCAAAAATTGAAACGAGTACCGGCAAAACGGATTTTCGATGGGTGATAAAAAGCTGTTTGATTGCTGGAGGGCGTTTTCAGACGGCATAAAAAAAGGCCGTCTGAAAACGCTTGCAGAGCGCACGGGCAGCGGGAAAGGGGAACAACGTTCCCAAAATTAAATAAACTGGCTGACTTGCAGACTATTTAATTTTGAAGACGTGAAAAAGATATTGATTAAGTGAACTCGGCATTATATTAGCCTAAGTGGGTTGGGGGCAATATTAAATTTTTGGTAATGGCTTATTTAAACGGATTTGCCGCGATTTAGTGGCAAAAAAGGGATAAGGTGAAAAACCGATTGATTTAATCGAATGATATTTTTCAGACGGCCTAAAGGCTGTCTGAAAGTAAAATGGATATAAGTATATATAGTGAATCCACTTTAAAATAGTACGGCGTTGGTTCGCCTGGCCGTATTATCGATACTGTCTCCGGCTCGCCGTCTTGTCCTGTTTTAAAGTGAATCCACTATATTTATTTGGCCTGAATTTTTCGCTAAGATAAACATGTGAAAACTGCCGTAACAGCATGGAGGTAAGAGATGGAGCTCAAAAAATTAGTCAAAATCAGCAATATCATCGGCCTGATTTCGATATTGTTGCTGATGTATTGGGTGTTTTCATTTGTGTTGATTGAAGTGTTCGGGTTGAAAGTTTTCCGTGAAGACATGTCTGCCATGTTCGGCTTGAGTATTTTAGGCATTTTGGCCCTGATGGCCGGTGCATTGATGTTGAATATTATGGCCAACTTAACGCGTATTGCCGAGCGTGGAAAGGAAGCAGACGTTACCAGCGGTAAGAAACTTATTTACAGCGTATTGCTGGTGTTTCCTGTGTTGGCGGCAATTTTATTCGGCGGCAATTACCTGACCCTTCAGAAAAAACAGCAGCTGTTAGAATATTCTGCGCAAAGTTTGATTCAAGATAACCGGCAACAAGTCTCATGGCTTGCCGATTATCGTTTTGTCCCCGAGCAATTTCAGACGGCCAAAGAGATTTTGACCCTATTAAATAAGCAAGACAGCTCGTTTGCTCAGGTTTCCTTAATTGTGCCCGATAAAATTAACGGCAAACCGGTATTGCTGAATTTGAGCCTTAACCAACTGGCTTCCTTAGAGGATAAAATTCAACCGGCGGGCAAAAGTAATTTTCTTTATGCCACCAATTTGGCCGAGCGCGAATACTTAAACGCTGCTTTCCGGCAACAATCTATTGCGCCGCGTTTTGATTATGCAAATGGCCATTATGTCTTGCTTCATCCTTATCAAAAAGACGGTAAAACCGTTGCGGTGTTGCGTTTAAGTGATTATCAGGCTTATGGCAAATTAGGCAGCTGAAACGTACTCATGCCGTCTGAAACCGATTTCAGACGGCATTGTTGTATTTAGAAAACGTATCTGCATTTTTTTAATAAAGAAAGTTTGGGTATTGGCGTAAATTAATATACTATAAAACTATAATAAAAGTAATTATTAGGGTTTGTATGAGTATCAAACAATGGCCGGAAGGGGAACGGCCGCGTGAAAAATTATTGGCGCGTGGCGCAGCAGCATTGAGCGATGCCGAACTGCTGGCGATTTTGCTCAGGGTCGGCACGCGCGGCATGAGCGCCGTGGATTTGGCGCGTTATCTGCTACAGCAATTCGGCAGCTTAGGCAGGCTGATGAGTGCGGATGTACGTGCATTGGCCGCGCATAAAGGCATGGGCTTGGCCAGCTTTACCCAGTTTGCCGTAGTCAAAGAAATCGGGCGGCGGATTTTAAGCGAAGATTTGCAGCAAAACATGACGCTCGATAATCCGCAAGCTGCCGGTGATTATTTGCGGCTCAACTTGGGGCATGAAAAAGTCGAAGTCAGCTTGGCTTTATTGCTCAACCGCCAAAACCAACTGATTGCCGTGCGCGAATTGTCGCGCGGTACGGTGGCGGAAAATACGGTTTATATCCGAGAAATCGTCAAACTGGCACTTGAAGAATACACCGACAGCCTGATTATTGCCCACAATCATCCGGGCGGACACGCAAGGCCGTCTGAAGCGGATATTCAGTTTACCAAAAAATTGGGGCAGGCGTTGGATCTGGTGGATATTTCACTGCTGGATCATTTTGTGGTGACCGCGCGGGAAGCTTATTCCATGCGGCAGGCCGGATTGATGGATTGAAAATGAAACAAGGCGGCCTGAGTATGTAGAACGTTTTTATAGAGGGCCTTCAGTCGGGGCAACTCCCCCCAACTTCCGTCAGTTACAAAGAAAAAAGCCTTCTAATCGTTCAGTTATTCACGCTCGCTGATTTTATCGGACAAACCCACTTCATGCGGATTCAACCGCGCGTGTTCTTCCTGCCCCAAACCGACTAATTTACGCAAACGTGTCATGTAGGCATTCACATCCAAACCGCGGCCATAACGCTGCGCTTCCCACAACGTTTCCGCCAATGCGTCCATCATTTCATGCTCGGCACGAACCCAGTCATCATGATAACGGGCGCACAATTGCGCATGTATCGCACGAATGCCCGGCGGCTGGTCGATGGCTGCTTGTTCCTGCAAAGACAAATGCAGCGACATGTGTAAAAAAGGATTGCTTTCACCATCTTCCGGCAGCCAGTTTTTGTCTAAATAATTGTCGATATCGGCTAAGTAATGTTCATATTCCGGATGGGCTTCAATGATGCGCAAAGCCTTTTGCTGCAAGCCGTCCAGTTGCAGCGGCATGAGGCGGTGTTGCCAAACATGGGCAAAGAAACGGCGCACATCTTGTGTATTGACATCATACATATCGGTTTATCCTGTTCAGACTGCCTATTGATTAAAAGGCCGTCTGAAAATAAGTAGAAGTGTTGCGGAATAATCAAGAGAGTGTAGCCTTTTTTTACCCGGCTTGCCACAAACAATCGCTTAAGACAGCCTGATAAAGATTGGCAAAACCGCATACTCTGCGTATAATGGAAAATTCCTGTCTGGGGGCGATCTTGGTTTCGACGGGGGTTGCGAAGCAGATGCGGGCATACCGGGGTCTCAGATTCCCGTAAAACACTGAATTTAAATAGTCGCAAACGACGAAACTTACGCTTTAGCCGCTTAAGGCTAGCCGTTGCAGCAGTTGGCCGATGGGCTGTGTAGGGTCAAACCTACGGCAACGTCATTTTACATTGGCTGGTTTTCCGTCGGGTTACTTGTCGGAAAATAAGATTTAAGGTAACTGGCTTCCCAAGAGCCTGTCTGTCGGCGCAAGGGGAGCAAGATTTTAAGTAGGCAAGACTAAGTATGTAGAACGCTTTGTAGAGGGCTTTCGGACGGGGGTTCAATTCCCCCCGCCTCCACCAAATTCTCTAAACGCTATGTTGCAAAACATGGCGTTTTTTATTTGGTATTTGCTTCAAAAATTTTTGATAAGCGCATGTATATGATTGCAATCAGGCAGTCATCGTTATGACAAAAGATTATATTTTAGAAGCGTGAAAATCTATACACAAACTCTGTGGATAACCTTGTGGGTAAACTTTGAATAAACAAAAAAAACGTTTTAGCGACAATCATGCTGTTAATCTGCTTAAAAATTAATCAAATTAAATTCAATAAAATCAGTAAGTTATATATTTATTAAGATTTTAGGCCGTCTGAAAATAAAATTTCTAAGTAAAACAAAGCGCTGTAAAGGTGTGTACAGATTTCCGTTGACAGCTGAAAAATTATTAAATTTTTACCAATCGCGTTACAATAACCGCTTATTTTAAACATTCGAACCAGACATCATGAAAGCCAGTCAATTTTTTATCTCTACTTTGAAAGAAGCGCCTGCGGAAGCTTCGCTTGCCAGCCATCGATTAATGCTGCGTGCCGGTTTGATTAAATCGGTGGCGTCGGGTTTGTACACTTGGATGCCGATGGGCTTGCGCGTATTGCGTAAGGTGGAAAACGTGGTGCGTGAGGAAATGAATCGTGCGGGCAGCGTGGAATTGCTGATGCCGGTGGTGCAGCCTGCTGAATTATGGCAGGAGTCCGGCCGCTGGGAATTTTACGGTAAGGAATTGCTGCGTTTGAAAGACCGCAAAGATGCCGATTTCTGCATGGGGCCGACTTGTGAGGAAGTAATTACGGATATTGTGCGTAAGGAAATCAGCAGCTACAAGCAACTGCCGAAGAATTTCTACCATATCCAAACCAAATTCCGTGATGAAATCCGCCCGCGTTTCGGCGTGATGCGTGCGCGTGAGTTTGTGATGAAAGATGCATATTCGTTCCATGCGGATTTTGAATCTTTGCAGGCGACTTATCAGGATATGTATGATGCTTATTGCCGCGTGTTCAACCGTTTGGGCTTGGATTTCCGCCCGGTGGCGGCGGATACGGGCAGCATTGGCGGTACCGGTTCGCATGAATTCCAAGTGTTGGCTGACAGCGGTGAGGACGTGATTGCCTATAGTGATGCTTCTGATTATGCGGCCAATATAGAATTGGCACCGACGCTGCCTTTAAATGGTGAGCGTGCGGTAGCTCAAGCACAATTGAACAAGGTTCATACGCCGAATGTGAGGACGATTGCGGCGTTGGTTGAATTTTTGAATATTCCGATTGGGCAAACGCTGAAATCGATTGTGGTTGAAGGCGAGCAAGAAGGCGAAATCGTCTTGCTGCTGTTGCGTGGCGATCATGAGTTTAACGATATTAAGGCGGAAAAATTGGCCGGTGTGAAATCGCCTTTGAGTATGGCGGCGCCGGAATCGATTTTGGCGCAATTCGGTGCCAATGGCGGTTCGCTGGGACCGGTCGGCTTTAAGGGTAAGATTTATGCTGATTTCGCTACAGAAAAAGGCACGGATTGGGTGATTGGCGCCAATGAAGACGACTACCATTACACAGGCTTTAATTTTGGCCGCGATTCGGCAGAGCCTGAATTTGTCGATTTGCGTAATGTAGTGGAAGGCGATGCCAGCCCTGACGGACAAGGCCGCCTGAAACTGGCGCGCGGTATTGAAGTGGGGCATGTGTTCCAATTGCGTGATAAATATTCTAAAGCCTTGAATGCTTCTTTCTTAGACAATAACGGCAAATCGCAAATTATGGAAATGGGTTGCTACGGCATTGGTGTGACGCGTGTGGTGGCGGCGGCTATTGAGCAAAACCATGATGATCGCGGCATTATTTGGACGCCGGCAATGGCACCATTTGAAGTAGTGATTGTGCCGATGAACTACAAAAAATCCGAAGCGGTGCGCGAAGCGGCTGACCGCATTTATGCCGAACTGCAAGTGCAGGGTGTGGATGTATTGCTGGACGACCGTGATGAGCGCGCCGGTGTATTGCTGAACGATTCCGAATTGTTGGGTATCCCGCACCGTATCGTGATTGGCGACCGCGGTTTGAAAGAAGGCAATGTAGAATATGCGCAACGCCGCGATACCGAATCACAAAGTGTTGCGGTTATCGATGTTGTGGCTCAAGTTGTGGCAGCGCTGAAAGCTTGAGTATTTGCATTTATCGCAAAAAGCCGAGGTTTTTGTAAAACTCAATTTGAATCAAGAAAAAACTATGCTCACCATTCCTGCACAGGTGAGAATCCAGAATTTCAAATTACTGTAATAGCTCAATGTTCCTGAAACCGATAGGTCTGGATTCCCGCCTACGCGGCGCGGGAATGACGGCTTAAAGATTTCTGGAAATCTGAGACCTTTGCAAAATTCCCTTTCCCAAACAATAAAGGTTACTTGAGTTATCAAGTAACCTTTATTTCCCCTCCAAACACACATATTTCCCTAAATTCCCCCGAATCCTGCCACCCAAGCCCCCGATTTCCCGGGTGCTCCTCTTTTCAGGCGGCAGGCGCAATGAGGCTGAATTTGTTTGCCGTTTTGGGCAAATTCAAACACACCGCTTTCAAATGACTTTGCGCATTCGCTTTCCGTAAGCCGAAATATGTTGCCCTATGGCAGCGGAACTTGCGGTGCAATGTACCGAAACCCTGTTCCGCCGCATAACGGGTATTTGATAAGTGCCAGTTGCGTTATTTGCCTTCGTCTGTTAAGAGGCGGACACGGCGGGCTTTACGCATAAGGCCGTCTGAAAGTTTTTTGTTGCCGGAGACAAGTATGGATGGATTGCCAATCGGTGATTTGGTTGATTTTGAGCAGCAGGAAGCGGTCAATGCCGTTGATGGCAATGATGGTTTGGGCGGTTTGTTGGAAAAAGCTGCCCATGGAAAATCCTCTAAATTCGGTTTAGGGGAATTTAGAGTGTTTTGGGGGCAAAGGTCTCAATCTACAAGTTTTGCAAAAGTTTCGGCTTTTTTGATAACCAAAAACAGGGCAGAAAAATATTCTGCCCTGTTTGATTTTGAATTCAGAATTAAGGATTATTTCTTATCTTCTTTTTTATCGTCTTTTTTCGGTGCCGGTTTTTTCGCTGCCAGACCTAACGATTTTTGCCATTCGGCCGGGTTTTTCACCAAATCCAAGGCTTTGCGCAATTGGTCGTCTTTGGCCGGGTTCGGTGTACGGCGGGCGATGATGTCTTCTTCTTTTTCTTTGTCGGTTTTGGGTTTGGAATCTTGTTTCAAGGTTTCTTCGACCGTTTCAGGAATTTCATTGCTGCTGTTGACATCGGCACCGCCCGACGGATTGCCGATATGGCCGATTAAGTCGGCTTCGCGGCTTTCATAGGCGCGGTCTTTGTCTTTGATTTCGATATCCGGTACGATGCCTTGCGCTTGAATCGAGCGGTCGTTCGGCGTGTAGTATAAAGCAGTGGTTAATTTAACCGCGCTGCCGTTGGACAACGGAATTACGGTTTGTACCGATCCTTTACCGAAACTTTGTGTGCCGATGATTACGGCGCGTTTGTGGTCTTGCAATGCCCCGGCCACGATTTCCGAGGCTGAAGCAGAGCCTGAGTTAATTAAAACCGTCATTGGAATGGTTTTCAGCTCGGCAGGTAGGCCGTTAAGCGGGTCTTTACCACTGGATAAGATGTAATCTTCGGGCGTGGCTTTCAACACCATACCGGCTTTGCCGTCGCGGCCTTTGGTGCTGACGACATTGACATTATTCGGCAGGAAGGCTGCCGATACGCCGACTGCGCCGTTAAGCAGGCCGCCCGGGTCGTCACGCAGGTCTAAAATCAAGCCTTTTAATGGAGCAGCGTTTTGCTTGGTCAAATTTTTTGCGGCATCGTTAACACCGGCGATGGTGCGCTCTTGGAACTGGGTCACGCGGATGTAGCCGTAGCCCGGTTCAAGCAGGTGATGGCGCACGCTTTTCACTTTGATGATGGCGCGGGTCAGGTTCGCCACAATCGGTTTGTCGGCATTTTTACGCGACAGGGTCAGGGTGATTTTGGTGCCGGGTTTGCCGCGCATTTTTTTCACGGCTTCGCTAACGGTTAGGCCGCGGGTTGAGATATTGTCAATTTTGACGATGAAGTCGCCACTTTTTACGCCGGCACGCTCTGCCGGAGTGTCTTCAATCGGGGCAACCACTTTGATGAAGCCGTCTTCTTGGCCGATTTCCATGCCCAAGCCGCCAAATTCGCCGCTGGTGTTTTCTTTCAGGTCGGAATAGCCTTTTTTGTCCATGTATTCTGAATGCGGATCAAGACCGGCTACCATGCCTTTCATGGCACCTTCGAATAATTCTTCATCGGATTTGTCTTGGTAATAATTGGCTTTGATTTGGCCGTAAACTTCGGCCATGGTACGGATGGATTTAACCGGCAAAGATTCGTCTTTAGCGCTTTTTTCGGCGGCAATGCTTTGGACGCTGAGGCTGAGCGCCACGCCGCTGAAAGCGCCCAAGGTGTAAAGTGCAACTTTTTTCAAAGTAGATTTCGACATTATTGTTAACTTTCTTTGTGTGCTTTGTGAGGCCGTCTGAAAAGTTGGGTTTGTTTCAGACGGCCTAAATCATCATTCGTGAAACTTTAGGCGATTTGGCCTGATGAAACAACCGTTTTAGGGTAAAAAAATGCTAGCGACTGTTTGTTTGGCACGAAACCATGCTTTTTTATCATGCTGATCAATATTCAGGCGGCCTTGATATGCTTTGAATGCGCATATGAAGGCCGTCTGAACATCAATTAATCCAAGAGAGCGGATTCATGTTTTGGCCGTTGTAGCGGATTTCCAAATACAGACCTTCTTCGCCGCTTGGCAGGATGCCGCTGGTGCCGATTTTATGGCCTTGGCCGACGCCGTATCCTTTAACAACCCCGATTTCACTTAAGCCTGAATACACGCTGACGTATTTGTCGCCGTGATCGACCACGACCACATTGCCGTAGCCTTCCAATTCGCCGGCATACACCACATTACCGGCAGCGATGCTGTTTACTGCGGCAGGTGGTGTGGTGTAGAACACGCCTTTCCATATTTCACCGCTTTCGCGCTGATGCCCGAACAAGCCCGAGAGCATACCGTTAACCGGTTTTTTCAGACGGCCTTGCATGCGGCTGAAGCTGTTTGGATTGCTGATGGTGACAAAGCTGCCTGATTTCGGCGCTTGCAGCTTCATGTCTTCATCGGTGAGATTCGACATGGCGGCACGCTCCTTCGCGGCATGTTCTTCTTTGGCTTTGGCAGCTTGGCGGGATTTTTCGGCAGCGGCCAAACGCGCTTCCGCTGCTTTTTTACGCGCTTCGGCTTCTTTTTTGCGCTGTTCGGCTTTTTGCTTGTCCAAATCTTTAATCAGATTGTTCAAACGCTGCTCGTTGTCTTTTTGGGTGACTGATTTTTTCGCATCTTTGATCATCGTAGCATTTTGGCGGCGGCTTTCGACTTGTTCGGGTGCATTTAGGGTGCCTTGTTTTTTCAACGCAGCTTGCGCATTGGCCTGCAAGTGTTTCAGACGGCTTAATTCATTGTTGATTTTGGTTTCTTGTGCGGCTAATTCTTTTTGCTGCTTGGTCAAATCTGCCATCACTTTTTCGTTAGATGCATTGATGTAGCGGGTATAACGCAGGAAACGTTTTTTCTGGCCCGGCTCGGCATTTCTTAAAAACAGGGCTACGGCATTCGGTTGGCTATTTTTGTAATTGCCGGAAACAAAACGCGAAATTTGTGCGCGCGTGTTGCCGACTTCGGCTTTGAGACGGGTCAGATCTTTATCCAATTGCTGCAACTTGTTCCAAGCGTCGCGCTGTTGGCGGTTGATGTTGGATAAGCTGTTGCGGGTTTGTTGCAGTTTTTTCAAATCGGCGTTCACATGCACCAAGAAACTGGCCGTGCGTTTGTTCAAGGCTTGTTTGGCTTCCAAATCATTGGTGGCGGCGCTGACGGCGGCATGCAATTCATCGCTGTCTTTGTTTGGTGCGGCAGCGGCTTTTTTATCGTTGGCCGCATTGGTTTTAGTGGCTGAATTGGCGGTTTCTGTTTTATCGGCTGCTTTTTTTACGGTTTCTTGCTTGGCAGGCTGTTTGGCTGCTTCTTTTTTATTTTTATTGTCTTTTTTAGCGGCGGTTTCCGGTTTGGCCGCTTCTTTTGTGTTTTTGGCCGCAGCTTTTTTCACCGCTTGCTCTTTGGTCCGGGCAGCTTCTTTTTTATTGTCTGCCGTTTTGGCGTTGGTTTTTTTGTTGTCGGCTTTATCGTCTTTTTTTGCAGCGGCTTTGGCTTTTTCGGACGGTTTGCTGTCTGCTTTTTCTTCGGCTTTGGCAGACGTGGTTTTACCGCTGTCTTTTTTGTCTTTGATAGCGGTTTTCTTATCTGTGGCTTTGGCCGCTTCTTTTGGGGCAGTTGCTTTTTTGGTTTGGGTGTTTTTCTTCGCGGTTGCAGTTTTTTCTTTGGCAGAGTCGTTGGCAGCGAAAGAAGGTGCAGCAAAACAGAGTAATAAGGCGAGTAAAAGAGGTTTGTAACGCATGGTGTATTTTCTTAAAGTCATTAAAAGCAGCAAAGCCTGATTATACTGATTGTCAGGCCGTCTGAAAATCTTATTTGAACGCGTTTCGCAAATGCTTGCAATCTTATCAAACGGTCTTATATAGTATCCGTAAATTTTATGGATGAAAAAAGTAGCGATGTTGAAAGAATTAGCTTTGGCCGTCATTGCTGCGGCAGTGTTGGCGGCTTGCGGCGGCAGCGATTCGGATAAAATCGGTAAGGCCGGCACGGTGTTTCATATGTTGGGCAAAAACGACCGCATCGAAGTGGAAGCGTTTGATGATCCTGATGTACAAGGCGTGGCATGTTATATTTCCTATGCCAAAAAAGGCGGCTTGAAAGAAACCGTGAATTTAGAAGAAGACGCCAGCGATGCTTCGGTGTCGTGTGTGCAGTCGGCCAATATCATCCGCTATAACGAAGCGGCAGTCATTAAACCGAAAAAAGTCTTCAAACGCAGTGCCAGCGTGGCTTTTAAGAGCCAGCAGATTATCCGTTATTACGACCCGAAGCGTAAGGCTTTTGCCTATTTAGTGTACAGCGATAAAATTGTGCAAGGTTCGCCGAAAAATTCTTTGAGTGCGATTTCCTGCTTCGGCGGGCAACGTATCGGTGAAAAAGAAATCGCCGGTTTGACCGGTAAGCAAGTGTATGGTGCGTGTATTGTCGAAGTGGCTGCACCGGCACAACCTAAATAATCAAGAGAGCATATGAATTTAGCAAACTATTTTTTGGCGGCCATGCCCAATATGGATGACCCGTTTTTCCAAGACAGTGTGATTTATCTTTGCGAACATGATGAAGAAGGCGCGTTGGGCATCATCATCAATAAGCCGTCGCCGATTACGATGGACATGATTTTTGCCGTCAGCGACCGCAATATCCCATTACGCATGCAGCATGAAAGTGTGATGATGGGCGGGCCGGTGCAGGTTGACCGCGGCTATGTGGTGCATACGCCTTTGGGCAATTGGCAAAGCACGTTGGCGGTAACCGATAACGTGGCATTGACGTCTTCGCGAGACATTATCGAGAATTTATCCGAACCCGGTGCGGTGGATAAGGCTTTGGTGAGCATTGGTTATTCAAGTTGGAGTAAAGGCCAGTTGGAACGCGAGTTGGCCGGTAATGTGTGGCTGACCGTGCCTGCCGATGAGCATATTTTGTTTGATGTGCCGTATGAACACCGCTATGCCGCCGTATTTGAGAAGCTCGGCATTCAGCCTGACCGTTTGGTCACGGGGGCAGGGCATGCATAAGGCGCCTAAAGGTACAACGCTGGCGTTTGATTTTGGCGAAACACGCATAGGCGTGGCGCAAGGTGATGCCGAATTGGGTATGAGCCATCCTCTGGCAACTGTGACCGGCAACAGCAATGATGCCAAGTTTGAAGCCATTGCCAAGCTGGTGCAAGAATGGCAGCCACGTCAATTGGTGGTCGGCCTGCCCACGCACACCGACGGCACTGAGCATGACTTAACGCGTTTGAGTCGTAAGTTTGGCCGCCGTTTGCAGGGGCGGTTTAGTCTGCCGGTGTATTGGGTGGATGAACGCATGTCATCGCTGTATGCCGAAAGCTTGTTGGCTGAAGCGCAGGTGTTTGGCCGGAAACAGAAATCAGTGTTGGATCAGGTGGCGGCGCAAGCGATTTTGCAGGGCTTTTTTGAAGGCGGCGCGGCGGAATATTTTAATGGCCGAGAAGCGGAAGACAAGGAATAAAAAGACTTTTGAGGCCGTCTGAAATAAACTGACTGCTTTGCGCAACATTTTTTCAGACGGCCTTTGTATATTTGCGTTAAGAAAACAGGTAAACGCACTAATTTTTGCCACACTCAAGCCGTTTTATAGTGAGTCCACTTTAAAATAGTACGGCGTTGGTTTGCCTAGCCGTATTATCTATACCTAATACTGTCTTCGGCTCGCCGCCTGATCCTATTTTTAAAGTGAATCCACTATACAACAATGCATTATTTAAACGCATTATTTAAAGGATAAATCATGGCTTTAATGGATACTTTGTTGAACGCGGCAACCCAAGCCCTGAACAACAATAACAACGGCACCGGCCAAAACCCGCTGCTCGATATGGCAATGGATTTGGTACGGCAGCAAGGCGGGACGGGCAACTTGATTAACCAATTGCAACAAGGCGGTTTAGGTGATGCATTGGGTAGCTGGATTTCCACTTCTCAAGACAATGCGCCGGTTTCGGGCAATGCATTGCAAAGTGCCTTGGGCAGCGATGTTATCGGTCAGGTAGCTCAAAAATTCGGCATGGACGGCCAGCAAGCCAGCGATTTGTTGGCGCAAGTGTTGCCAAGCTTGGTCGATAGTGTCACGCCAAACGGCAATCCGCAAGAAGCAGACGGTTTCGGTTTGGACGATATTGCTTCATTGGTGTTGAAAAACTTCATCAAATAAGTTTTTAGATAAAAAGCCTTGGATAAATAATTTATCCAAGGCTTTTAATGCTAAGTGTTTAATTTGACAGGCCGTCTGAACGTTCGGACGGCCTGTAGATTGATTAATGAGTAAAACTGTACGCCGCATAACCGATAACGGCCAAGGCCACAGTGCCCCAGCCCAGCATTTCGATGTAATGGCGGATTTTGCCGGCATATTTTTCGCCGCCCCAAGCAGATAATCTGGCAATCAGGAAGAAGCGGGCAAAACGCGAGATGGCGGCTGATAATACAAACGGCAAAAACGCCATGTTCATCACGCCGGCACAAATGGTGAATATTTTAAACGGAATCGGCGAGAAACCTGCCAAAAACACCACGACTACGCCCCATGTTTCAAACCACAGCTGTGTCTGAGCGAATTTAGCCTGTAAGCCCCAGCTTTGAATATAGCCCGACACCCAATCAAAGGCAAAATGGCCGATGGCGTAACCAATTATGCCGCCCAAAACAGATGCCAGTGTGGTATATACCGCAAAACGCAAGGCTTTTTTAGGCTCGGACATCGACATCGGAATCAGCATCACATCCGGCGGCACGGGGAAGAAAATGGCTTCGATGAAGCTGACAAAACTCAACCAAAAGGGTGCAAAACGGTGTTTCGACCATTGCAGCGTTTTGTCGTAAACGGTTCCAAAAATTTTCATTAAAGGGCTTTCAAACAAGAAAAACGGCGGCCATGCACAAAGCATCCGCCAAAATCAGCGGGCATTTTAAACCAAATGCAGCCTTAGACAAGAAAATTTTGCTTAAGTTTGCAGGCCGTCTGAAATCTTGATACAAGCCGCTAAAACAACGTAAAATAACCCCGATTCCCATATTAGGCTAAAATATTTCCGTGAACCAGCTCATTTTCGATTTTGCCGCACACGACTACCCCGGCTTCGATAAATTTCTCGGCACCGAAAATGCCGAGCTGGTATATGTTTTGCGTCATGAACATGGCCAGTTTATCTACGTTTGGGGCGAGCAGGGCGCAGGCAAAAGCCATTTGCTGCAAGCGTGGATTGCCCAAGCCTTGGAAGCCGGCAAAAACGCCGTGTATATCGATGCCGCCGTTCATCCCTTAACCGAAAAAGTCTTTGAGGCCGACTATTTGGCCATCGACCAAGTCGAGCGGCTCAATAATGAAGAGCAAGCCCTGCTGTTTGCCATTTTCAACCGCTTTCGCAACAGCGGCAAAGGCTTTCTGCTGCTCGGTTCCGAATATACGCCGCAACAATTGGTTATTCGCGAAGACTTGCGCACCCGAATGGCCTATTGCTTGGTTTACGAAGTCAAACCCTTAACCGACCAAGAAAAAATCGATGCTTTAGCCAGCATGGCGGTCGCGCGGCAAGTCACCATCGACACCGAAATTTTCGAATATCTCTTAAATCATTGGCGGCGCGACATGGACAGCCTTATGCAAATGCTCGATACGCTCGACCATTACGCCGTAATGATGGGTAAACGCATCACCTTACCGCTTTTGCGCCAACTTTTGAAACAACAGGAAACAGAATGAAAAATCTCGCCATCTTCGATCTCGACAACACCTTAATCAACACCGATTCCGATCACGCATGGCCGCAATATCTGATGAAAAAAGGCTTGGTCGATGTCGGGTATACTGAAGCGCAAAATGAAAAATTCTACCAAGATTACCGCAACGGTTGCCTGAACATCGACGAATTTCTTAAATTCCATCTTGCCCCGCTGAAAGAATACAGCATGGAACAATTGGCCGGAATGCACCGCGAATTCATGGCCGAATTCATCACCCCGAACATCACTCCTATGCAGCGTATGCTGGTGGAGAGTCACAGAAATGCCGGCGACGAATTATTGGTGGTTTCGTCGACCAACGAATTCATCATTACCCCGATTTGTCATGAATTCGGCATTGAAAACGTCATCGGCACCCGGCTAGAAATCGGTTCAGACGGCCGCTACACCGGCAATTATCACGGTACACCGAGTCTGAAAGAAGGCAAAATCACTCGTTTGAACGAATGGTTGGCCGTGCGTGGCGAAACCTTGGACAGCTATGAAAAAGTATATTTTTACAGCGATTCCAAAAACGATTTTCCGTTGCTGCACCATGTGAACGAGCCGGTGGCAGTCAATCCCGATGCCGAATTGTTGGCCGAAGCGCAGGAAAAAGGCTGGCCGGTGTTGAATTTTAAATAAAGGCCGTCTGAAATGCCTGCTTTCAAACCTGTCATTATTACAACCACCGCAGCCACACGCGGGGAAGCCGAGAAAATCGGCATGGCCTTGCTGCAAGACCAAATTGCCGCCTGCGTGCAGTATGAAACGGTTCGCAGCCATTATGTGTGGCAGGGCGAAGTGTGTTGCGATGAAGAAATCCGCGTGGTGATTAAATCTTCGCGTTGTCATTATAAAGCGGTGGAAAAGCTGATTTTGGCGAACCACAGCTATGATTGCCCGCAAATTTTGATGCAGCCGGTATCGCGCGGCTTACCGATGTATTTGCGCTGGATGAAGGCGAAAATGGGATTATAATAGCGGTTTGTTTTTCAGACGGCCTGAGAAAAAGCTTGGGCTGCCTGAAATGCTGTAAACCCGAATTTATTGAGAAAGAAAAAGAAACCCATGTTCCGTACCATGCTCGGCGGCAAGATTCACCGCGCCACCGTAACCGAAGCCGATTTGAACTATGTCGGCAGCATCACCGTTGACCAAGATTTGCTGGATGCCGCCGGTATTTGCGTTAACGAAAAAGTCGCCATCGTCAACAACAATAATGGCGAACGTCTTGAAACCTACGCTATCCCCGGCGAGCGCGGCAGCGGCGTGGTGTGTTTGAATGGCGCAGCAGCACGTTTGGTGCAAAAGGGCGATATCGTGATTATTATGTCGTATGTGATGCTGTCCGAACCGGAAGTATCCAACCATGAACCGAAAGTGGTGCTGGTGGACGAACATAATAAAATCCGCGATGTAATTTCGTATGAGCCGCCTCATACGGTGTTGTAATGTACACAGGCCGACCGAACGGACGAAGCTTTCAGACGGCCTTTTAATATCCGGCCGTTTTTATAATAGTGACGAGTGCCGTTGTTTTCAGACGGCTTAGCAAAGGATTCAGCCATGAATGTTCAAATCAACCAAATCCAAGTCGGCAACGATTTGCCGTTTACCTTGTTCGGCGGCATTAATGTCTTGGAAGACATGGATTCCACGCTCAAAGCCTGTGCGCATTATGTCAAAGTAACCGATAAATTGGATATTCCGTATGTGTTTAAGGCATCGTTTGACAAAGCCAACCGCTCGTCGATTCATTCCTTCCGGGGCGTGGGTCTGGACGAAGGCCTGAAGATTTTTGAAGCGGTGAAGCGCGAATTTAATGTGCCGGTGATTACCGATGTGCATGAGCCTTATCAATGCGCCCCTGTGGCGGAAGTATGCGATGTGATTCAGTTGCCTGCGTTTTTGGCACGCCAAACCGATTTGGTGCTGGCAATGGCGAAAACCGGCAATGTCATCAACATCAAAAAGCCGCAATTCTTAAGCCCGTCGCAGATGAAAAACATCATCGAAAAATTCAAGGAAGCCGGTAACGGCCAATTGATTTTGTGTGAACGCGGCAGCAATTTCGGCTATGATAATCTGGTGGTCGATATGCTTGGTTTCGGCGTAATGAAGAAAACCTGCGGACAAACACCGATTATTTTTGACGTGACCCATTCGCTGCAAACGCGTGATTCCGGTGCCGCCGCTTCCGGCGGCCGTCGCTCGCAAGCAGTCGATTTGGCTTTGGCCGGTATGGGTACCCGCTTGGCAGGTTTGTTTTTGGAAGCACACGAAAATCCCGACCAAGCCCGTTGCGATGGCCCGAGTGCATTGCCGTTGGCTCAATTGGAAGATTTTTTGCTGCGCGTGAAAGCGGTTGATGAAACGGTGAAATCATTCGCACCGTTGGTGATTGATTAAGATTTTGTGTGATGATGAAAGGCCGTCTGAAACGTTTCGGACGGCCTGTTTAGATGGCAGTAAAAGATTTAGGATGCAGTAGATACAGCCGGCGCCGCTTCATCTTCAAAGGCTTCGTCGGGCAGTATACCGCCCTCGTCGAATGCCGCTTCCGGCTCGGTTTCTAAGACTTTTCCATTGAGCTTCAGCTTGCTGTTTTGCAGATTGAGATGAGTTTTCACATGATTATCCTGCAGGGTCAGGTATTGGTCGCGCGCCATGCTTTGGATGGTGCTGTCGACCATCAGGCGCAAGGTTTCGTTGATGTCTTCAATGGTGGCGCGGCCGGCGGCTTCGTCTTCGGGATTGACGCTGAAAATGCTGCGTGCTTGGTTGATGGCCATTTGTTCCAACAGTTTTTGCGGCACTTGCAGATTGAAATCGGCTTCGGTTTTCTTCAGCATATCCGCCAGATTATCCAAATCTTTTTGCACCAAACCTTTAAAGGCCAATGTGCCGGAAGCATCGACATTGCCTTGCGGCATGGTGAATTTGAAAGCCTTCACGTTTAATACCGGATTTTGGGTAAACAAGCCCGAAGCATCGGTTTTGGCCGTCTGAATCAATTCGTTTTGAATTTGTTCTTCGCTCATTTCCTTATCGGCAATTTGTGCCAATTTCGTTTTGAGTGCCAGCAGACCTTGTGCATCCAGATGTTCTGCAGCGACATTGATGTCGAGCGGGCCGTAGCGGTCTTTGCCGTAGGTCAGGGTATCGAATTGGAAACGGCCTTCGCTGTTGATGAATTTATCCACTTCATTGGTTTGAGTCTCAAATTTCAATTTGGCCACTTCAATAGTGGAAGGTGCAATCGTGCCCGTTGGGTTGATAAACGCACCGATTTGCAGATTGGTGACCAGATTGACCAATTCGTTTAGTTTGACATTGTAATCGATGCCTTCTTTCCATTGCAGCAGGAATTTATCCAACGTGATGCTGCTTTTGCCTAAGGAAAGTTTGTTGAGGCCGTCTGAAGTTTCCGATTTGAAATGCAGATTTTCCAGGGAAATATCGCCTTTGTCGGCCAATTTGACTTGCAATGAAGGGGCGGTGTAATCATGCGAATAACCGACAAAGTCGTTTTGATAATCGGTTTGGCCGGCCAAGCCTTGCCATGTCAGTTTGATGCCGGATAATTCTTCATAGTCGAATTCCGGAATGCTGAGTTTCATTACGCCGTTGCCGTTGAAGTAAACGGTGTTGGTCATGCTGACCGGTGTTTTGTCGCCGAAGAAACGTGCCAATACTTTAGCCGCTTCCGGATGGTATCGGAATTCGGTGTCCACTTTGGCACGCGTACCAAAGCCGCCGGCAAAAGGACCGTGGGTAACGTGGTTGACCACGGTAATCGGCTCTTTCAACACGGTTTTCAGATTGTCGGGCAGGTATTTTTGCGTGTTTTGCAGCAAGGTTGGCTTCAATCGGATGACGGTGGTTTCGGTGGATGTAAACCAGCCACGGTCATAGTCGTGCGACTCAACCGTCAGAAAGCCCGATTCTTGCAATAATTTTTGCTGCGAAGTCAGGCTTTTTTCGGCTTGAATGCCGAGATAATAAGGTGTGCCGAGTGCTGCGGCGATGACAAGAGCAGCGGTCGGGATAAGAAACTTTTTCATTGCTTCAAACAATCAGTTCGACAGATTTAAAGCGCAAAGCATAGCATTTTTTAGCGGATTTGTCTTGGACAAAGGCTGTTCAGACGGCCTTTTACATCAATTAGTAACTGTTCGGAATATGTTTGAAATACAGCGTGATCAAATACCAAATCAGTATTGCTGCCGAAGCGCCGGCCAGCACCCAGGCGCTGATTTGCGCCACTTCGCGCATGGCGCGTTTCTGTTTGCGGTTGAACAGGCGGTTGATAATCAGGGTAATGATGGCAAAAATGAAAAAGATTCGCAACAGGCGGCCGATCATGGGAGGCTCTTTGGTGATTTTTTAAATAAGGCCGTCTGAAAGAAGGCGGCAAAGGAATTTTATGGTCAAGATATGTCAAAATGTTGGCTAAACGTTATAATACATTTTTTGCATTATCCTTGGAATAATCATGAATAAAAATGGCTCGGTGGGCATTGTGGCACCCCGAAAAGTTGCATTTGAAACGCCCTTGGCGCTGGCAAACGGCCAGACTTTGCCGCGTTTTGATTTGATGATTGAGACCTACGGCGAATTGAATGCGGAAAAATCCAACGCAGTATTGATTTGCCATGCATTATCAGGCAACCACCATGTTGCCGGCTACCATACGGCGGAAGACAAATACCCGGGCTGGTGGGACAGCATGGTCGGCCCGGGTAAGCCGATTGATACCGAGCGTTTTTTTGTGGTCGGCTTGAATAATTTGGGCGGCTGCCACGGCACAACAGGACCTTTGTCAGAAAACCCTGCTACCGGTAGGGATTACGGTGCCGATTTTCCGGTGGTGACGGTAAAAGACTGGGTGAAATCGCAAGCCATGTTGGCCGATGCCTTGGGTATCGAACAATGGGCGGCGATTGTCGGCGGCAGCTTGGGCGGCATGCAGGCGTTGCAGTGGACGATTGATTTTCCCGAACGTGTGCGCCACGCTTTGGTGATTGCTTCTGCACCGAAACTTTCTACGCAAAATATTGCGTTTAACGATGTTGCCCGCCAAGCGATTTTGACCGACCCTGATTTCAACGAAGGGCACTACGCGCGCGAGCAAAAAATCCCGACCCGCGGCCTACGCATCGCCCGCATGATGGGGCATATTACTTATCTGGCCGAAGAGGGCTTGGGCAAAAAATTCGGCCGCGAACTGCATTCAGACGGCTATCAATACGGCTACGGCGTAGAATTTGAAGTCGAATCGTATCTTCGCTATCAAGGCGATAAGTTTGCCGGACGCTTTGATGCCAATACTTATTTATTGATGACCAAAGCCTTGGATTATTTTGATCCGGCGGCAGATTTTAATAACAATCTGAGCAAAGCGCTGCAAAATGTGCAGGCCAAATTTTTTGTCGCCAGCTTCAGCACCGACTGGCGTTTTTCGCCCGAGCGCTCGAAAGAGTTGGTCAAAGCGCTGATTGCCGCGCGTAAACCGGTGCAGTATATCGAAGTGCAGTCCAACCACGGCCATGATGCCTTTTTGATGGAAGACGATGCCTATATCCGCGCTGTCGCCGCTTATATGAACAATGTTGTCAAGGAGGTTCAGTCATGAATTTACGCGATGATTTACAATTGATTTATGACTGGATTCCGGAAGGCAGCCGCGTATTGGATTTGGGCTGCGGCGACGGTGAATTGCTGGCCGCCTTGGTGGCGCACAAAAATTGCAGTGGCTACGGCATTGAAATCGACACCGGCAGCATCATCGCTGCCATGGCGCGCGGCGTGAACGTGATTCAGGCTGATTTGGAACAAGGCTTGGAAGAGTTTGGCGACAATTCGTTTGATGTGATTGTGTTGAGCCAAACCATTCAAGCCATGCAGAATACCGAATTGATTTTGCAAAGCCTGATGCGCGTATCCAAGCAGGCCATTGTCAGCTTTCCGAATTTCGGCTATTGGCGCAACCGCGTTCAAATTGCGTTGGGCGGCCATATGCCGGTGTCTGAACGTATGCCGTATCATTGGTACAATACGCCAAATATCCATTGGTGTACGCTCAAAGATTTTGATTTGCTGTGTGCTAAAAACAAAATCCGTGTGCAGGAACGCGCGGTAATGGCCGGTAGCAAACAGGTGAAATATTTGCCGAATTTATTGGGCAGTTTGGCATTTTACCGCGTAGGTTGAGATGAATACCATGCCGTCTGAAAAATGTTTTCAGACGGCATGATTATTTCTATACTGAATTATCGAGTTGAATCCAATAATGACGGCATGAAGATTTTTGAGTTATTTCTAATTTTGTAAAAAAGCTTGGGATTCTGAATCACGATAAAACAATGCCGTCTGAAAAGTTTGAGACGGCATTGTTGATGCCGGTTTAAATTTAAGATTAACAAGAAATCTTGTTGCTTTGCAGGCTCATTTCTTTGCGTTTTTTGGCTTTTTCCCAGCGGCAGCGTTGCAGTTCGGTTTTCACTTCCAATTGCGGAATCTCAACGGTTTGGCCGTTTTCCATGGCGACCATGGTGAAATAACAGCTGTTGGTGTGGCGGATGCTACCGGTGCGGATGTTTTGAGCTTCGACGCGGATGCCGATTTCCATGGATGTGCGGCCGGTGTAGTTGACGCTGGCGTAAAAGGTGACCAATTCGCCGATGTGAATCGGTTCTTTAAACAACACGCGGTCGCAGGAAAGGGTGACGCAATAGTAGCCGCTGTAACGGCTGGCGCATGAGTAGGCCACTTGGTCGAGCAAGCGCAATAAGTCGCCGCCGTGGACGTTGCCACTGAAGTTGGCGGTGTCGGGCATCATCAGTTCGGACATGATTAATTCGTGTGATGCTTGGCGTTGGGTATTTTCCATATGGATGGCTCGTATTTGTTATAGATTTAATGATTATAGTAAATTAAAAAATATCATCCAATTTAATTTATAAATTTAGCTATAACCATTTTCTACGGAAGAAGAAAATCAGCAGGCCGATAATAATGGCCGCCATCAAGCCGAGCACAGCGTAATAGCCGTAATGCCAATGTAATTCGGGCATATTGTCGAAGTTCATGCCGTAAATGCCGGTGATCACGGTTAATGGCATAAACATGATGGTGATGACGGTTAACACACGCATTTGCCGGTTCAGGCGGTTGGATTGGAACGACAAATACACGTCCATCATGCTGACGACCATGTCGCGCGAGGCTTCCAGTGTTTCGATCAGTTGCAAGTTATGGTCGTACACATCACGTAGGTAAACGGTGGACTCGCCTTTGAAAATATCGTAGCCGCCACGCACGGCAAGCTGGTAAAACACGTCGCGCATGGGCAGTAAAGTACGGCGCAGACGCACGGCATCGCGTTTGAGGCGGTGGATGCGGCTTAAAAGTGTGTCGTCGTTGTCATTTTTGAACAGGGCTTTGTCGATGGCTTCGACGCGGTTGTCGTAATCTTCCAAGACGATGAAATAATCGTCAACAATGCGGTCGAGCAGATAATAAGCTAAAAATGCAGCGTTTTTGTCCAAAACATGATGCGGGTTGTGTCGCATAATCTGATGGAATTGGCTAAATAAACCCAGCGGCTTTTGCTGGAACGACAACACAAAATCGTTGCCGACTACCAAATACACTTGATCCGAATGCAACTTGGTGGTGCCGTAATTGTACACTTGCGCGGCGATAAAGATATAGTGGCCGTAATCTTCAATTTTGGGGCGCTGCTTTCGGCTGAGAATGTCTTCAATTACCAATTCGTGAATGCCATAGGGCTGAAGTGTGTGCCTGAGCAGGTCGATATTGTTGATGCCGACAAAATGCAGCCAATTGGTTTGACCGGCTTTGGCCGGTGCGATTTCGGGTGGTTTTTTGCCTTTGGCTAAATAATCGTGTTGTGCAAAGCTGTCGGCAGAATATAAGGTTTGGTGAATGGCGGCTTTGGGCGCATTGCTGGTGTTGCTGCGCGGAGCGGTTTGCTCGACATTGGTGTCGGGCTGTTCATCATTGGTAGTTTGAGCGGAATGATTTATCATGGCAGGCAAGTTAAAAAAGGCCGTCTGAAAAAAAGCATTATAGTTTTTCAGACGGCCTTTGTATGATTAAACCGAAATTAATCTACTTTTTTGAAGTGGCGGCGGCGCTCTTGTTCGCTCAAGTGGCGTTTACGCAAGCGGATGGATTGCGGCGTAATTTCGACCAATTCATCATCATCGATAAACTCTACAGCACCTTCCAAAGTCAGCTTGATCGGCGTGGTCAAACGCACGGCTTCGTCGGTGCCGCTGGCGCGCACGTTGGTCAGCTTTTTACCTTTTAATGGGTTAACGACCAAATCATTGTCGCGGCTGTGGATACCGATAATCATGCCTTCGTAGATTTTTTCGCCCGGAGACACAAACATGCGGCCACGGTCTTCCAAGTTCCACAAAGCATAAGCCACGGCTTCGCCTTGCTCTTGGGAAACCAACACGCCGTTGTGACGGCCCGGCATATCGGCTTTCACCGGTGCGTAATCATCAAAAACGTGGCTCATCAGGCCGGTGCCTCGGGTCATGGTCATGAATTCGCCTTGGAAACCGATCAAACCGCGCGCCGGAATGTGGTATTCCAAGCGGGTGCGGCCATTGCCGTCACTTTCCATATTGGTCAATTCGCCGCGGCGGCGGCCAAGCTCTTCCATTACCGCGCCTTGGTTGTCGTCAGGTACGTCAACGGTCAGGTTCTCATACGGCTCGCATTTTTCACCGTTGATTTCGCGGTACACCACGCGCGGTTTGCCGACAGCCAATTCGTAGCCTTCGCGGCGCATGTTTTCCAGCAAGATGGTCAAGTGCAATTCTCCGCGGCCTGATACGCGGAAAATATCGGCATCATCGGTGTCTTCCACGCGCAAGGCAACGTTGGTCAGCAATTCTTTTTGCAGGCGGTCGCGGATTTGGCGTGAGGTAACGAATTTGCCCTCGGTGCCGGCAAGCGGGCTGGTGTTTACCATAAAGTCCATGGTCAGGGTCGGTTCGTCAACGCTGAGCATAGGCAGGCCTTTAGGATTGTCTTTTTCGGTGATGGTTACGCCGATACCGATGTCTTCGATACCGGAAATAATCACGATGTCACCGGCTTCGCCTTCTTCCAACGGCACGCGCTCCAAGCCTTTGAAGCCCAACAATTGGTTAATGCGCCCTTGGGCGACTTGGGTGTCGTGGTTCATCACGGCAACCACTTGGCCCGGCTTGATGCGGCCGTTCAAAATGCGGCCAATGCCTAAGCGGCCGGTGTAGTTGTCGTAGTCGAGTTGGGAGATTTGCAGTTGCAGCGTTTCATCGGCGCTGCCGTTTGGTGCCGGCGTGTGTTTCAAAATGGTTTCAAACAACACGCGCATGTCGTTTTCGGTTCCGTCTTCTTCCAAGCGGGCAAAGCCGCCCAAGCCGGAAGCGTACACAATCGGGAAGTCGAGCTGTTCATCAGTCGCGCCCAAGGCATCAAACAGTTCGAAAGTTTGGTCGATTACCCAGCTTGGACGTGCGCTTGGTTTGTCGATTTTGTTGATCACGACGATCGGTCTCAGACCCAAAGCCAATGCTTTTTTGGTCACAAAACGGGTTTGCGGCATAGGGCCTTCTTGTGCGTCCACCAACAATACTACGCAGTCAACCATGCCCAATACGCGTTCTACTTCGCCGCCGAAGTCGGCGTGTCCTGGAGTATCGACGATGTTGATGTGGTAGCCTTCGTATTCGATGGCAGTGTTTTTGGCCAAAATGGTGATGCCGCGCTCTTTTTCGATATCGCCGCTGTCCATTACGCGCTCATCAACCTGCTGGTTGTCGCGGAAGGTGCCTGATTGGCGTAATAACTGGTCAACTAATGTGGTTTTGCCATGGTCGACGTGTGCGATGATGGCAATATTGCGGATTTGTTTCATGGCTTGAATCGTGCCTTAATAAGGATTTTTAAGATAACTTGGCATTATAACACGATAAAATTAGAGCCGTCGGATTGATGCGGATATTTTTCACGCTTGGTGCAATGGTGTTGCAGGAGAACGCGTAAAAGCAGTTGAGAATAATTCATAATTAAATTTGATGAATTTTGTTGCTTTATTTGCTTTTATTTATGGTTAAAGAATGTAAATATATGATTGTATTGTAAGAGATTCTTAATACCAATGACAATAAAAAGTGATAAAAATCAGCCAATTGATTTTTTCAGACGGCCTTTTTTCTTTAAGATATTTTTGATAATTGTTTGTATTTTAAATAGAAAAATTGTATTGGGCAGCAATCTTCAATACAATACACCCAATCCCGAAACCAACACATTTGCCCGAAGCGGCATTTCAAGAAAGAGGAAACACCATGCAAGGCAATCAAGCAGTTATCGACTATATGAACGAATTGCTATCCGGCGAATTGGCCGCCCGTGATCAATATTTTATCCACTCGCGTCTGTATTCAGAATGGGGCTATACCAAATTGTTCGAACGTCTGAATCACGAAATGGAAGAAGAAACCCGGCATGCCGAAGACTTTATCCGCCGTATTCTGATGTTGGGCGGCACACCGAAAATGGTTCGTGCCGACATGAATATCGGTACCGACGTAAAAAGCTGCCTGCAAGCAGATTTGAACACTGAATACGAAGTGCGCGATGCACTGAAAAAAGGCATCAAACTGTGCGAAGAAGTTCAAGACTACGTGACCCGTGACTTGATGATTCAGCAATTGAAAGACACTGAAGAAGATCATGCCCACTGGCTGGAACAACAATTGCGCCTGATCGAATTGATTGGCGAAGGCAATTATTACCAAAGCCAAATGTAATTGAACGAGGAGGCTATCTATGAAAGGCGACCGTTTAGTTATCCGCGAGCTGAATAAAAACTTAGGCTTGCTCTTGGTAACCATCAACCAATATTTCTTACATGCCCGCATTTTGAAAAACTGGGGCTTTGAAGACTTAGGCAAACATTTCTACAAGCAATCCGTCATCGAAATGAAAGCAGCCGATGATTTGATTGAGCGTATTTTGTTTTTGGAAGGTTTACCGAATCTGCAAGAGTTGGGCAAGTTGCTGATTGGCGAGAGCACTGAAGAAATCATCGCGTGCGATTTGACCAAGGAAAACGAAAAACGCGGGGCCTTGGCCGCTGCCATTGCCTTGTGTGAAGAAAAACAAGATTACGTCAGCCGCGAATTGTTGGAAAGACAAAAAGACACCAGTGAAGAGCAAATCGACTGGCTTGAGACCCAGCAGGAACTGATTGCCAAAATCGGTTTGGCAAACTACCTGCAAACCGGGGCGCAAGAGGACTAAAACACAAACCACTGCCATATATAGCGGTTCTCTTAACCCAATCAACGGCATATCTGTGAGGATATGCCGTTTTCTTTCTGATGGTTTCAGTCATCAAAAGGCCGTCTGAAAGAAATGAATTTTTCAGACGGCCTTGTTTTAACTCATTAAGAATTAAGCATTTTTATCTGCTTTGCCGGCCCAATAAGAAGCCAGCAGCGAGCCGGAAATATTGTGCCATACACTAAACAGCGCGCTTGGCACGGCCACCACCGGTGCGGTGGCAAAGTGTGCTGCCGCCAAAGCCGCGCCTAAGCCGGAATTTTGCATGCCCACTTCGATGGACAAGGTTTTTTGCGCATCGTAAGGCAGCTTGCAGAATTTGCCTGCCAAAAAGCCCAGCAGATAACCGATGCCGTTGTGCAGCACCACCACACCAAAAATCAATAAGCCGCTTTCAACGATTTTGTCTTTGCTGGCGCCGACCACTGCACCGATAATCAGGGCAATCGCAACCACCGAAATCAACGGCAACACGCCGACGGCTTTTTCGGTTTGGGTTTTAAACAGCGTGTGCGCAATCACACCCGACACAATCGGCAGCAACACCATCTTCAGAATCGATACAAACATTGCTGCGGCATTGATGGCGAGCAATTCGTTGGCCAGCAGCATAAAAATCATTGGTGTGAGAATCGGTGCCAATAAAGTGGAAATCGAAGTCACCGCCACCGATAAGGCCACATTACCGCGCGCGAGATAAGTCATCACGTTGGATGACGTGCCGCCCGGACAGCAGCCGACCAAAATCACACCGACGGCCACTTCAGGCGGCAGGTTAAATAATTGGGTCAGCAGATAAGCCGTCAGCGGCATAATCACAAATTGTGCCACTACACCGACAATCACGGCTTTAGGATGACGGGTGATGATTTTGAAATCTGACGGGCTGAGCGTCAAACCCATGCCGAACATCACGACGCCAAGCAAAATCGGCACATATTGCAGCACCCATTTGAAGGTTTCAGGGGAAACAAACGCGATGATGGCGCACAATGCCGCCCAAAAAGCAAAGGTTTTACCAATAAAATGGCTGATTTGAGTAAGCTTATTCATGATTGTTGACAATAAAATAAAAATCGCAAGCATACACGTCTTAGCGGGAGAATGCAAAACAGGCCGTCTGAAAATACATTTTATGGTTTCAGACGGCCTGTCATTCATCATTAAACTATTACGCGTGCCAAAGTTTGACCGGATTAGCCGTTTGATTGGTGAGCCAATTGCGCAGCCAACGTGCGGCCGGTGCAATTTCGCCGGCCAGCATACCGATTTCACCGATTTGGCTGTCGCGTAATACGTCCGCCGCGGCACCATGCAGCCACACACCGGCTTGCACGGCTTCTTGCATTGCAATACCTTGCGCCAACAGACTGCCGATGATGCCGGTCAACACATCGCCGCTGCCTGCCGTTGCCAGTCCGGCATTGCCGCTGAAATTGGTGTAAACCTGCCCATCGGGTGTGGCAACCAAGGATTGACGGCCTTTTAATACGGTGACAGCATTGAATGTTTGGCTGATGGCTTTTGCCGATTTCATGCGGTTGGCCTGA